>JAKBTL010000128.1 GCA_021844425.1 Actinomycetes bacterium | reverse complement strand
TCGTGGCGCAGTGGGACGTCGAGCTCTCCGACGAGGTGGTGCGGTGGTACGTGCGGCTCGGCGTGCGCGACCGGGCGTATGCCGACCGGGCGCTCGACCGGCTCGCCTCCTCGGGCCCCGGGCTGCGAATGCCCCAGAGCCGAGCCCTCGGCGGCGGCCTCCACGAGCTGCGGTTCACCTGCGAGGGTGGGTCGCGGCGGATCACGTACGCGTTCGACCCGGAGGGACGCGTGCAGGCGCTCACGACGTTCCGCAAGCAGCGCGGCCGCGAGCGCCACGAGATCGACCGTGCGCGCGGCGCGCTCGAGCGGGTGAGATCCCGGGCGCGGGAGAGGGAACGGAGCAGGTGATGGCCAAATTGAGCGACGTGCGGCGCTGGTTCCCCCCTGAGGACGCCTCGATGTACGCGGCCGCGTACGCGGAAGCCGAGCTCGCAGAGAGGCTGGGCGTGCTGGTGCAGGAGCTGAGGAAGGCCACCCGCCTCGACGCAGCGGAGCTGGCCGCCCGCGCGGGCGTCGACGAGGACGACCTCGTCCGTGCCGAAGAGGGAGATGCGTCGATCGCCGTCGGGTTCCTCGATCGCCTGGCGCGCGAGGCCGGCGCGCGGGTCACGCTCACGGGCGCCGGCGTCGAGGTGGTCCTCGGCGCAGCAGCCCCGGCCCCTGGCGACTCGCCCGAGGACTGAGGGGCCGTCACGTGCGCGGACAGCAGGCAGGCTGGGAGGAGGCCGGTGCCGACGTGGGCGAGCCGACGGAGCGCCTGTTCGTCGGTGTCTGGCCGCCGCCCGAGGTGGGGGCCGTCGTGTCGGCCCTCGAACGTCCGGCCTCCGACGCGCTTCGGTGGACCAACCCTGAGCACTGGCACGTGACCCTCGCCTTCCTCGGCGGAGTCCCGGGCGCCCGGGTCGGCGAGGTGCAGGCCGCGCTCGTCTCTGCGATGGCCAATGCCGTGGCTCCGCCCGAGGCGCGTCTCGGGCCTTCGACCCGGCGCGTAGGGCGCTCCCTCCTGTGGGTGCCCGTCGAAGGGTTGGAGGGGCTGGCCGGCGAGGTGCGGCGCGCCCTCGGGGACCTCTGCCCCGACGCGGGGCTCGACGAGCCGTTCCTGGGGCATCTCACCCTCGCCCGGGCCCGCGGCCGCCATGCCGTGCCCGCGTCGCTCGCCGGGGTGCCGGTCGAGTCGTGCTGGCTGGTTCGGGAGGTGCGTCTCGTGCGCTCGGAGATCGACCACTCCGGCGCCCGGTACACGACGCTCCTCACGGCGACGGTTGCGCCGTGACCGGCCGGGGCGTCCCATCCCACACCGAACACGCGTTCGCTAGTAAGGTCTGTGACACCCCATCCCTACAGTCGCCGACTGCAGACCGGACGCCACGACAAGGAGACGACAGAGCGATGGCAGCTGAAGACCGTGAGAAGGCGCTGGCGACGGCGCTCAGCCAGATCGAGAGGCAGTTCGGCAAGGGCTCGGTCATGAGGATGGGCGAGCACGTCGACCTGGGCATCGAGGCCATCCCGACGGGCGCCCTCTCCCTCGACCTCGCCCTCGGCATCGGCGGCCTCCCGCGCGGGAGGATCGTGGAGCTCTTCGGCCCCGAGTCGAGCGGGAAGAGCACCCTGGCGCTGCACGTCGTCGCGGAGGCGCAGCGTAACGGCGGGATCTGCGCGTACATCGACGCCGAGCACGCGATGGACCCCACCTATGCCCGGGCGATCGGCGTGAACGTCGACGACCTTCTCATCTCCCAGCCCGACACCGGGGAGCAGGCGCTCGAGATCGCCGACATGCTCATCCGCTCCGGCGCGATCGACGTCATCGTGATCGACTCCGTCGCCGCGCTCACCCCGCGCGCGGAGATCGAAGGCGAGATGGGGGACAGCCACGTCGGGCTCCAGGCGCGGCTCATGTCCCAGGCGCTGCGCAAGCTTGCCGGGACCCTGAGCAAGTCCAACACGATCGCCCTCTTCATCAACCAGCTGCGCGAGAAGATCGGCGTGCTCTACGGCTCGCCGGAGACCACCCCTGGCGGCCGTGCGCTCAAGTTCTACGCGTCGGTCCGGCTGGACATCCGACGGACCGAGTCGATCAAGGACGGGACCGAGATCATCGGCAACCGGACCCGTGTGAAGGTCGTGAAGAACAAGGTCTCGGCACCGTTCCGCCAGGCGGAGTTCGACATCATGTTCGGCACCGGGATCAGCCGGGAGGGCTCGCTCCTCGACGTCGCCGTCGACCTGGGCCTGGTCAAGAAGTCCGGTGCGTGGTTCACCTACGAGGGGGAGCAGCTCGGCCAGGGACGCGAGAACGTGAAGACCTTCTTGCGCGAGAACCCGCAGCTCATGGCCGAGATCGACGACCGGGTTCGCCAGCAGCTGGCGCCGAAGGACACCACAGCGACGACAGCGACGACGACAGCGGCGTGCGAGATCGACCCGGACGACCTGCCGATCACCTTGAAGTGAATCACGGCGTCGTGGTGACGCTCACCGTTGTCGGCACGAGCTCGACCCAGGTGGTTCCAGGCTGCAACGTGATCGGCTGACCTGATGTGGTAGTGAAGCTCGTCGGCTGTGTGAGCGACGCACGCGACCACTGGCCGGAGATCTCGACGCCGTTGCGTAGGACGATCGCCTTGCCGCTCGCGTGTGTGGCCAGGTTCGCTTGGACCTCGAGGGCTCCCTCCGAGTTCTCGACCCACGGGCCGTAGTAGATGTGCACGAACTGGACGATGACGTTCGACGCGCTGTTCTGCACCCCGTTGGAGAGCACGTCAGGGGTTGTGTTGTAGAAGCGGAGGAACGTGCGGGTCTTCTTGTCGTACTTCCAGACGACCGGCGAGTAACTCGAAAAGGGGATCGACACCGTGCTCACCGGCGACCCGGCGGGGACCGCCGATGTGTACGTGAAGACCGGCTGGGGCACGTCGGTCGCTGTCGGGCGCATCTGCCACACCGCTGTCGTCGACGTGTAGGTGTCGTAGGGGGCCACGCGTCCGGGCGGGTGCTGCACGATCGATGTCGTGTAGTCGCCGAGCTCGAAGTCGTTGATGGGCGATGCAAGGATGTTGTTGATCACCGGCTGGATGCCGCCGACGTGCACGAGCAGCGGGTGGCCGAGCTCGCCGAGGATGCCGATGTCGATGTTGCGCGCGGAGCGCACAGGGCCGACGACCGAGGTGCCGCGGCACTGGAACACCGCGACGTAGCGCGTGATGCCGCCCTCGACGGGCTCCTCGAAGACGATGTCCGCGGCTGTGAGCCCGCTCTGCGGTCGGGCTGTCGGGTAGTTGTCGACCTTGACGGCCAGGGCCGAGCGGTCGGGGACCGTGCCGTGGGGTGCGGGGGTGCCCGTGAGGGGACAGTCCGGCCCGGTAGTCGCCTCGTCTGCCGAGGGAGACGGCGGGCTCGTGCTAGGGGTCGAGGACGTCGTCGTCTTTGCCCTGTTCTTCGCGGTGTCCGGGTGCGCCGACGCGCATCCTGCGAGCAGGCATCCCGCGCCCAGGAGCGCGAGCGCCCCCCGAAGAGGGGTACGTGGCCTGAGCGATCGCACCGCCCCCGGTCCCTGGCGCACCGGCTCGCCCGCGCGGCGCGCTCCCCTTCGCCGTCCCCCTCTGCTCATGCGCCAGGCAGTCTGCCAGAACGGGGGAGAAGGCACGGTGCACCCGCGTCTACACGAACTGCCTGGGCTCGACGAAGGAGCGGAGGTTGCTCGTCCCGGCGTGTAGCGTGCGCAGGAAATGAGCTGGTCGCAGCGTCTCCGGCCCGCCGTGCGGCGTGCGAGCGCCGAGGCGCTTCGGCGGGGGTGGGAGTGGGCGTCCTTCGCGGCGGCGGTCGGCCCCTGCGACCCGCGCGCACGGCGCTTTGCCGCGTTCGGGGAAGGAAGCCTCCTCGCTTTCCCCCCGGGCACGATCTACAACGAGCGCTACATCGAGGTGGGCTCGGGCACCATGATCGGCCCCTACGTGTCGATCGCCGCGGGGATGGCGCCGGGCCAGGAGCTGCTCAGCTCGCCGGTCGTGCGTATCGGCGACCGCTGCGTGATCGGGCGCGGCAGCCACGTGGTCGGGCACTGGTCGATCGACATCGGCGACGACGTCCAGACGGGCCCGTACGTGTACGTCACCGATCAGAACCACGCGTACGAGGATCTGGACCAGCCCATCGGCCGGCAGTGGCCGGTCGAGGCCCCGGTGTCGATCGGCGAAGGGAGCTGGCTGGGCGCGCACGTGGTGGTGCTCCCCGGGGCGCAGATCGGTCGCCATGTGGTGGTGGCAGCTGGCGCGGTGGTGCGAGGGCGCGTGCCTGACCGCTCGGTGGTCGCAGGCGTCCCAGCGCGTGAGGTGCGTCGCTGGTACGCCGGCCGTGGCTGGGTCGACGTCGACCGGGGCGATGCCGCCCGATGACCCCGCAGATTCCCCGTCTGCCCGTGGGCACCGGTCGCCCCCGATGGTGCTCCGGTCACCGCCCGATGTCTTGCCGGTGACCGGCGCGTCGATCAGCGTGGCCGTCGTCGGGTCGGGGAACTGCGGCCCCCGGGACGAGCGGCTCGCAGAGGAGGTCGGGCGCGGGCTTGCGGAGGCAGGCGTCCTGGTGGTGACCGGAGGGCTCGGCGGCGTGATGGCCGCAGCGTGCCGAGGCGCGCGAGCGGCAGGAGGGACGACGGTCGGGATCCTGCCGGGGGAGCGCCGGAGCGAGGGCAACCGCTGGGTGAGCGTCGCGGTGCCGACGGGGCTTGGCGAGGGGCGCAACCTCGTCGTCGTCCGGGCCGCCGACGCGCTCGTCGCGGTGGGCGGCGAGTACGGCACCCTCTCGGAGATCGCCTTCGCGCTCAAGCTCGGTCGGCCCGTCGTCGGGCTCGCCACGTGGGAGCTGCGGCGGCACGGGGGGGCGGGTCCCGATCCGGGGATCCACCCCGCCGGCGACCCTGCAGCAGCCGTCGCATTGGCAGTGCGTCTCGCTCAGGGGCTGGCGGGCCGCCACGGGGGATCGCTCCGCGATGACCAGGGGTGACCAGGGGCAAGACGAGCGGCAAGACCAGGGAGGCGGCCGGTGACGTACCTTCGAAAAGCTGCTATGCTGACATCGTCTCGGATGGTGCCTCGCGGGTGAGTAGGGGGAGGTGGCATGGAGCTCCGGGCCTTCTCTTCGAGAAGGTGTGCGTTGCTCCCGATGTGGGAATGATCTTGAAGTCGCGGACCGTGTGGTTCCCTATGCTCCATGGGCGGGGGTTTCAGTAACGGTCTGTGAGGTGTCGGCCCCCCTTCCCCATCCCCATCCCCCGGGGGGCCGACACCACTTTCTCCTCTGTGCCGTGTGGTCGCCGTTGCAGTCGCCCACGTTGCGGTCGACAGCCCCGGCCGCGTTACCGTTCCTAGGAGAACAGGGGATCGGGGCGGCGTAGCGCCGTCCCGGACAGGGGAAACGCGCAATGCGGAGGAACCCACAGCGCGCGCCGGCGGCGGGTACGCGGGGGTTCTGGTCGAGCAAGCCGCTTCCGGCGGCGGAGGCGACGAAGCTCGTCGAGCAGGCGAGGCGCTCGAGCTCCGCGCAGCCCTGGCCCTCTCGCCTGGCCCTCTCGTCAGGGCAGCTCCGCCTGCTCCACCTGACCGGCGTGCTCACCGCGCCCGCCGCGGCCGGTCTGCCGGAGATCGTCGATGCGGCGGGCGATCGATTCCTGGTCCCGATCACCCGCACCGATCTCGACGACCTTGCGGCGGGATGCTCTGCCCGACACGAGGCGAACGTCGTGCCCCCGGACGCCGAGTGCGCGTGCGACCGCGCGCAGCGCTGCTGCCGTGGCACGCCCTCTCTCGGGTGCTTGGCAGACTCGCACGACCAACGCGCCGCCGTATGTGCCTCCGACCGATTCCGTCTTCGCACCAGGCTGGACGCGGATCTCGAGACGCACGCCGGTGATCGAACGCGCCCGCTCAGACGACGGTGTTCTGCAGGTCGACGTGTGCGGGGCCTCGCAGCGCGCCGCCCGAGCTGCTCCCAGCTCCCGTGCGTGGCGGGCCGAGGCGGACGGTCGTCGCGTCCGCGCGCAGCTCTGCCCACACGCACTTGCCGTCGCCATGCGGCTCGGTCCCCCACGCGACGCACAGGATGCTCACGAGCAGAAGGCCCCTCCCGTGGTCGTCGTCGTACGCAGCGCGCTGGACGTCGGGCATGCCGCCCCCGTGGTCCGCGACGTCGATCCGCAGCACGTCGCCGCGCAGCCCCACGGTGAGCTCGCACGCGGATCGGGCGTGGACGAGCGCGTTGGCGACGAGCTCCGAGACCACCATCGCGGCGTCGTCCACGACCGAGGACCTGCCCCATTCGACGCAACGGTCGACCACGAAGCGACGAGCGAGCGCAACCTCCCGCCGGTCGGGCCTCAATCGAATGGTTGCACTTCTCATGCTGCGAGTGCCGAGCTCTTCGAGGAGATCGACGATGTAGCGCACGTCGTCGGCTTTCTCGGCGCAGGCCTCGACGCGGCGCGTGACGAGCTGCCCGCTGGGCATTTCGGGACCGCTCAAGACCACCACCAACGCGCCCGGCGCGGCAGTGCGTAGCCGGGTCAGGACTTCATGTCCCGCGATGTCCGGTAGCCCGAGATCGAGCACGATCAGGTCGGGCTGGAGCTCGCCGGCGAGGGCGACGGCAGTCGTGCCGTCTCCGGCTTCTCCGACAACGGCGAAGCCCGGGCGGAGCCTCAGCGCGTGTGCGAGGACGGCTCGGAACTCGGGGACGTCGTCGACGAGCAGCAGCCGAAGCGCCACATTCGTACAGGCTACCGCACCAGGTTGACAGCGCCACACTTGGTCGCCCTCGTGCCCGCGCGCAGCCCAGATCTATCCTCGCCCGCATGTCCATCGCGTCGTTGGTCGTCGGGCTCCTCGTAGGGCTGGCCCTCGGCGGGTTCCTCGCCTGGCTCTGGTGGCGGGGAAGGGAGCTGCAGCTGCGCGCGGAGCGCGACGCCGCGACGAAGGGCGCGATCGCAGAGATCACCCAGGCGTCGGTGAGAGCCGCCGCCGAACAGTTCCGCCAGCTCGAGGAGGCGACCTCGAAGGAGGCGAGCGAGGAGCTGGCGCGCCGTCAGGACGCGCTCGAGCGGTCGGTGACCGAGCTCGTGAAGCCGGTTTCCGAGCAGCTCGACCGCTATCGCCAGACGGTCGAGGAGCTCCAGAGGAGCAGCAGCCGCATGCACGGCGAGCTGCAAGGCGAGCTCGAGCGTCTCGCCAAGGCCAACGCTGGTCTCCAGAAGGAGACGGCCAATCTGGTGGGCGCGCTGCGCAGACCCGAGGTGCGGGGGAGCTGGGGAGAGCAGCAGCTGCGGCGGATCGTCGAGCTCGCCGGGATGCTCGAGCACTGCGACTTCGACGAGCAGGTGCACGGCGACGGCGAGTCGGGGCGTGCGCAGCGCCCCGACATGGTGGTCCACCTCCCGAACGAGCGCCGCGTCGTCGTCGACGCGAAGGTCCCGCTCGACGCGTTCTTGGAAGGGCTCGCCGCCGAGGACGCGACCGAGCGTGACCGCTGCATGCAGCGCCACGCCCAGCAGCTGCGCGCCCACGTCGAACGCCTCGCCAAGCGCTCCTACGAGAAAGGGGTCGAGGGATCCGTCGACTTCGTCGTCGCGTTCGTCCCGAACGACGCGCTGCTCGCCGCTGCCTACGAGCAGGACGCGGCGATCGTCGAGCGCGCGGTGGCCGATCAGGTGCTCATCGCGACGCCGATCACCCTGATCGCCCTGCTGCGCGCCGTCGCCTACGGCTGGCAGCAGGAAGCCGCAGCGCGCGACGCCCAGGCGATCGTCGCGGCGGGGCGCACCCTCTACGAGCGGCTCGGCGTCTTGTCGGGCCACGTCGTCGACCTCGGCGGGCGGCTGCGCGGGGCTGTCGACTCGTACAACAAGTTCGTCGGCTCTCTCGAGCAGCGCGTGCTCCCTCAGGCGCGGCGCTTCGAGTCTCTGCGCTCTCCAGCTCCGGGCACGGCGCGCGCCGGGTTGGATGACCCCTCACCCGTCACCGAGATGCCCAGGCCGCTCACCGCTCCCGAGCTGACGGTACCGCCGGCGACAGCCCCCGGTGGCGGGGACCCGGGCGGCGAGCCGAGCAGCTTCCGGTAGATCTCGGCGAGCGATCGGGCATCGGTCGTGTCGAGGACGACCTGGCGCAGCACCGGGTACGCCTCACCGGCCATCGATCGCACTTCCGCGAGTCGCGCGCCGCGCCCGAGGGCTGCGCAGACCGGAGTCTCCCATGTCGCAGGCTCCCGGCGTTCGGGAAGAGGTGAGCCGCCCGGGTCTCGATCGGTTGTCACGGGCCGCTGTCCCGGACGCACCAGAGCCGCGAACGCCGGACACCGGAGCAGGCAGGTCCTTGGGCGGGTGGGCGACGAGCCTCATTGCCGATCGGCACCTTCCCGGCACCCTCCCCGACCACGCTCACGCTCGCCGTCGAGCCGGGAGAGTGGGGCGGTCTCGACGCGTGGTAGGTGAGAACTGCGCACTGACTGCTTTCCTTGGCACTACTGTGGACATGTGAATGCCGGACCACCGACGACGCAGGATGAGGAGTTGTCGACGAACGACTACATCCGCCGGCGAAGAATCCAGGCGGGCATGACGGTGGAGTCGTTAGCTGCGCGAGCGGGAGTGAGCGCTGGCTGGCTCGAGCGTTTCGAGGCGGGCAGTGGCACCGAGGAGCTCACTTATGACCGCCTTTTGATCCTGGTACGCGCGACGGAGCCACCCAGACCTGAGTGGTGGGACGAAGGACATGAACACGACTTGCACTTGGGTTCTGTCGCTCCCGTGGCAGAGCCAGGAGGGTCGTCCGACTATTGGGCCCGGATACAGTCCATACGAACGGCGAACAGGTCGCTCGGCGGACGTAGCTGACTTCGACGAGGAGCAGCGCCGGCGGCTCAAGCTGCTGTGCGAGGTGCTGAACGAACACCAGGTTGCCTATGTCGTGTTCGGCAGCTTTGCCGGACGGCTCCAGGGTGCGCCCTTGCGAACGCTCGACGTGGATGTGGTGCCCGAAGCCTCGGATACCAATCTCCAACGGCTGTGCGACGCACTGAACTCGCTCGCACCGCGCTGGCGAGTCGATGACGTGTCTGTCGGCCTCAAGATCGACGGCGGCAAACTGGAGCCCCGCCACATCCGCGGATCGTCGACCGCGATTGGCCTTCTCACTCGAGTTGGCATGGTCGACATCGTCACGGAGCCGGCGGGCTTCGCACGCGGCTATCGGGACCTCGTCGGCGCGGCGGTGGCCGTCGACTTGGACGGCACGACCGTGAGGGTAGGCACCCTGGACGACCTCATCGTGTCCAAGCGCCTCTTGGCTCGGGAGAAGGACGTCGAGCACCTACCGCTCCTCGAGGCGCGGCGAGCCGAGCTCGCCCGCGAGCAGGCGCAGAGATCGATCGCGACAGCGAAGGGCTCGGCCGCGACAAAGACCGCGGCATGGATATCGGGCTCTGATCAGGAGAGCGCCTCCCCACTGTTCGCCGACATGAAGCATCGTGCGCCGCTCACCGCTCCCGAGCTGACGGGACCGCCGGCGGCAGCCCCCGGTGGCGACGGCGCAGCTGGCGGGGACCCGGCGACGCTTCCGCCCAGCTGATTCAGTCCGTGCTCACGAAGATGCAGAAGGGATGGCCTGCGGGGTCCGTGTAGACGCGGAGCTGTTCTGTGGGGTCCTCGCTCGAGTCGAGGACGAGCGTCGCCCCGAGGCCGAGCGCCCGGACGTGCTGCGCGTCGAGCTCTCCCTTGTCGGGCACGGTGAGGTCCAAGTGGAGCTGCTGGGGAACCTCGTCTTCGGGCCAGGTCGACGCGCGGAGGCTCTGGACCTGCTGGAAGGCGACGCCGACCCCGCCGGGTCCCGCGAGGACGAGCCACTCGCGGCCGCGCGGGTCGTCGTCTCCCGGCGCCGGCGGCTCGTCGCCTGCGCGGTAGTCGTAGCCGAGGAGCTTCCGGTAGAACTCGGCGAGCGATCGGGCATCCGTCGTGTCGAGGACGACCTGACGCAGCACTGGGTACGCCTCACCGGCCATCGATCGCACCTCCGCGAGTCGCGCGCCGCGCCCGAGCGCTGCGCTGACCGGAGTCTCCCATGTCGCAGGCTCCCGGCGCTCGAGAAGAGGTGGGCCGCCCCGGTCTCGATTCCGGCACCTAGGGATCAGAAGAGCGATCCGGTCCCTTCCGGTGCCATCCGGCGTTCGCCGATAGTGGCTCTGATCTGCACTGTTGCTTCCACGGCTTGCCGCTCTTCGCGGGGGTTCACCGGGACTCGTGGTCGCGTTGTCGTCGCAGGCGTCGGTTCCAGGACGCGCCAGCCGAGAACGTCGGACGCCGGAGCAGCTGGTTCCTTGGGACTGCCAAACGACGCGTCGTGGGCGTCGTGCCGATGGCGGCGCGCTACAGGATGTGGTTCAGGAGGGTGACGATGCTGACGCTGCGTGGCCCGCCTTCGACGGGCAAGGGCGGGATTGGAGGACTCGCTGACCCCGCCGCGGCAGTCGCGACCAGCCGATTCGGCCCCCGCTCGCCTTCGACGGCGTGCCCAGCGTCGTGTGGGCTCCCGGCGGCCGACCCCGGGCCATCTTCGCTTTCCGCGTCGTCGGGGACACCATCACCGAGATCGAGGTCGTCATCGACCCCTCCGCCGTAGCCGCCTTGCCGGTCGTGCTGCTGTGACCGACCATCCGAGAACACCTGACCAGCGAGGAGAACCCATGAAGGCCATGACGTGCCGGGCGCTCGGCGGAGCGTGCGACCTGGCCCACCACGGCGCCACCGCCGACGACGTGGCCAAGGCCCAGGACGGACACCTGCGGGAAGCGGTCGCCGCGGGTGTTCACACCACCCACGAGAAGGTGCCCGCCGCGATGAAGGGAAGATGGAGGCGCCCCATCTGCGGGATGAGCTGGTGTCGCGACGTGAAGCGCCGCTTCGCCGAGCTTCTCGCAGACTCGATCCCCACCGAATGAAGGGAGCTTGAGATGCCGAAGAGCACCGTCACGACGCAGTCCGATGGCTTCAGCGCCGCCGAGCGAGCCGCCATGAAGCAGCGAGCCGCCGAGTTGCGCGCCGAGGGCAAGAAAGGGGCCAAGAAGGCCGACGAGCTCCAAGCAGCCCTGGACGCCATCGCCCGCATGCGGCCAGAGGACCGTGCCCTCGGCGAGAGGGTGCACGCCATCGTCACCTCGACCGCACCGGGCCTGTCACCGAAGACCTGGTATGGAATGCCTGCCTATGCCAACGCCGACGGCAAGGTTGTGGTCGCCTTCAAGGACTCCGGCAAGTTCAACACCCGCTACTCCACCCTGGAGTTCCAGGACCCGGCCACGCTCGACGAAGGCGACATGTGGCCCGTGTCGTACGCCATCGCCAAGTGGAGCCGCACGGTCGAGGCGAAGATCGCCGAACTGGTGAAAACCGCCCTCTCCTACTGAGAACTGCGCTGACCGTTGGACCTCTCCAGCAATCGGTGTTCCACTGGTGTCATGGCGAGAGCTGCCAGTTCTCGGGGAGAGCGTGAGCGCGTCAAGCGACGTGGACTGGAGGAGAAGCGTGCCCGAGTGGCACGCTTCTTGGAGCGGGGCCTTCGCCCAGAAGACGTCGCGGCGGCCTTTGGTGTAGGACGCTCGACCGTCTATGGCTGGTGGTCCGCCGACCAGAAGATGGGCGAGAAGTCCTTCGTCGTCGGCAAGGCCAAGGGGGCGGTTCCGAAGCTCTCGCCTGTCCAGGTCACCGGGCTGCATCGGACGATCCTCGGCAGCGACTTCAGTGCGATCTGTACACGTCGGCACGGTGGTCGACACGGACGACACTGACGATCCTGGTGTCGTCGTCGATCTCGTACACCACCCGGTACGGACCTCGACGGGCCGCCCACAGTCCCATCAGTTCCTGTCGCAACGGGTGTCCCACTACTCGAGGTGCTTCGACGAGCGCTCCGGTCACGAACTCGACCACGGCTGCAGCAGCCTTCTCGGGCAACCGCGCCAAGGCGCGCTCCGCGCTGGCCGCCATGACGAGCAGGTATGCCGGCTCCCTCACCTCCGCAGGTACTTGACGCGGAGCTCCTCGGCGGTGACGACCTTTCCCCGTGCGACGTCTTGTCGTGCTCGGTCGATCTCCTTGAGCGCCTTCGGATCGGAGAGCAGCTCCAAGGTGTCCTCCAGCGCCTCGAGGTCGTCAGGGCTCATGATGACAGCGGCAGCGCGACCGTTGCGGGTGAGTACGACGCGGTCGTGCTCGTGCTCGATACGGTCCACGATCTCCGAGAGGTGGGCCTTGATCTCCGCGAGGGGTAGCGTCTCTTGCATGACCATGATTATAGTCACATCGCATAGTCGCGTGGCCCGACAGGTAGCCCCAACCGCGCCATCGCGATGTCCCAGTTCCACGCCGTGACCCTGCCCCCGAGGTGCCGTCACACGGGCACGCAACTGTCGCGAGCGCGGTGGTCGACCAGCTGCCGCACGCTGCTCGGAGCCGAGTATCTTCGCCTCCGATTGCGCGGTCCCGCGAACAGTGGCGAGTGCGCGTTGGAACGTCTCGCAGGAACCTACCCCGCCGCCGGGTGTTCTCCCGGTCCGCCCGACCTCGGTGCGAGGGCCTTCCCGAGCGAAGCCGCGAGATGGCGGTCGCGCTGCTCGAGGGCGTGGACGAGCCAGGCGCCAGATGGCGGCGAGCGCCGGTTCGATCTTTCGGCGTCGACCACGATGACGCGCACCTGCGCGCGATCGGGTGCCGTCACTTGAACCCCATGCGTGGGCGGCGGCGGGGCGCGTCGGGCGACGTTGCGCTCGACGAGGTCCCACTTCTCGGCCTGGTGAAGCGCGGCACCGATGAGGGCGTGCACGCGCCGCACCGTTGTCGCCTCGTTGTCCTCGTCGACCTTCGCCACCGTCTTCGCCAGTTCGCGATCGGCGAGGGTGGTGCCATCGCCTGGACGAGCCAGTCCCTCCGCCGCTTCGGGTGATACGAACGTCTTGCTGATCTGGATGGGCGTTCAGTTCGCTCGGCGTTCCGCGTACACGCGCAGTCGCGACACTCCCGGCCGGGTCTCGCTCGTGACGTCGTTCACACTCGGGGCGTGTAGTCAGGCTGACGGTCCGGCATCAGAGTGTCGAACCGCCTACGGGCTGTGACCTGGTGGGCCGCCCGGGTCTCGATCCCGGCACCTTGGGATTAAAAGTCCCCTGCTCTGCCCGATGAGCTAGCGGCCCGGGACTGCAAGTTATCGTGCGAGAGAAGGCGCACGACACACGCGAGCGAAGTGCCGGGAGCTCCCTGCCCGCAGCCACGTCGGGCATGAGCAAGACCAGCGGGTTTTCATCGCCTCGCGAGGCGACGTCCACTTTCCGTGTTGATCGGCGTGTAGTTCATGTCGAAGTGGTGGTACAACTTGGACTCGTCTGTCTGGGACAGCTCCTCGCCGTGCAGTGCGATGCCCGGAGCGGACTTCACCTGATCCTTCGTGACCGTCACCTGCAAGTAGTCGGGTCCGATCTGCAGGCCGGACAGTGGCACGAAGGTCAGATGGTGGTGGACGAGCCCCTCTTTCACGGTGCCGAACTGGGGCTCGTCGGTCTCCACGTCGACGTAGACGTCTTCCAGCTTTCCGATCTTCTCGCCGTTGCAGTCGAGGAGCATCTTCCCATGCCATTCGGCGGCGTTCCAAGTGGTCTCGTCCGACGCATCGGTCATCTCGACCTCCTCTCTCCTGGTCACCGAGAGCAGACCCCCGCGATCGCACGCACGAAAGCGAGAGGGTCAGCACCCGAGTACCCCTCACGAGCCTACTCGCCGGTGCGGAGAGCTCGGAGGGCCGACCCTCCCAGGCTCTCTGGCGCGGTACCGGTCAGCGGCGGGGGTGTCCGCGGCTCCTCTGAGGAACCGGCCAAGGGTGCGACGAGTCACGACGACCTCGACGTCGAGGGAAACGTGATCGTGAACCGCCCGCCGACCCGGTGCGTGCGGGAGGAAGCCGTCGCGTGGCACGAACGCACCTCCGAGCGCAGGCTGCCGAGCACGCAGGCAGCGGCGGCAGCGGCGGCAGCGGCGGCAGCGGCGGCAGCGGCGGCAGCGGCCCCGAGCGCGCCGTAGAGCGATCGCCGGGTGCGTCCGTGGCATCGCATCGCTACGCCGATCCGGTTCCGAGCGTCCCAGGACCGAGCCGGACCATGGCGAAGCCAGTGATGTCCTTCATGAGGAGCTCAGTTGCGCGCGCACCCTCCGCCCACGCCGCTCGACGGTGCCCACCACCCGGCTGTTGTCGCGGGGAAGAAGTCGCCCGTCGCTGCGTCTTGGACGTAGTCCACGGGCGGGGGGGTCTCTGAGACGACCACGCTCAATGCGTCCAGAAGCGCGTCGACGTCGCCGAGGGTCGTCCCGAGCCCGGCGCTCGCGCGAACTGCTCCGGGGATGTGGCGACGGTCGCCGCGCAGCGCTTCGGCTCTCGCTGCTGCGACGCCGTCGGGGCCGATGCCGAGGAGTCGGAGGAGGTACGGATGGGCGCAGAAGCACCCGTGGCGCACGCCTATGCCGAACTCGGTCGCGAGGCGCGCCGCGACCAGGCCATGGTGCATCCCTTCGACGGTGAAAGTTGCTACCGCGAGCGTCTCAGTTCCCGCGGGCGGCCCGAGCAGCCGTACGCCGTCGAAGGCGGCGAGGCTTCGGCGAAGGCGGTCTGCGAGCACGGCTTCGTGGCGAGAGATCGCCTCCCAGCCGATCCCGCGCAGCTCGTCCATCGCCGTGCCCAGGGCGACTGCGCCGACGACGTTCGGTGAGCCGGCCTCCTCGCGCTCGGGGGGCTCCGACCACAGCACCTCGTCGAGGTCGACCAGCTCCACCGCGCCGCCACCGGCCAGGAACGGCTCGCCGTCGGCGAACGCGGCTGCCGGTCCGACGAGGACACCGGCACCGAAGGGGGCGTACATCTTGTGCCCGCTCCAGGCGACGAAATCCGGTCCGTCTGCTCCGCCTCGTCTGCCGGGTAGCGGCCGGTGCGGTGCAAGCTGCGCGGCATCCAGGACCACGGGGACTCCTCGGGCATGCGCCACGGCGCAGATCTCCTCCACAGGCGGGAGCCAGCCGGTGACGTTGGACGCCCCGGTGACCGCCAGCGCCTTGGGAGTGGGCGCGGCGTCGAGCCCCGCCACGACGTCGTCGACGCCGAACGTGCCGTCGGCTCCGCACTCGACGTAGCGCCGGCGCGCGTAGCGTGCCCATGGCAGGAGGTTCGCATGGTGCTCGAGCACGGTCGTGAGCACGACGTCGTCGCGCTCGAGGCGCATTCGATAGGCGAGGTGGTTCAGCGCTTCGGTCGTGTTGCGGCAGATGATCGCCGTGTCGGTGCCGCTCTCGCGTCCGGCGTAGCGCAGGGCGCGGCTCCGCGCGGTTTCGTACGCCTCGGTCGCCGCACGTGACTTGAACCCCGCTCCCCGATGGACGCTCGAATAGCGGGGGAGGAAGTCGGCGACCGCTGCGGCGACCGCCACGGAGGAGGGCGTCGAGGCTGCGCAGTCGAGGTCCACGTAGGGTCGCTCGACACCGTCCAGGCACGGCACGCCGAGCCCGGCGCCGACGAGCTCCAGCAGGGGCCGGACGGCGTCGCCCGGCTGCGGCGACCGCCCGTGCCGGTCGTTCGCGCCGTCGTCGCCAGCGTCGGCGGTGTCGCTGTCGGGCTGCGCACGGGCCATCGGTGACAGCCTACGGACAGCGGCCCTTCGATTGCCGACGCGAGCGACGACGGCGAGATCGAGAGCGAGAGCGAGATCGAAAGCGAGAACGACGCGGAGCCGCGAGATAGCCTGCGCGTCGATGTCGATGATTGGAGATGCGCGAGGAGAGCGCTCCCTGCCGGTCACGGAGGAGCACCTGGCCGAGCCCAGGCAGGTGCCGGAGCTCGAGGGGCAGCGGATGCTCCTGCACGCGGCCGAGAGGCTCCTCGATGGCGTGGACCGTGCGCTCACCTCCCTGGACGACGGGACCTACGGCACCTGCGACGTGTGCGGGGATGTGCTGGACGACCAGGACCTGGAAGGGGACCCGCTTCTCACGCGCTGCGTCGCGCACCGCCCGGCCCGCACCTGAGCGCGCGCGGGACCTGAGCGCGCCCGGCACCTGCTGTCACGGCGACCGCACGCCAGCCTTCCTCCCGAACACGAGCACGCGTCCTTCGATGTGGCAGAGCCGGCGCGCGGGCGCGCGCAGGTACTCGGCCACGAGCTCGTCGAACCTCTCCTCCGAGAGGAGCCCGGTGCCGACGATCCCTTCACGGGCGCGTCCGAGGTGCTCCGCGGTGAGACGGCGCTCGTCGCTTTCCGGAGATGTGACCGAGAAGCGGGCCTGGGGCAGCACGTAGACCTCGACGTCCCCGAACCCCGCGTCGGCCAAGAGGCCGGGGATCTTCCGTCCGACTTTCCGGTCGCCGCCATAGCCCGATTGCCAGGCGGACAGCGCCTCGCCGAGCCGAAAGAGCGCCGGTGTCTCCGGATGCTCGGCGCCGAGCCCGTCGTCGACGTCGAAGAACGCAGCGGTCCCACCGGCACCGAGCACCCGGAACGCCTCTGCTGCCACCTCCGCGGGGTCGGCCACGTGCTCGAGGAGAAGGCTCGCGGTGACCAGGCCGAAGCCCGTGTGGTCGGGGAGCGGAAGGCAGGTCGCGTCGGCCGTGACGAACCGGGCCCGCGCCGAGGGACCGAGGAACCTCGAGGCGATCTCCTCCGTGCACTGAAGCACCCGGTCGTCACGATCGACCCCGACCACCCTGAGGCCCATCGCCGCGAGCCGGATGGCGATCGGGCCGTAGCCGGTGCCCAGGTCGAGCACTGGGCCCGAAGAGCGCTGCGCGACCAGCCCGGCGACGACGTCGTAGAGGGAGGAGAGGCCGATGCTCTGGTCCAAGAGCCAGCGCTCCGGGGCGCCGGAGCGCTCGTGCGCGAAACGCCTGTACGCCTCGAGCAGCTCAGCCACGGTCAACCTGGCGCTGGGGGTGCGCGGCGTCGGGGGTGCGCGGCGTCGCCCCTCGAAGAGGCGAGATCAGCCCTTCTTCGTCTCCCAGAAGATCCTTGTGATCTCTGCGATCTCGTCGAGCAGGCGTTGGCCCACCGCGACGTCCGTCGTCTTCTTGGACTCCCCGGCGGTCTTCGTCGCCTTCCAGAAGAGCTCGTGGAGCTGCGGGTACTTGGCGAGGTGCTCGGGCTTGAAGTAGTCCGTCCACAGCACCCACAGGTGGTGCTTGACGAGCTCGGCGCGCTCTTCCTTGATCTGGATGGCACGCTGGCGGAACTGCTCGTCACTCGACGCGTTGTGCTTCTCCTGGATGGCCTTGACCGACTCAGCCTCGATACGCGCCTGCGCAGGGTCGTAGACGCCGCAGGGAAGGTCGCAGTGCGCGTGGGCGGCGGCAGGCGGCCGGATCGCGTCGAGGGCGGTCAGCACTCGGTCGAGCATGCGCATGGAGGCTCCTTTTCGTCTCTATCGCCCGGCGCGCGAGCGGCCGGTCGTGCACAGTGGAGGCATGTTCGTCGCGTGCACACTATCCGTTCCACCCCGCCACCATGGGCGCATCCGTGGGTGCGCCCATGGTGGCACGCCTGGGCGTATCCGTGGGCGCAGGCGCAGGCGTAGGCGTGCGTCGCGGCGGAGCGCGGGGCGCCGGCTCGTCCGCTTCGCCTTCCTTGGAGCCGCCGTGCTCGCCGCGCTCACCACCGGCGGCATCGGCGTCGCTGCGCTCGTGGGTGCGCGCCTTGGCACGCGCCGGGTGGTCGTCGAGGGCAGGAGCATGCTGCCCACCTTCGAGCCTGGAGACCGGCTGCTCGTCGTGCGCCTCCCCCGGCGGTGGCCACTAAGACGCGGCGACGTCGTCGCGGTGCCGGACCCCCGGGTGCCGAGCCGGCTGCTCGTAAAACGCGTGGCAGCCGTGTCGGCGCGTCTCGTGACGGTCACCGGCGACAACCCCTCCGAGAGTACCGACAGCAGGAGCTTCGGCCCCGTCGACCGGGCCCAAGTGTGGGGCCGTGCCTGCTACCGCTACGCGCCTCGGGCGCGGAGCGGCTGGGTGAGCCGGCGGACGCCTGGGACGTGAGCACTCGGTACGCTCTGGTCGTGCCCCCGGACCCTGTCGAGCGCTGGCACGAGCTCGGCTCGTTCATCCGGGCGCAGCGCGCCGGAGCGCGGCTGTCGCTCCGACGGCTCTCCGAGCTCGCGGGCGTCTCCAATCCCTACCTGAGCCAGATCGAGCGAGGGCTGCGCCGCCCCTCTGCAGACATCCTCCAGCAGCTCGCCAAGGCGCTGCGCATCTCCGCCGAGACCCTCTACGTGCAGGCCGGCATCCTCGACCCCCCTGCGCAGGGCAGCGACCTCGTCGCCCAGATCCGCGCCGATCCATACCTCGCGGAGAGCCAGAAGCAGGCGCTCGTGCAGGTCTACCTGTCCTTCCGCCGCGAGCACGAGGAGGGGAGCGGCCCTCCGGCTCGAGGCGACCGTCCGGATCCAAGCGACCGTCCGGATCCAAGCGGCCCTCCGGATCCAAGCGGCCCTCCGGCTCGAGGCGACCGTCCGGATCCGAAAGACGCGCTCGTCCCCTTCCCAGACAGGTCTGCGGGACGCGCCCGGTAGGCTCGCTCGGCGATGCGTCGGCTCGGGATCCTCTCGTTCCACACGTCTCCGCTTGCCCAGCCGGGCACGGGCGACGGTGGTGGGATGAACGTCTACGTCCGCGAGCTCGCCACGGCGCTCGCGCGCACCGGCGTCTCCTGCGACGTCTTCACGCGCAGCTCCTGCGAGGGCCTGCCGGCGAGCGTCGACGTCGAGCCCGGGTTGCGTGTGCACCACGTTCCCGCCGGTCCCGAGGCCCCCGTCGCCAAGGAGGCGCTCCCGGCGCTCGTCGGCGAGTTCACCGAGCGGGTGCTCGAGCTGATGGCCGGCGACGCCGGTCTCCCTCTCGTCGACCAGGATGCCGGCCCGTTCGAGGCGGTCCACGCGAACTACTGGCTCTCCGGGCTTGCCGGGCACGCGATCAAGCACGAGCTGGACCTCCCGCTCGTCTCCACCTTCCACACCCTCGACCGGGTGAAGGCCGAGCTCGTCCCCGAGGAGGTGGAGGCGGACATGCCGCATCGTCGCTCGGAGGCGGAAGCGGCGATCATCGCCTGCTCGGACGCGGTGCTCGCGTCGTGCAGCGTGGAGGCCGACCAGATCGTGCAGCTCTACGGCGCCGACCCGACGCGCATCTCGGTCGTCGCCCCGGGCGTCGACCACGCTTTCTTCGCCCCGGGCTTCCGGCCCCAGGCGCGCCGGGCGCTCGGCCTCCCGTCCGGCGGCACCGTCTTGTTGACGGTCGCCCGGATCCAGCCGCTCAAGGGCATCGACGTCGCAGTGCGCGCGCTGGCAGCGCTGTGCGCCGCGGGGGACGACGCGCCCGGCGCCCCCTTCCGGCTGGTGGTCGTCGGGGGACCGAGCGGGCCCCGCGGAGAAGCCGAGCAGGCCCGGCTCCTCCACATCGCCCGCGAACTGGGCGTCGAAGGCCGAGTCGTCCTCGTCCCGCCCCAGCCCCACGAGCTGCTCTCGACCTACTACCGGGCCGCCGACGTGTGCCTGGTGCCGAGCCGATCGGAGTCCTTCGGTCTCGTCGCACTGGAAGCAGCCGCCTGTGGGACGCCAGTCGTCGCGTCCGCGGTCGGCGGGCTCACGACGCTCATCGACCACGGGCGAACCGGCTTTCTCGTCGACGGCTCGGACCCCGAGGCGTTCGCGTCCTGCGTGCGTCGTCTCGTGGCCGACCCGCTCTTGGCCGAGCGTCAGGGATGCGCTGCAGTGCTGCGCGCGAGGGACTACACGTGGCGCGAGGCGGCGTCGAGCCTGTGCGCGATCCACGACGAGCTGCTCACGGGACGGCTCGTCGAGTGCTCCTAGCGCTGAGGTGCTGACGTGCCGCTCGTCGACTTGCCTGGCGACGAGCAGCTCGCAGCGGTCGCTGCACGGATCGACACCTGGGTGGAGCGTGAGCGCTCCCTCGGAGGCACCTTCGGCCTCGTCGCCGCGGAGCGCCAGGAGGTCGGCGACCGGACCGCGTCGCACAGGTGGTACCTGCGGTTCCGGGGCGACGAGAAGGACTACATCACCGTCTGGCTGACGCTCCGCCAGCGGACCCTGCACCACGAGGCGCAGTTCATGCCCGCGCCCGAGGAGCATCGCGAGGAGGTCTTGCGCTACCTCATGCGCCGCAACGCCGAGCTGTTCGGGATGGCGTTCTGCCTGGGTCCCGAAGACGCCGTCTACCTCGTCGGCAGGGTTCCGGCGGGACTGGTCGACGACGAGGAGCTCGATCGGATCGCCGGTTCCTCGATCGTCTACGTCGACGACCACTACCCGACGGCGATGGCGCTCGGCCATCCCGCCGTCTACCGGCGCCGGCCTCGCCGGCGCTGAGCCCGCGCCGGATGCCGGTGGGGCGGTACGGTCTCGGCGTGGCCGCATCCCTCGTCGTCGCAGGTGCAGGACGCATGGGCGGGGCGATCCTGACCGGTCTGCTCGCCCGCGCCGGTTGGCAGACCGCTGACCTCGCCGTCGTCGAACCCGACGCAGCCCGCCGCGGCGAGCTCGCCGTCGCGCATCCCGGTCTGCACGTCGTCGGGAACGCCGAACCGGGCCTCGCCGATCCCGAAGCCGACGCGGTGCTCGCGGTCAAGCCCGACGTGGCCGAGCCGGCGTGCCGAGCCCTCGGTGCGGCGGGGATCCGCCGTGTGCTCTCCGTCGTGGCGGGCATGCCCGCCGCGCGTCTCGAGGCAGTGCTGCCCGACGGCGCGATCGTCGTGCGGGCCATGCCGAACATGCCGGCGCTCGTCGGCGCGGGCGTGAGCGCGATCTCAGCCGGCAGCAACGCCCGAGCCGCGGACCTCGCCTGGGCCGAGGAGCTGCTCGGGGCTCTCGGCTCCGTCGTACGGGTCCCCGAGCGCCAGCTCGACGTCGTGACCGCGCTGTCGGGCTCGGGCCCTGCCTACGTGTTCCTCGTGGTCGAGTCACTGGTCGAAGCGGGCGTCCTGGCAGGGCTCCCCCGCGAGCTGAGCGCGACGCTCGCCACGGAGACGGTGCGGGGTGCCGCGGCGCTCCTCACCGAGACCGGTCAGCGTCCCGAGCTGCTGCGGGCGGACGTGACCTCGCCGGGGGGCACCACCGCGGCGGGTCTCAGGGCGCTCGAGGCAAGGGGAGTGCGGTCCGCCTTCATCGAAGCCGTGCTCGCCGCTGCGGAGCGGGCTCGCGGCCTCGCGCGCTGAACGAGGCGCGGCTCCCGCGCACTTTCGCCGCCCTGGCGCGAGGCGTTACAGTCGAAGGCGGAGGAGAAGTCGGACACCATGGCGCAGTCGGACGAAGACGCCCAGAGCCGTTTCATGACGGTGGGCGAGGTGGCCTCGGTCCTGCGCGTCTCGAGCATGACCGTCTACCGTCTGATCAACTCCGGAGAGCTCCCGGCCGTGCGGATCGGCCGGTCGCTGCGGCTGCGCGGCGAAGACCTCGACCGGTACCTCGCCGATCGGTTCACGAAGGCCGGCTGAGTCCTCCGCCGCCCGGATCGGGCCATCTGGTGCGATGACGCGACCCGCGGTCTTCTTCCTGTCCGACTACGGGCTCGCCGACGAGCTCGTGGGCGTGGTCCACGCGGTGCTCCTGCGCCTCGCGCCCGACACCGCCGTGGTCGACCTCACCCACGGGATCCCAGCCTTCGACGTGCGTGCGGGTGCGGAGTGCCTCGCCCGGGCGGTGCCGCACCTCGGGCCCGGCGTGGTGCTGGGCGTCGTCGATCCTGGGGTCGGAAGCGCCCGGCGTGGTGTCGCGGTGCGCGCCGGGGACGGGCGGTGGTTCGTCGCTCCGGACAACGGGCTCGTGCTGAGCGCAGTGGAGGCGAGCGGGGGGGCCGATGTCGTGCTCGCCCTGCGAAAGCCCGAGATTGCGTCCCCGACCTTCGACGGACGGGACGTGTTCGCGCCGGCCGCCGCCGCCTTGGCCGGTGGCGCCGACCGCACGTCCGTGGGCGACGAGGTGGACCCAGCCTCCCTCGTCCGCCTCGCGCCCCTCGAGACGACGAGGCACGAGGAGGACGGCAGCGTCCACCTGCGGGCGCCGGTCACCTGGGTCGACCGGTTCGGCAACGTGCAGCTCGGGGTCGCCGAGCCCGACGGGCCGCCACCGGCCACGGGGAGCCTCGCGGTGAGGATCGGCGGCGAGGAGCAAGGCGCGCGGCGGGTGCGCTCGTTCTCCGACCTCGACGCCGGCGAGCTCGGAGTGCTCGTCGATGCCAATGGGCGGCTCGCCGTCGTCGTGCGCGAAGGTTCGGCAGCGGAGAAGACGGGGCTCGGGGCGGGGAGCGTCGTCGAACTGGTCTGGTGACCGGCCTCGTGTGGTAGCGGGCGCGGGCGCTGCCGTACGCTCGGCGCTCGATGACCGTACGGCCCACGAACGGGAGGGAGACCCACCCGCGGCGGATCCCCGAGGCGACCGTCGTCCGGCTGCCGCTCTACCAGCGGATCCTCGCCGAGATGCTCTGTGCGGGAGCGACCACCGTCTCCTCCGAAGAGCTGGCCGCGCGCGCCAGGGTCAACGCTGCCAAGGTCCGTAAGGACTTCTCGCTCTTCGGATCGTTCGGCACGCGTGGCACCGGCTACGACGCCGCCTTCCTCGCCACCCAGATCGACCGTGCGCTCGGCTCCGACCGCGACTGGCCGATCGCCATCGTCGGGATGGGGAACCTCGGCCGGGCTCTCGCGAACTCCGACGGCTTCTCCTCGCACGGGTTCCGGGTCGTGGGCCTCTACGACGTGGACCCGGCGATCGTCGGCACCGGCGTCGCCGGCGTCGCCGTCCGCCACCTCGAGGAGCTGGCTTCGGGCGAGCGGCCAGCGATCGGAGTCATCACCGTGCCTGGCAGCGCGGCCCAGGCGGTCGCCGACGAGCTGGTCTCCGCGGGCGCCGCGTCGATCCTGAACTTCGCGCCGAGAGTGCTGTCGGTTCCGGCCGGGGTTCTCGTTCGCTACGTCGACCTGTCGATCGAGCTGCAGGTCATGAGCTTCTTCCTGACGCGGCGCGAGCCCGACCTGCCGCCGGTCGGGGTCGAGCCCGGCCTGCGCCCTGCCACACCGCTCCAGCTCGGCAAACGGAGCTGACCGAGTCCTGCGCTGACCGGCCGAGGCGGTCCGGACCCGAGGCCGCGCCCAAGGGCGACCTGCACGCCGTCCTCGCGGCGTCGTAGCGTGTGGCGTGCTCTGGAGCGACGAGGAGCGTGCCGTGCCCAGGTGCCGCCACGTCCCCAGGGCTCCTCTGGACCAGGGAGAAGGGCTCGTTCAGCGTTGTCCGTCGTCGTCGTAGGGGTCGAGCATCAGCAGGCGCCCCTCGAGCTGCTCGAGCGGGCGATCGTCGGCGACGCGGACCTGGCGAAGATGCTGGGCACGCTGCGGGCGTGGGAGAA
Organism: Actinomycetes bacterium; assembly: GCA_021844425.1. Taxonomy (GTDB): domain Bacteria; phylum Actinomycetota; class Acidimicrobiia; order Acidimicrobiales; family RAAP-2; genus JAJYVT01. The sequence goes on along the minus strand of JAKBTL010000128.1, from coordinate 26,810 downwards.
CGTGCAAGAGGCGGTCGTGCTGTCCACGTGCCTGCGCACCGAGGTCTACGCGGTCGTCGACCGGTTCCACGACGCCGTCGACGACGTCTGCGAGCTCCTCGCCGGTCACGCGGGCCTGGATGTCGACGACTTCCGGACGCACACCTCGGTCCGCTTCGACGACGATGTCGCGGCCCACCTCTTCTCGGTCGCCGCCGGCCTCGAGTCCGCCGTGGTGGGGGAGACGGAGGTTCTCGGACAGGTGCGCCGCGCGTGGGAGCGCGCCCGCGCGGAGCGAGCGTGCGGGCCGGTGCTCGAGGAGCTGTTCCGCAGCGCGGTGCGGGCAGGGAAGCGGGCGCGTGCAGAGACGGGGGTCGCCCGGGGCACGACCTCGTTCTCGTTCGCGGCGATCGAGATCGCCGGCGAGCGTCGGAGCGGGGGCTTGGCAGATGCCGCGGTCGCCGTGGTGGGCGCCGGTGCGATGGGGTCCGGCATTGTCCGTGCCCTCGGCCGGCTTCCCGAGGGACGCCGTAGCGCGTCGGTGGTCGTCGTCAACCGGACCCGGGACCGTGCTCGCCAACTCGCCGACGCGGCAGCCCCCGAGCTCGGCGCGCGCGCAGCCGGTATCGAGGAGCTCGTGAGCGTCGTCGCAGAGTCCGACGTCGTCTTTACCGCTGTGGAGTCGGGAGGCCCCGTCCTCACCGCGAGCGCGCTCGCCGCGGCCTCCTCCCGCCCCGGCGGTCTCCTCGTGGTCGACCTCGGCATGCCGCGCAACGTGGACCCGCAGGCCGCAACGCTCGACGGCGTCACCCTCCTCGACATGGACGACCTGCGCGTCGCAGTCGCACAGGCGGTCAGCGAGCGGCGAGCTGAAGCAGAGCGGGCCGGGACGATCATCGCCGAAGAGCTCGTCCGCTACCGATCGGCGAGCCGAGAACGGGGCGCGGCGCCGATGGTGAGCGCGTTGAGGACGCGCCTCGAGGCGCTGCGGGTGAGCGAGCTGGAGCGTCACCGCGGCCGCCTCGGCGGGCTCGGTCCCGGGGCGCTCGAAGAGGTCGACGCGGTCACCAAGGCGGTCCTCGCCAAGGTGCTGCACGAGCCCACGGTCGTGCTGCGCGAGACCTCGGGCACCCCGAAGGGCGAGCGCCTCGTCGAGGCCCTTCGCACGCTCTTCGACCTGTGAGCACGGCGGGCGGCACGCGCGCGGTCCGGCTGGCGACCCGGGGCTCTCCGCTCGCCCTGGCGCAGACCGCCATCGTGGCGGGCCTTCTCGAAGCCCAGGACCGCTCGGTGCGCGCCGAGCGGGTCGTCGTGCGCACCGAAGGTGACCGCCGTGTCGACGAGGACCTCGAACGCATCGGCGGCCAGGGGGTCTTCGTGAAGGAGGTGCAGGCTGCCGTCCTCGACGGGCGGGCAGACGTGGCGGTGCACTCGGCCAAGGACCTCCCTCCGCTCACCCCCGGCGGGCTGGTGCTCGTCGCGGTGCCCGAGAGGGCGGATCCCCGCGACGCGCTCGTCGGCGCGCCGCTCGACGCGCTCAGGGCCGGAGCGCTCGTCGCGACGGGCTCGGCACGTCGGCGCGCGCAGCTCGCCAGCCTGCGTCCGGACCTCGGCTTCGTCGGCCTGCGCGGCAACATGGCGAGGCGGCTCGAGCGCGCGGAGGACGGGACCGTCGCCGCGGTGGTGGCGGCCGCGGCAGCGCTCGACCGCCTCGGCTGGCAGCGTCGAGTCGCGCAGCGCCTCTCTTCGACCCAGTGCCTCCCGCAGGTCGGTCAAGGCGCGATCGCGCTCGAGTGCCGCAGCGACGACGCTCGATGCCGTGCGTTGCTTGAGCAGCTCGACGTGCGCGACGAGCACCGTGCGTTGGATGCGGAGCGTGCGTTCCTCGGGGCGCTCGGCGCGGGCTGCACCCTGCCTGCAGGTGCGCTCGCACGCGTCGCGCCCGGCGACGGCAGCCGTCTGGAGCTGGAGGGGATGCTCGCGACCGGCGACGGCCGCGTGGTGGTCCGTGCCAAGCTCTCGGGCAACGACCCACAGGCGCTCGGAAGGGCGCTCGCGCTGCACCTCGTGCACGACTGCGGGGCGTCGTCGCTGCCCGAGTGGGCCGAGGCGTGACGGTGTCGGTGTGAGGAGCTCCCCGGGGGGGAACGGACGGCTCGCTGGCGTGACGGTCGCCGTGACCCGGCCCCGGGGCGACGTCGACGACGTCGCCGACGCGCTGCGCGCGGCAGGGGCCCGAGTGGTGCAGTTCCCGGTCCTCGAGATCGTCGATCCCGAAGATGGCGGCGCCGCGCTCAGGAAGGCCGCGGCGCAGCTCTCACGTTTCGAATGGGTCGCGTGCACCTCTGCGAACGCCGCGAGACGCCTCCTCGACCTCGTGCCCGACACGAGGGCGCTCCGGCGAGTGCGCTTCGCGGCGGTCGGGCGGACGACCGCAGCGGCGCTCGCGGCCAAGCACCTTGCGGCGGACCTGGTGCCCGAGCGCGCGAGTGCCGAGGGGCTCGCCGAGGCGTTCCCCCTCGCCCCTGCGCCAGGGGCTGCGGTGCTCTTCCCTGCGTCGGCCTCGGCGCGGCCGACCCTGCCCCAGGCGCTGCGAGCGAAGGGCTGGGCAGTCGAAGAGGTCGTCGCCTACAGGACCGTGCCCGTTCCCGCGCCTCCTGCGAGGCACGTCCAGGAGCTCGAGGACGCAACGGCGGTCGCGTTCGCGTCCCCCTCTGCGGTGCGGGCGTACGTGACGCTGCGTGCCGACGACGGCCGGCCGCTCCCGGTGCCCCTGTTCGTGGCCTGCATCGGCGAGGTCACCGCGGCGGCGGCGCGGGAAGCGGGGCTCCGCGTGGCGGCAGTCGCGGTCGGCGCCTCGGGCGCGTCGCTGGCGGACGCGCTGGCGGACGCGCTGGCGGACGCCCCCGGGCACGCGCTGGCGGACGCCCCCGGGCACGCGCTGGCGGACGCCCCCGGGCACGCGCCCGAAGAAGCTGAGCTCCCGCCCCGGTAGGCTCGCCATCCGATGCGACCCGGTGCCGCCTTTCCTGCACGCCGCATGCGTCGCTTGCGGCGTACCCCGGCGCTGCGGCGTCTCGTCGCGGAGACCCGGCTGTCGGTCGACGATCTGGTGGCGCCCCTGTTCGTGCGCGAGGGCATCGGCGAGCCCGTTCCGATCGCCTCGCTCCCGGGCCTCTTCCAGCACACCGTCGATTCCGCCCTCGCGGAGACCAAGCGTCTCGCGGGCCTCGGCGTGCCCGCGGTCCTCCTCTTCGGCGTCCCCGCCCGCAAGGATGCCGCGGGCTCGGGCGCCTGGGACCCCGACGGCATCGCGCAGCGCGCGCTCGGCGCGCTGCGCGACGGGTTCGGCGACGAGGTGGTGCTCCTCGCCGACCTCTGCCTCGACGAGTACACCGACCACGGCCACTGCGGCGTGCTTGCCTCGGATGGCTCGGTCGACAACGACGCCACGCTCGAGCTCTACGCACGCGTGGCGCTCGCTCAGGCGACGGCAGGCGCCGACGTCGTCGCGCCGAGCGGGATGATGGACGGGCAGGTCGCGGCGATCCGACGCGCGCTCGACGCAGACGGCTACGAGCAGGTGGCGGTGCTCGCCTACGCGGCGAAGTTCGCCTCGGGCCTCTACGGGCCGTTTCGCGACGCCGTGGACGTGTGCATCGCGGGGGGCGGCGACCGCCGCGGGTACCAGCAGGACCCGGCCAACCGCCGTGAGGCGCTCGCCGAGGTCGCGCTCGACGTCGCAGAGGGTGCGGACATCGTCATGGTGAAGCCCGCGGTCACGTACCTCGACGTGATCGCCGAGGTACGGCGCGCCGTCGACGTCCCTGTGGCCGCCTACCACGTGAGCGGCGAGTACGCCATGCTCAAGGCTGCCGGCGCCAACGGATGGATCGACCCGCAGGCGGTCGCCCTCGAGCAGCTGCTCGCGGTCAAGCGCGCGGGTGCCGACTTCGTCCTCACGTACCTCGCCGGCGAGGTGGCCGAGGCGCTCGGTGGCTGACGCCGCCGCCGGCACAGGGCTCTTGCCCGCCGCCGGCGCGGCGACAGGCGCGGCGACAGGCGGCGCCTATGGCGGAGGCGAGCGCCCGGCGAGCGGGACGAACTCGGCGTGGTTCGAGCGAGCGACGCGCACGATCCCCGGCGGCGTCGACTCCCCGGTCCGCTCGTTCCAGTCGGTGGGTGGCATGCCCTTCACCGTCGGGCATGGCGAGGGACCCTGGGTCTTCGACGTCGAGGGCCGCCGCTACCTCGATCTCGTCCAGTCCTACGGCGCGGTGCTCCTCGGCCACGCGCACCCGGTGGTCGTGGAGGCCGTGTGCCGGGCCGCGTCGCTCGGGAGCTCGTTCGGGATGCCGACCCCCGGGGAGGTCCTCCTCGCCGAGGCGATCTGCGCTCGGGTCCCGGGCTGCGAGCAGGTCCGCTTCGTCTCGTCGGGCACCGAGGCGGCGATGAGCGCGCTCCGGCTCGCCCGCGGGGTCACCGGTCGTTCCCGGGTGGTCAAGTTCGACGGCTGCTACCACGGCCATTCCGACGGTCTGCTCGCCGGCGGGGGGAGCGGCGTCGCGACGCTCGGCCTCCCGGGGTCCGCCGGCGTGCCCCCTGGCGCGGTCGCCGACACCCTCGTCGTCCCCTACAACGTCGTTCCGGAGCTCGACGAGCAGGTCGCCTGCGTCATCGTGGAGCCCGTCGCCGCGAACATGAACCTCGTCGCTCCACGGCCCGGCTTCCTCGAAGGCCTGCGACGCGCCTGCGACGCCGCCGGCGCGTTGCTCGTATTCGACGAGGTGATCACCGGCTTCCGCATCGGGGCGGCGACGGCCAGCGTCCTGACCGGGGTGACCCCCGACCTGTGGTGCTTCGGGAAGGTGGTGGGCGGCGGGCTCCCCATCGGCGCCTTCGGCGGGCGCCGCGAGCTGATGGCGGCCCTCGCGCCGTCTGGTCCCGTGTACCAGGCGGGGACGCTCTCGGGCAACCCGCTCGCCACCGCGGCCGGCCTGGCAGTCCTCGGCGAGGCGACCCCTGCCGACTACGACGCGCTCGCCTCGCGTGTCGCCCGCTTCGCCGGCGCGCTCGAGGGGGCGGTACGCGCCGGGGGGCTCTCGGCTGCCGTGCCCGTGGCAGGGACCCTCGCCGGCCTCTACGTCGGGCCGCCACCCGGCGTGGCGCTCGAGCCCCCCTTGGACTTCGGAGGGGCGCGGGCGATCGCGGCGTCGGGCGTCTACCCGCCGTTCTTCCACGCGCTCTTGCGGCGCGGGGTGATGGTCGCGCCAGGTGCGTACGAGGTGGTGTTCTGCGGACTCGCCCACGGCGACGCGGAGCTCGACGTCGCGATCGAGGCCGCTGGGGAGGCGGCGGCGGAGGTCGCCCGGGCGCTCGGGTGAGGCGGCCGCCGTCAGCCGCCGCGCCGGGTCAGGCGAGAAGGGCCGCGGCCTGCTCGGGCATCAGCTCGGCGATGCGGACGAGCGCGTCGTAGCCGATCTCGGCTGCGCCTGGCGCCCCAGGCCGCATGAGGTTGGCCATGATCCGCAGGAGCTCTTTCATTAGGGCCTCGGAGCGCATGCCCACCGCGACGCACCAGTGCATCGCGGCGGGGTTCGAGATGAGCCGCACGAACGCCCGGCCGACGCGGTAGTAGTCGCCGTAGCTCTCCTCGAGCCGCTGCTCGTAGCGGGCGATCGCGGCCGACCCGTCGCCTGCGAGCGCCTCTGACAGGGCGGCCGCGGCGAGGCGGCCCGTCTCGTAGCCGTAGGCGATGCCCTCCCCGTTGAACGGGTTGATGGCGCCGGCGGCGTCGCCGACGACGATGGCATTGGGCCCGGTGTGCGGTCCGACGGCGAGGCTCATCGGGAGCTTCCCGCCGGTCGGGGGCCCGCAGCTGGTCTCCTCCGAGAGCCCCCAGCTCTTCGGTGCGCCCGCCACGAAGGCCTCCATGAGCCGAGAGGTGTTCAGGCCCCTCCAGCGCTGCTCGGTGGAGAGGAGCCCCACGCCCACGTTCACCCGTCCGTCGCCGAGAGGGAAGATCCAGCCGTAGCCGGGGACCACCTCGCCTGTCGCGTCGCGGATGTCGAGGTGGGACTCGATGGAGGGGTCGTCGTGGCGCTCGGAGCGGTAGTAGCCCCGCAGCGCCATTCCGAGCGGGTACCCGCGTCGACGGGCGGTGCCGAGCGCGCGCCCGATCCGGGAGTTCGACCCGTCGGCGACGACCACGTAGCGCCCGAGGACGTCGCGCGTCTCTCCGGAGGCCACGTCGCGCACCGTGACGCCGCGGCACTCCGGCAGCGCGGCCCCCGCCCTAGCGCTCGCCCCCGTCCCCGCGCTCGCCCCCTCCCGGGCGCCATCGGCGAGGAGGGGCGCCAGGGCCTCGGTGTGCTGGTGCACCACGGCGCCGGCCTTCTGGGCACGCTCCGCGACGAGCCCGTCGAGGTCGCGCCGGGTGATCGTGTAGCCGTACGGAGGGAAGACCGGGTGGTCGGGCCAGGGCATCTCGAGGACGAGCCCCCAGCCGTACGAGCGCAAGCCGGTATGGCGGTGGGAGCCGGCGAGCGCGCCCTCGAGCCCCATGTCCGCGAGCTGGCGCACGGCTCGGGGGGTGAGCCCGTCCCCGCACGTCTTGTCTCGCGGGAACTGCTTCTTCTCGACGACCGCGACGTCCCATCCCGCGTCCGCCAGCCAGTAGGCGCACGCCGAGCCCGACGGCCCCGCTCCCACCACCACGACGTCGTGGACATGGGCCTTCGACCGGCTGCTCCGGCTGCTCCTACTGCTCCCGCTGCTCCGGCTGTTCCGGGGAGCGGGGGACCGCTTCTCGGAGGCGACGCCGCCGGGGCGCCGGCCGGGCCTCGTCGCGTCCTCCGGGGTCACGTGCAGGATCGTAGGCGCGGGTAGCCGGCACGAACGACGCGACGCCCCCGGCGCGCCCCCGGCGCACCCCCGGCGCACCCCCGGCGCGCCGACGGCGCGCCGACGGCGAGGATGTGCTCGCGTGCACGAGCCCGTGATAGAACGGATTTGCCGTGGACCAGTACCTTCCGATCCTGCTGCTGCTCGTCCTCGGAGCGCTCTTCGCAGGGCTCTCCTTCGGTGCGTCCAAGCTGCTCGCGCCGAGGCAGAAGCCCTCCGCGCAGAAGGTGGCGCCCTACGAGTGCGGGATCGTGCCCAGCCGCGAGCCCCCCTCGCGTTTCCCGGTCCGCTTCTACCTCGTCGCGATGATCTTCATCATCTTCGACATCGAGATCGTCTTCTTGTACCCCTGGGCGGTCGTCTTCAGGCAGCTGCGGGCGTTCGGGCTCGTCGAGGTGCTGGTCTTCGCCGCGGTGGTCCTCGTCGCGTTCATGTACCTGGTGAGCAACGGCGCGCTGCAGTGGGGCCCGGGGCGGCGGCTCGAGCCAGGCGTCCCGGCGAGGACGTCGGAGTCGACGGTCACCCGCGTGCCCTCCGAGCCGGGGGCGCCCGGGCAGGCGGCGTAGGGAGGCGTCCCATGGGCCTCGAGGACCTCCAGCACAATTTCCTCACCGGCAGGCTCGAGGATCTCGTAAAGTGGGCCCGTCGCAACAGCGTCTGGCCGGCCACGTTCGGCCTCGCGTGCTGCGCGATCGAGATGATGGCCCTCGGCGCGGCGGACTTCGACATCAGCCGCCTCGGCATGGAGGTGTTCCGCGCGTCGCCCCGCCAGGCGGATCTCATGATCGTGGCCGGCCGCGTGTCGCAGAAGATGGCGCCGGTCCTCCGTCAGGTCTACGACCAGATGATGGAGCCCAAGTGGGTGATCTCCATGGGCGTGTGCGCGTCGAGTGGCGGCATGTTCAACAACTACGCCATCGTGCAGGGCGTGGACCAGGTCGTGCCCGTCGACGTGTACGCGCCAGGGTGCCCGCCGTCGCCCGAGACGCTCCTGCACGCGATCCTCACGCTCCACGAGAAGATCCGCACCGGCGCCATCACCCGGCGCCCGGCGCGCGCGAGCGGGCAGGGAGAGCAGCTCGCCGGGTGGGTTCCCGAAGCCCCGGACGCGGTGCGCGTCGCCACGCCGCGATGACCGGCACCGCACCGACCTCGGCCAGCGAAGGGGTCGCCGGGCCTCCCGGGCCTCCCGGGCCTGGCGCGACGGAGGCGCCCGGAAGGCGGGCGGACGAGGTGGCGTTCCCGACGAGGCGGAGCTACCACGACCTCGTCGCCTCCTACAAGGCCTCGGGCTTCGAGCAGCTCTCGGACCTGACCGCGGTCGACTACCTGACCCACCCCGGGCGCGCGCTGCCGCCAGGGGTGGAGGCCGAGCGATTCGAAGTCGTGGCGAACCTGCTCTCGCTCTCGCTTCGCAGGCGGGTGCGGGTTCGCGTCCAGGTGCCCGAGGACGACCCGGTGGTGGACACGCTGTGGGACCTCTACCCGGGCGCCGAGGCGATGGAGCGTGAGGTGTTCGACCTCCTCGGGGTGCGGTTCGACGGTCATCCCGACCTCACGCGGATCCTCATGCCCGAGGACTGGGAGGGCCATCCGCTTCGAAAGGACTACGGCGTCGGCCGGGTGCCGGTGCAGTTCAAGGAGGCGCCGGGTCCGCGGTGAGCGACGGCTTCGATCCTTCCAGCACCGATCCGGTCGGGGGCGTGCGCCGCGCGCCGCGCGCCCCGGTCGCCGAGACCTCCGAGGGCGCCCAGGAGCTCGGGACACGCTCCGCGACGCCCTCTGAGGAGCTGGCGCGCGAGGTCGGCGCAGCGGTCCTGCGCATCCCCGAAGGGGGGGTCGTCGACGCCGGCGACATCGACGTCGAGCGCCCGAGCGACGAGACCATGATCATCAACATGGGGCCGCAGCACCCCTCCACCCATGGGGTGCTCCGCCTCATGCTCGAGCTCGACGGCGAGACGGTGCTGCGGACCAAGCCCGTGATCGGCTACCTGCACACCGGGATGGAGAAGACCGCGGAGGAGCTCACCTACGTCCAGGGCGCCACGAACGTGACGCGCATGGACTACCTCTCGCCGCTCAACAACGAGCTCGTCTTCTCGATGGCGACCGAGGCGCTGCTCGGCGTCGAGCTCCCGCCGCGCGCGACGTGGATCCGCATGCTCTTCTCCGAGCTCCAGCGCATCTCGTCCCACCTCATGTGGATGGCGACCAACGGGATGGACCTGGGCTCGACCTCGATGATGATCTACGGCTTCCGCGAGCGGGAGATGGTCCTCGCGTTCTTCGAGAAGACGACCGGGCTCAGGATGAACCATGACTACATCCGTCCCGGGGGCGTCGCGGCAGATCTTCCCGACGGTTGGGAGGACGACGTCGAGGTCATCTGCGACACCGTGCTCGAGCGCACCTACGAGTACGACGAGCTGCTGACCGGCCAGCCGATCTTCCGGGAGCGCATGGAGGGGGTGGGCAGCATCAGTGCCGAGGAGGCGATCGCCCTGTCGCTCACCGGCCCGATCCTGCGGTCGACGGGCGTGGCGTGGGACCTGCGGCGCACGATGCCCTACCTCGAGTACACGAAGCTCGACTTCGACGTGGTCGTCGGCACCTACGGGGACAACTTCGACCGCTACGCCGTCCGCCTGAACGAGATCCGCGAGTCCATCGGTCTCGTGCGGCAGATCGCAGAGCGCATGCCGCCGGGCGACTACCGCGTGCAGGACCGCAAGGTGACCCCGCCCCCTCGGGCTCGGATCGACGAGTCGATGGAGGCGTTGATCCACCACTTCAAGATCTTCACCGAGGGCTTCCGGGTCCCCGAAGGCGAGGTGTACGTGGCGATCGAGTCGCCGCGTGGCGAGATCGGCTGCTACCTCGTCTCGGACGGCACGTCGAAGCCCTACCGGATGCACATCCGCGGGCCGAGCTTCGTGAACCTCCAGGCCCTGCCCACGCTGCTGCGGGGCGGGCTCATCGCCGACGCGGTCGCCACCATCTCGTCCGTCGACCCTGTCATGGGGGAGGTCGACCGGTGAGCCGCTTCACCCCCGAGACGGCCGCACGCGCAGCGGAGCTGGTCTCGCTCTACCCCGAGCGGCGCTCCGCGCTCGTCCCGCTCTGCCACCTCGCCCAGGAGCAGGACGGCTGGCTCACGCCCGAGGCGATGGAGGAGATCGCCGAGCTCGTCGGGGTGACCCCCGCCGAGGTGCGCGGCACCGCCTCCTTCTACGACATGCTCCACACCGAGCCCGTCGGTCGGTACCTGGTGTCGATCTGCACGAACATCGCCTGCCTCCTCGGTGGCGCCGAGGAGCTGCTCGAGCACGCCGAGCGCCGCCTCGGCGTGCGGGCCGGCAGGACCACCGCAGACGGGATGTTCACGCTCGAGGACGCCGAGTGCCTGGCGGACTGCCACCGCACGCCGTGCGTGACGGTCAACCACCGCTACGTGGGCGGCCTTTCCGCAGAGGCGTTCGACCAGCTCGTCGACGACCTTCGCGCCGGACGCCGGGACGGCGAGATACCGCCGCACGGGACGCTCGTGCGGGTCCGGCGCAGCGGAGGCTTGCGCGTGCCCAGGGACCAGGTCGCTGCAGAGCGACAGGCGATGGCCGCGGCCGTCGCAGCGCGCGCCGAAGCTGCGAAAGCCGCTGCCGAGGCCCAGAGCGCACAGGGCGACGGTGCGCAGGGGAAGGGCGCCTGATGGCCGTCACCGACGCGCCGCGGATCGTCACCGCCCGCATGGGCTACGACGACTCGTACACGCTCGAGCGCTATCTCGCGACCGGCGGCTACGAGGGGTTGCGCAAGGCGCTCTCCATGACGCCCGAGGCCGTCGCCGCCGAGGTCGACGCGGCGAGCCTTCTCGGGCGGGGAGGCGCCGGGTTCCCCGCCGGGCGGAAGTGGTCGATGCTGCGCAAGGACCCCGTCACCTACCTCGTCGTGAACGGCGACGAGAGCGAGCCCGCCACCTTCAAGGACCACCTCCTCGTCGAGCGTGACCCGCACCAGCTCGTCGAGGGCGTGCTCATCGCCGCCTACGCGCTGCAGGTGAGCCAGGCGTTCATCTTCATCCGAGGCGAGTTCGCTCTCGGCCTCGAGCGCGTCACCCAGGCCCTCAACGAGGCGTACGAGCACGGCGCAGCCGGCGTCGACATCTTCGGCTCGGGGTTCTCGGTCGACGTCGTCGTGCATCCCGGCGCGGGCGCCTACATCTGCGGCGAGGAGACGGCGCTCCTCGAATCGCTCGAGGGAAAGCGCGGCTTCCCCCGCATCAAGCCGCCGTTCTTCCCCGCCGCGGTCGGCCTCTACGGCCAGCCCACCGTGGTCAACAACGTGGAGACCATGTCGAACCTCCCGTGGATCGTGCTCCAAGGCGGCAAGGCGTTCGCCGCGCTCGGGGCGGGGCGCTCAGCCGGCACCCGGCTGTTCGCGCTCTCCGGGCACGTGAAGCGGCCGGGGACCTACGAGGTGGAGATGGTGAAGACGACCTTCCGCGACCTCGTGTACGCGCCCGTCTACGGCGCCGGGGTGCAGGGGGGGCGCGAGGTCAAGGCGTTCATCCCCGGGGGCGTCTCCGCGCCGTGGTTCGGCCCGGACCAGCTGGACCTCCCGCTCGGCCAGGACGAGGTGGGGGCTGCGGGGTCGATGCTCGGGTCGGGCGCGATCACGGTCATGGACACCTCCACGTGCATGGTCCGTGCGGTGTGGCGGATCACCAGGTTCTTCGCCCGCGAGTCGTGCGGCCAGTGCACGCCGTGCCGGGAGGGTTCGGGCTGGCTGGAGCGTGTGCTCCGGCGTATCGAGCAGGGCCAGGGGCGCGAAGAGGACCTCGACCTCCTCCTCGACGCGAGCGACAACATCTCGCCCGGGTTGCAGTGGCCGCCCCAGCAGACCACGATCTGCGTGCTCGGACCGTCGATCCCTTCGTCGATCCACTCGGGCATCGAGATGTTCCGCGACGAGTTCCTCGTCCACGTGAAAGAGGGGAGGTGCCCCGTTGGCTGAGCACGCGCCCGACGAGCGCCCCCGCCTCGACGTCGAGAGCGAGGACGCCGACGAGCGGACCGTGCCGTTCACCCTCGACGGCCGTCCGGCGAAGGCGCGCCCTGGCGAGGTCGTCATCGCCGCGGCGGAGCGAGCGGGCACGTTCATCCCGCGGTTCTGCTACCACCCCCGGATGAAGCCCGTGGGGATGTGCCGCATGTGCCTGGTGGAGGTGAGCGGCCCACGTGGTGCGACGCTCCAGCCCGCCTGCTTCGTGACGGTCGCAGAGGGCATGGAGGTCACGACCGCCTCGGACAAGGTGAAGAAGGCCCAGGACGGGGTGCTCGAGTTCCTCCTCGTGAACCACCCGCTCGACTGCCCGGTGTGCGACAAGGGCGGGGAGTGCCCGCTCCAGGACCAGACCCTCGCCTACGGCCCAGGCGAGAGCCGCTTCGTCGAGGAGAAGCGGCACTTCGAGAAGCCGATCCCCATCTCGGACCTGGTGCTCCTCGACCGTGAGCGGTGCATCCAGTGCGGCCGCTGCACGCGCTTTGCCGCCGAGGTCGCCGGAGAGCCCCAGATCGACTTCGCCGGGCGCGGCGAGCGCGTCGAGGTGGCGACCTTCCCCGACCGCCCGTTCTCGTCGTACTTCAGCGCCAACACGGTGCAGATCTGCCCGGTGGGCGCGCTGACCGCCAGGCCGTACCGCTTCACCGCCCGGCCCTGGGACCTCGACCAGGTGGAGTCCACGTGCACGACCTGCGCGTTCGGCTGCCGCGTCGCGGTGCAGGCGTCGGCCGACAGGCTCACGCGCCTGCTCGGGATCGACGCGGACCCCGTGAACCAGAGCTGGCTCTGCGACAAGGGCCGCTTCGTCTTCGAGTCGGTGAACGGGGACCAGGTCGCCGGGGCCCCCGAGCAGCGTGGCCGTCTCGCAGAGCCGCTCGTCCGTAAGGACGGCGAGCTCGTGCCTGCCGGCTGGACCGAGGCGCTCGCGGCGGCAGCCGAGGGCATCCGCAGGGCCAAGGACACCCACGGCCCCGGGGCGGTGGCCCTCGTCGGCGGCGCGCGCTGCACCAACGAGGGTGCCTACGCCTGGACGAAGCTCGCCAAGGGGGTGATCGGCACCGATTCGGTCGACGCGCAGCTGGCCGACGGGCTCCCAGGTGAGGCGGTGCTGTCGTTGCCGCGCGCGTCGATCGACGACACGTGCAGGGCGCGCGTGGTCCTCGTGCTCTCCGGCGACGTGCGCGAGGAGCTGCCGGTTCTGTTCCTACGGCTTCGCGCTGCGGCGCTCGAGGGAGGGACCGAGGTCATCGAGGTGGCCGTAGCGGAGACCTCGCTCACGCGCTACGCCGCGGTGTCGCTGCGCGCCCGCCCAGGCGACGTGCTCACCCTCGTCGAGGCGCTCACCCCGCAGGGCGCTCCTGTGGCGCCACCCGCACACCCTCATGGCGCGCTCGTGAGCGCCGAGGAGCTGGCGCGGGCCCGTGCCCTTCTCGCAGGCGAGGAGGGGGACGGCTCCGGCGTCGTCGTCGTGCTCGGGCGGCCCTCGCTCGCAGAGCACGGCGAGGTCGTGGCGGCTGCGGCCCGTCGCATCGCCGGAGCATTGCCGGCCGCCCGGTTCCTGCCGGCGCTTCGGCGCGGCAACGTGATGGGCGCCTTGGAGCTCGGCATGGGGCCGGGACTCCTCCCCGGGCGCGTGTCGCTCGGCGCGGGGCGCGACTGGTTCGCCGCCGCCTGGGGTGCGGCGCCCGGAGCGCGGGGGCTCGACACGGCCGGCATCCTCCGGTCGCTCGCAGACCCGCAGAGCGGCGCAGGGGTGAGGGCGCTCCTCGTGGTGGGCGCGGATCTGCCCCGGGACTTCGTGGACGCCGCGCTCGCGCGCCGGGCCCTGGACGCGGCGGACTTCGTCGTCGCCGTCTGCGGGCACCAAGGTGGCGTCACCGACTGGGCCGACGTCGTCCTGCCTGCGGCGATCGAGCACGAGCGCCCCGGGACCACGGCCAACGTGGAGGGTCGAGTGACCCGGCTCGGCCAGAAGCTCGTGCCGCCCGGACAGGCATGGCCGGACTGGATGATCGCGGCCGAGCTCGCCGCGGAGCTGGGGGCCGACCTCGGGTTCGGGTCGACTGACGACGTGTGGGACGAGATCGAGCGTCTCGCGCCGGCGTTCGCCGGCGTGACGAGGGAGGTCCTCTCGGGTCCCGCGGCGCGCGACGGGGTGATCGTGCCGGTGCGCGCCAAGGGCGCGAGGCCGCGGCCGGTCGAGCCCATCGACCCGATCGCCACCCCGGGCGTGGAGTCCGTCGAGCGCCAGGGCGCTCCCCCGCGCGTGGGGCTCGCCGAGCCCCCGGGAGCCGAGGAGCTCCCCCACGAGCGCCGGCCGCGGCTCGCGCCCTTGGGCGGCGGCGAGTCCGTCGCGTCCCCGGCCCCGGGTGCCGGCATCGAGGCCGCGGCCGCCGCGCTCGGGACTCCCCACGTCGCGCCTGCTGACAGCTACTCGATGCGCCTCGTCTCGACGCGCCGGCTGTACGACGCCGGGTCGGCAGTGGTCCACTCGCCGTCGCTCGCGCCGCTCGCCGGCGACGCGACGGCGCGCGCGAACCCCCGCGACCTCGACCTGCTGGGCGTGGAGGGCGGCGACATGGTGGCGGTGCGCTCGGCGCGCGGGTCGCTCACGCTGCGCTGCGAGCAGGACGCACGCGTGCCCCGGGGCGTTGTGGCGATCGACTTCAACCTCGTCGCGCCCGAGGGCGGGGCCCAGAACGCCGCGGCGGCGCTGATCGACGCCGGCGAGGCCGTGGTCGACGTCCGGCTGGAGTCGCTCCGATGACGCGGGGCCCGGCCGTGCACGTCCCGACCGCCGTGCTCGCAGCGGCGCGCGCTCTCACCACCCATGGCGACCCGCTCTTCTTCCATGGCGTCGGGTTGTTCGTGTGGGTCGTCGTGGTGATCAAGGTGCTGGTCGCGTTCGTGGTGCTCCTCGTGTCGGTCATGCTCATGATCTGGTTCGAGCGCAAGCTGATCTCGGACATGCAGAGCCGGATCGGGCCCAACCGCGCCGGCCCGTGGGGCCTCCTCCAGACCCTCGCCGACGGCACGAAGCTCTTCTTCAAGGAGGACCTGCTCCCCGCGCAGGCCGACCGCGTCGTCTTCCGCCTCGCGCCCTACCTCTCGCTCGTCCCTGCGCTGCTCATCTTCACGGTCGTGCCGGTCGGCGGCTTCGTGACCATCGCGGGGCACCGCTTCGAGCTGCAGGTGGCGGACCCCACGATCGGGATCCTGGTGGTGCTCGCCATGTCCTCGATCGCGGTCTACGGAGTGATGCTCGCCGGCTGGTCGTCGGGCTCCAAGTACCCGCTCCTCGGCTCCGTCCGCGCCTCCGCGCAGATGATCTCCTACGAGGCCGCGCTCGGCATCACGGTGGTCACCGTGGTCCTCGTGACCGGGTCGCTCTCCACGCGGGCGATGGTGGAGTCGCAGGCGCCTGCGTTCTGGGACTGGAACCTGATCCGCCTGGGGATCGTCCCGTTCTTGCTCTTCCTCACCGCGATCACCGCTGAGCTCACCCGCCCCCCCTTCGACCTCACCGAGGCCGAGTCGGAGCTCGTCGGCGGCTTCCACACCGAGTACTCGTCGATCCGTTTCGCGCTGTTCTTCCTCGCCGAGTTCATGAACGTGATCACGATGTCCGCGGTCGTCGTCACCCTCTTCCTCGGCGGCCCGGACGGACCGGTGCCCCACCTCCCGACGTTCGACGTCTGGTTCCCGTCGGTCTGGTTCGTGGGCAAGGTCTTCTTGTTCCTCTTCCTCTACGTGTGGCTGCGCGCGGCGCTCCCGAGGCTCCGCTACGACCAGCTCATGACGCTCGGCTGGAAGTACTTGATCCCGCTCAGCCTCGTCTGGCTGCTCGCCGTCGCGGGCTTCCTCGTGGACGGCTGGTGGGGAGCGGGCGTCATCGTCGGCGCGCTCTGCGTCGTCGGGCTGCTCGTGCGGGCGTTCTCGATCGGGAGGCGCCGGGGCGAGCACCAGCCGCTGCTCGAGCCCGTCGGCGCGCGTGCGGGGTCGCGTCGGCCCGGCGCAGGCGGGGGGGTGCGCTGAGTGGGCGTCCTCTCCGACATCCGGGACGAGCTCAAGTTCTTCGGAGGCTTCAAGCTCACCTTCGAGCACCTGACGCGGCCGCGGGTCACCCGCCAGTACCCCGAGGAGAAGCAGCCGAAGCAACCGCGCAAGCACGGCCGCCACGTCCTCAACCGCTACGAGGACGGCATGGAGAAGTGCATCGGCTGCGAGCTGTGCGCGGGTGTGTGCCCTGCGGACTGCATCTACGTCCGAGGCCTCGACAACCCGCCGGACCACCCGGTCTCCCCCGGCGAGCGCTACGGCTACGTCTACGAGATCAACTACCTGCGCTGCATCCACTGCGACCTGTGCGTCGAAGCGTGCCCGACGGAGGCGATCACCGAGTCGAAGCTGTTCGAGTTCTCGTTCACGAACAGGGCGGACGCCATCTACACGAAGAACGAGCTCCTCGTCGACGACGAGGGCAGGCCGAAGAAGCTGCCCTGGGAGGACTGGCGAGAGGGGGACGACCGGCACACCTCGGGCTGGATGCGTGCGACCTCGCCGTCTGGGAGCGCTGCCTACGAGGGCGAGGTGCAGTGGTCCGGTGAGCTGGGCTACGGCGTGCGGGTGCCCGAGGGCGGTCAGTCGGGCCGACGCGACGACGCGGCGACCGGGACCTTGGCGCTGCGCGAGGTGCTCGAGCCGCATCTTCTGGCAGAGGACATCCCCTTCGAGCATCGCGGGATGCGCGGACGGCTGTGGCGCGCCCAGCTGTCCGCAGCGCGCAACCGCAAGAAGCTCGAGCAGGCACGGACGCGGCTGCACGACCTGCGTGCGGCGAGGAGCGGCGCTCGCAAGGCGAGCGGCGAGGACGCCCTGGCCGAAGGGGGGCGTAGGTGAGCGTCCTCTTCGCGGCGACCGTCCCCGACATCATGACCTTCGTCATCTGCGCGGTGATCGTCCTGTCGGGAGGCATCGGCGTCGTGATGTCGCGCAACGCCGTCCACGCTGCGTTGTCCCTCGTCCTCACGCTGTTCGGGATCGCAGTGCTGTTCATCGAGCAGCACGCCTACTTCCTCGCAGCAGTGCAGGTGATCGTCTATGCGGGCGCGATCGTCGTGCTCTTCCTCTTCGTGATCATGTTCCTCGGCGTCGACCGGATGGAGGACGTCAGGTCCGAACCGCTCAAGGGGCAGCGACCGCTCGCGCTCGTCATGATCGCGATCTCGCTCGCGGGGGTGCTCGCGCTCAGCGCGACGGCGAGCTGGGTCACCGGCGCGCACCACGTCGCAGGCTCGCTCAGCGCCGGGCACCACACCGACACCTTCCTCCTCGGCAAGTCGATCTTCACCACCTACCTGTGGGCCTTCGAGGCGACCGCGGGGCTGCTCGTCGTCGCGGTCGTGGGCGCGGTCGTGCTCGCCCGCCGCCCCTCGCGGGTCCACGACGAGGACACTGCACCGCGGAGCCCGCTCGGGCGCGGCCGCGGGGGGCGCGCCGCGCCCGGGCCGGCAGGCGCGTCCGGTCCCGGAAGCGACGAGGAGCGGGCGGAGCCGGGGGAGGCGGCAGACGCGGTCAGCCGTGCGGAGGTGGGGCGTTGAGCATCGGTCCTGCGTGGTACCTGGGGCTCGCAGCCGCGCTGTTCGCGCTCGGCGCGCTCGGCGTAATGGTCCGGCGGAACGTCCTGGTGATGTTCATGTGCGTCGAGCTGATGCTCAACGCCGCCAATCTCACCTTCGTCACGTTCTCACGGGTGCTCGGGGACATCGGCGGGCAGTCGCTCGTCTTCTTCGTCCTCGTCGTGGCCGCGGCAGAGGTGGTCGTCGGGCTCGGCGTGGTCGTCGCGATCTTCCGGCGACGCGCGTCGACCACGGCGGACGATCTCCATGGGATGAAGGGCTGAGCCGTGCTGCACGCCGTGTTCTTGCTACCGCTGTTCCCGCTCGCGGGGTTCGTGGTGCTGCTCTTCTTCGGGCGCCGGATCGGGGAGCCGGTCGCGGGGTGGATCGGGACGAGCGCGGTCGCCGCCGCGTTCGTCGCAGCCTGCGTGACGTTGGTGGGGCTGGCCAACCAGCCGGCCAGCGCGCGGCAGCTCACCTGCTCGGACAGCTGCGCGCGCGGCGCGAGCGGGCACGCGTTCTTCACCTGGATCCCGGTCGGCGGGCTGCACGTGAAGGTCGCCATCCTCCTCGACCCGCTGTCGATGACGATGGCCATGTTCGTCACCGGCGTGAGCATGCTCATCCACCTGTACTCGATCGGGTACATGAAGGGCGACCGGGACTTCACGAAGTTCTTCGTCTACCTGAACGCCTTCGTGTTCTCGATGCTCGTCTTGGTCCTGGCGAACAACCTCCTCGTCACGTTCGTCGGCTGGGAGGGCGTGGGCGTCTGCTCGTACTGGCTGATCTCCTTCTGGTTCCACCGGGACTCGGCGGCCTCGGCCGGGAAGAAGGCGTTCATCTACAACCGGATCGGGGACGCCGGCTTCCTGCTCGCCATGTTCCTCATCTTCTCGAAGACCGGCACGCTCACCTACCTGACCGTCTTCGCCCACCGGCACCTCCTCGTCGGCGGCGGCACCATGACCGCGGCGGTCCTGCTGCTCTTCCTCGCTGCGACGGGGAAGTCGGCGCAGATCCCCTTGTTCAACTGGCTTCCCGATGCGATGGAGGGCCCGACCCCGGTCTCCGCGCTGATCCACGCGGCGACCATGGTCACCGCCGGCGTCTACCTCATGGTCCGGGTCAACCCGCTGCTCGCCCTCAGCCCGGACGCGATGTGGGTCATCGCGGCGATCGGCGGGGCGACGGCGTTCGTCGCGGCGACGATCGCCTGTGCGCAGCAGGACATCAAGAAGGCGCTCGCCTTTTCCACGGTCTCCCAGATCGGCTACATGGTTCTCGCGGTGGGGACCGGCGCGTACGTGGCCGCCATCTTCCTCATGGTCTGCCATGCCTTCTACAAGGGGTTGCTCTTCCTCGGCGCGGGCTCGGTGATCCACGGGCTCGACGACGAGCAGGACATGAAGCGCATGGGCGGGCTGCGACGCACCATGCCGTGGACCTACGTGACCTTCATGACCGCGTGGCTCGCGCTCGCCGCGATCCCGCCGTTCGCCGGCTTCTGGGCGAAGGGCGACATCCTGGCCAACGTGTACGGCAAGACGCTGGTGCTCTACGCGCTCGGCCTCCTGACCGCCTTCTTCACCGCGTACTACATGAGCCGGATCTACTTCCTCACCTTCACCGGGCGCGAGCGCTGGGCCACCCCGGCGCCTGACGGCCGTCCCGCGCACCACCGCCCGCACGAGTCCCCCTGGGTCATGCGCGCGCCGCTGGTCGTGCTCTCGTTCTTCGCCGTGTTCGCCGGCGCGGTGAACCTGCCGTGGGTCCACACCGGCACGCTCGACCAGTGGCTCGCGCCCGTGCTCGGCAGCCGCCTGTTCAACGCGCACGAGAGCCCGGCCGAGCTGGTCTGGCTCGCAGTCGCCGACGGGATCGTGGCGGTCGCCGCCGCCTACGCGGCGTGGCGGATCTGGGGCCGGACGTCGGAGCGGCCCGCGCTCGAGCCGGCCTTCCTCCAGCGCGTCTGGTATTGGGACAACGTCTACGACGCGGTGATCGGCCGCCCGGGCCAGGTCGTGGCTCGGGCGTACGCGGTCGTGGTGGACGGGCGGCTCATCGACGGGGCCGTCAACGGCGTGGCCCGCCTCGTGCGGTCGACCGGCAACGGGGTGCGGCGCATCCAGACCGGCTTCGTCCGCAACTACGTGCTCGGGATCGCCCTCGGGATGGCGGCGATCCTGGCCTTCATGCTGTCGAGGACGAAGTAGCCATGACCGCCGCTGGCGCGACGCACGCCTTCCCGTTCCTCACGGTGCTCGTCCTCCTGCCCGCCGGCGGGGCGCTCGCGGTCGCGCTCTTGGGATCGGTGCGCGGCCTGTCCCGGGCCGCGATCGAGTGGCTTGGCATCGCCGTCTCGCTCGGGACGCTCGCGATCGCGATTGCGATCGCGGCGTTGTTCGCCACCACGACGGGCGGCTTCCAGTTCGTCTCCGACCACTCGTGGGCGACCGGCCTCGGTGTGCACTGGAACCTGGGCGTCGACGGGATCTCGCTCTTCTTGGTCCTGCTCGCGGCCGTGCTCTTCCCGATCGTCCTCGCGGGGGCGCGCACGAGGAGCGACGCGGTGAGCTTCGTCGCTTGGATGCTGCTCCTCGAGTCCGCCTGCCTCGGGAGCTTCGTCTCGATCGACCTGATCCTCTTCTTCTTCTTCTTCGAGCTGACGCTCATTCCCTCGTACTTCATCATCAGCGGATGGGGCTACACCCGGCGTGCGTACGCCGCGGTCAAGTTCTTCGTGTACACGTTCGTGGGCTCGGCCTTCCTTCTCGTGGGCATCCTGGTGGTGGCCTTCGTGCACGAGCACCAGACGGGCGTGCTCACCTTCTCCCTGCCCGCCCTCGAGCACACCCACTTCTCGAGCGCAGGCGGCATCCTGCTGTTCCTGGCGTTCACCGCCGCCTTCGCGGTCAAAGCGCCGCTCTTCCCGTTCCACACCTGGTCGCCGGACGCGTACGCCGAGGCGCCGACGGGCGGCTCGATGGTGCTCTCGGCGGTCCTGGCCAAGCTCGGGACCTACGGGATCTTCCAGTTCGACCTGCGGCTCTTCCCGCAGGCGTCGGTCGACCTCGCGCCGCTGCTGCTCACCCTTGCGGTCATCGGCATCCTCTACGGCGCGATCGTGGCGTGCGCGCAGCGCGACTTGAAACGGATCGTCGCGTACTCGTCGCTGGCCCAGATGGGCTTCGTCGCGCTCGGGATCTTCGCCTTCACCACCCAGGGTCTGACCGGGGGCGTGCTCCTCATGCTGAACCACGGGCTGATCACCGCGGCCCTGTTCCTCCTCATCGGGTGGATCTACGAGCGCCGCCAGACCTCCCAGGTGAGCGAGCTGCGCGGCCTCCAGGCCCCCGCGCCGCTCCTCGCCGGCGCGTTCACCGTGGCGATGCTCGCCTCGATCGGGCTGCCCGGCCTGAACGGCTTCGTGAGCGAGTTCCTCGTGCTGTCCGGGACGTTCCTCACCCACCGGTGGTGGGCGGTGGTGGCGACGGCCGGCGTCGTCCTGGCCGCGGTGTACCTCCTGTGGGCGTACCAGCAGGTGTTCCATGGCAAGGTCGACCTCGCCAACTCGTCGACGCGTGACCTGAGCTGGGCGGAGCGGGTGGTCATCGCACCGCTCATCGTGGTCATCGTCTTCCTCGGGATCTACCCGAAGCCGGTGCTCGATCGGATCACGCCCACGGTGAACAGCCTGGTCGCCCAGGTCGACGCCGCTACCCACACGCACCAGCCGGCCGTCGCCCGCCGCGGGGTCGCCGGCACCGGTGCGGCACTTGCCAAGAAGGCGTCGACATGAGCCTCGCGCACCCCCTGGCCGCAAGCGCCGGCGCGTCGCGACGCGCGGTGCTCCTGGCGCACGCCGCCGCTGCGCATCGCAGCCGCGCCGTCGACGCGGCGCGCATCGCCACGCCGCACATCCGCTACGAGGCGATCCTCCCGGAGATCGTCATGCTCGGCGGTGCGGTCCTGCTCCTGGCTGTCGGCGCGCTGGTCGAGCGCCAGCTGCGCGCGCGGGTCGCGACGTTCGGCACCCTGGCCGTGTCGGCCGGTGCCCTCGGGGTGTCCTTGTGGCAATGGGCCGACGTGACCAGTCACGGCGGGTTCACTGCGGTCGACCGCGCGGTCGTGGTCGACGGGTTCAGCGCGCTCGTCAACATCCTGGTCTCCTGTGCGATGTTCCTCACCGCGCTCGTCGCGGACGGCTACCTGCGGCGAGAGCGGGTGGAGGGTGCCGAGCTCCACGTCCTCGCCATGGTGTCGGCGTCCGGGGCGATGATCATGGGGTCGGCCAACGACCTGATCGTGATCTTCCTCGGCCTCGAGATCCTGTCGATCGCGCTCTACGTGCTCGCGGCGTTCAACCACCGCCGGGCGGCGTCGGGAGAGGCGGCCCTCAAGTACTTCATCCTGGGGTCGTTCTCGTCCGCTGTGTTCGTCTACGGCATCGCCCTCGTCTATGGCGCCACCGGCACGTCGAACCTCGCCCAGATCGCAGGGTTCCTCTCGACCCGCGTGCTCACCTCGGACGGGCTCCTCCTCGCGGGGATGACGCTGCTCATGGTCGGGTTCGCGTTCAAGGTGGCAGCGGTGCCCTTCCACATGTGGACGCCCGACGTGTACCAGGGTGCGCCCTCGCCGGTGACCGGGTTCATGGCGGCGGTCGCCAAGGCCGGGGCGTTCGCGGCGTTCCTCAGGGTGTTCGTCTCGTCGTTCGAGACGTTGAGGGCAGACTGGCAGCCGATCGTCTATGGCATCGCGGTCGTGACGCTCCTCCTCGGCGCAGGCCTCGCGGTGGTCCAGCGAGACGTGAAGCGCATGCTCGCCTACTCGTCGATCAACCACGCCGGCTTCGTCCTGCTCGGCCTCCAGGCAGCGACGGCCGGCGGGGTGAGCGCGTCGCTCTACTACCTGTTCGCCTACACGTTCATGGTCATCGGGAGCTTCGCCGTCGTCACGGTCCTCGGGCGCCGCGGCGACGCGGCCCACGACATCGCCTCCTATCGCGGGCTCGCTCGCCGCCAGCCTCTTCTCGCGCTCATGTTCGCGGTGCTCCTGCTCGCGCAGGCGGGCGCGCCGTTCACCACGGGGCTGTGGGCGAAGCTCCAGGTCGTCCTCGCCTCCGTGGACCACTCGGTGCCGCTCGCCGTGATCGCGATGATCTCCGCGGCGATCGCCGCCTTCTTCTACCTGCGGGTCGCCGTGCTCATGTACACCCCTCTGCCGGCTGCCGGCGCCGCGCCAGGTGTCGAGACCCCCGCAGAGGAGCCCGTGCCCCTCGGCAGGGGCGTCGCGGCCCGTGCGCTCGCCCCGACGGAGGTCGCCGTGCCGGCGGCCGGGGCCCCGCGTGCCCGCCCATTGTGGACAGGGGACGAGCGCAACGCGGTCGCCCTCGACCGCCTGAACGCCGGGCTCCTCTTGGACGACGACCCGATGACGCTCGCGCTCGTGGGCGCCGGCGACGGCGCGGCGCCCGAGGACGCCGTGGGCGAGGGTGCCCTGGGCGACGGTGCCCAGGCCGTCTCGCCTCCTGCGGGCGGCGCCGGGCGCGAGCGGGTGCTCGTCGGCGAGAGCGGGCCGGCCGCGAGCCTCGCCTTCGACACACTGGCGGGCGGGCGGGAAGAGACGCTCGACGTCGTGAACGTGCTGGCGACCGGGCCGGCACGGGTGCCGCCGCTCAGCGCGGTCGCCATCGGGCTGTGCGTCGCGGTCACCGTGGTGCTCGGGTTCTGGCCTGGACCGCTGACGGCGTTCGCGCACCACGCCACGCTGCTGTTCCAGCGCTGAGCGGGTGAGGGCGGCGACCCCGGGCAACTGGCGTTGGCGCACGGCGCCCGCACCTGCGGGACCAGCGGTCGTCTTCGACATCGACGGCGTGCTCTCGGACGCGACGAGCCGCCAGCACATCCTCGAGGACACGAACCGGGATTGGACCGCCTTCTTCGAGGGGTGTGGCGACGACCCGTTGATCGAAGAGGTGGCCCGGCTCTTGGAGCTGCTCGACCCGAGGCTTGCCGTGGTGCTGCTCACGGGAAGGCCGCTTCGCGTCCAGCCCCAGACGCTCGCGTGGCTCGGCCGCTACTGCCTGCGCTGGGACCTGCTCGTGATGCGCCAGCCGAGCGAGCGGGCTCCTGTCACGCAGTACAAGCGCAGTGTGGTCGCAGACCTGCGCGCGTACGGCTTCGACCTGCGGCTCGCGCTCGAAGACGACCCGATGAACCGCGCGATGTTCGTGGAAGAGGGGGTCCCCTGCGTGTACGTCCACAGCGGGTACTACGAGTGAGGCCAAAGCCTGGGCCCGCGGGGAGCGACGGGCTTCCAGCGCCTGCGGGCACGGTGTGCTCCCAGGCGCCAGCGCCGCAGTCGCGCGGCGCGGACGTCGAACGCCGCGAGCAGCAGGCCGGCCGCCAGGCATGCTGCGGCGAGCACGAGCACCGGGGTGTCGCCCAGCTGCTCGTAGATGGTGCGACCGGTCCGTAGGCGCACCGTCGCCTCCAGCACCTGGCGCCGACCGAGCGCGGTGCGCGCACGTAGGGCGCCGTCTGCGCCGACCACCGTCGAGTAGCCCGTCGGAGCCGCTTGGACGAGGTCGCGGCCCTCTTCGACGGCCTGCAGCCGGTCGGCCGCGATCTCGAGGCTCGGGACCTGGCTCGACGCGTACGACGAGGTGTTCGTGGGCACCACGAGCAGCTCCGCTCCGGCGCGGGTGGCCGAGCGTCCCCGTGTGGCGAAGAACACCTCGAAGGAGATCATGAGGCCGAGGCGCCCCGCGGGGGTGGTGAGCTCGCCCGTCCCGTGGCCGGGGATGGCGTCGAGCGGCACGGCCGAGAGGTTCGCGAAATGTGAGAAGAAGGCGCGGTCGGGCACGTACTCGCCGAAGGGCACCCGGTGGACCTTCTCGTAGTGGCCGACGACGCTGCCGCTCGGGCCCCAGGCGACCGCCTCGTTGCGGAACGCCGTGGCGGAGACCGTCTCGGTCACCCCGGCGACCAGGGTCGAACGGAGGCGGCGGGCGAGCGACGACAGGTACGCCGCCGCGGCCGTGTGGGCGAGGCGCGGGCCGACCCGCACGACGTCCTCGGGCCAGACCACGAGCGAGGGAGGATCGGCCGCGCCGAGCAGGCGCCTCGAGGCCGCGACCTGCGCGGCGAGCACCGACTGCGGGGCGACCTCGAACTGGCTCACGCCTCGCCGGCCGCCGCCTTGCACGAGGGCGACGGTGAGCCTGCCGCCCGGCCTTCCGCCCGCCGGTGCGACGAGGCCGCCGACCCCGATCGCCGCGACGAGGAGGAGCGAGGCGAGCGCCACCGCGCCCGACCGGGAGCGAGCGGGCTCGCCGCCTCGTCCCCGTTGCCTGGCTGAAGGGTGTCGCGGCATGGAGCGGGAAGGAGCGCTTGGCAAGAGCCACAGTGACGTCGCGTCCCACAGCTCCGCCAGGCCCGCGCCGCCGAGCCAGACGAGCGCGGTGAGGAGCAACGGCCCGCCCAGCCGTGCGGCGTCGAGGAGAGGGCCGGCCGCCTGCCCGAGGAAGAGCCCACCGAGCGGCAGGCCGCCGAACGGCCAGGAGGTCCGCGCCGCCTCGGCGAGAGTGAACGCCCCGACGCTCGTCGGCACCCTCCAGCGCGTGGGGGCGACGGCCACGGCGCCAGCCGCCATGAAGAGCGCCTCGACGGCCATGAGGACGGCTGCGCCGTACCAGTTGAAGGCGGCGGCCCACCACAGGCCCGGCACGAAGCAGCCGAGCCCCGCTGCCCAGCCCGCGAGGAGCCGGAGGCGCCAGGGCAGCCCGGCGAGCCGCCAGTACACGACGGCAGCGCCGACGAAGGCGAGCGGCCACCATCCCCACGGCGGCAGGGAGAGGGCCAGGAGCAGCCCGCCGAGCAGCGACGGCGCGAGCACACGGCCGAGGCGCGACGCCACGGCCGCCCATGCTGCCACGAGCTCGAGGCTCGCTCAGGGTCGGGGGCGTCTCAGCCGGGTGCAGCCTGGTCGAGGGCGCGCAGCACGACCGGTATCGCCGAGGTCGCTGCCGGCATCCCTGCGTAGACCGCGCAGTGCAGCACGATCTCGGCGACCTCGTCTGCGCTCAGCCCGTTGCGCAACGCTCCTGGGACGTGGAGCTCGAGCGCTTCGAGCCGGCCCAGCGCGACGAGGGATGCCAGGGTGACCGCGCTGCGAGTGCGCCGGTCGAGGCCGGGCCGGCTCCACGCTTCGGCCCACTCCGCGCGGGTGAGGTAGTCGACCAGGGCGCGCGCGGCGGGACCGGGCGCCCGCGTCGAGGCCGCGACGTGATCGTCTCCGAGCACCGCGCGTCTGGCGGCGGCGCCGCGAGCGGCGGGCGGGCCCACGAGGTGATTGACGGCCGCCTCGGTGAGCTCCTCTGGGGCCGCGAGGCTGGCGAGATGGCCGGCGCCCGGCAGGACGACGAGGCCTGCCCGGAGCGCCTCCGCGAGCGCGAGCTCGGTGGCCGGCGGCGTCACGGGGTCCTCGGCGCCCGCGATCACGAGTGCCGGCGCCTGGATCCGGGGCAGGTCGGGAGCGAGGTCCATCGTCGCGATGGCCTCGCAGCAGGACGCGTAGCCCTCGGGGTCGGTCGATCCGAGCATCGACGCGACCTCGGCGCGCAGCTCGGGGTGCTCGGCGCGCACCTTGGCGGGGAACCAGCGCTCGTAGAGCCCGTCGAGCAGGGCGCTCGTCCCTGTGGTGCGGGCCCGCGTGGCGCGCTCGTACCAGGCTTCGGCGGGTCCGAGTTGCGGAGCCGTGCACGCGAGCACGAGCGACGTGGTCCGCGCCGGGTGGTGCGCGGCGACCCACATCGCCACCATGCCCCCGAGCGAGATGCCGCAGAATGCCGCGTGCTCGACGCCGAGCGAGTCCAAGGCGGCGACGACGTCTTGGCCGAGGTCGTCGATGGTGTAGGGCCCGGCGGGGGCGGGGGAGCCGCCATGCCCGCGATGGTCGAGCCGCAGCACGCGACAGAAGCCCGCGAGGCGGGGTACTTGCGGCTCCCACATCTCGAACGTCGCGCCGAGGGAGGAGAGCAGGACCACGCACGGCCCCGCGTCCGGCCCGTCGAAGCGGAACCGCAGGGTGGCGCTCCCCGTGTCGAGAGTTGCCTGCGTCATGTCTCGTCCTCCTCGTCGTCCCTCGGTCTCCCTCGGTCTCCCTCGGTCTCCCTCGATGCGGGGTCGCGCGCTTCTTTCCCTCGAAGCGGCGCGCCTCAGGCTGTGCTCGGCGCAGGTGCGC
>JAKBTL010000092.1 GCA_021844425.1 Actinomycetes bacterium | reverse complement strand
CCACCACGTCGAACCCGAGTCCGGCAAGGCGCCGCGCCGTGGCCTCCCCGATCCCGCTCGTCGCTCCCGTCACCACTGCCACGCCCGTCGTCATCGACCCGCACCCTACGCGATGGGTGCGTCGCGCCGTCAGTTCCGGCAGGGGTCGTACCAGGGCTGCTCGCCGTCGGCGTTGTACAACGCGATCGCCAGGAGGTCCTGGTCCCTCGGCGAGGCGTCATAGGGTGGCACGCCGACGAGTGTCGGCATCCCTGCGAGCTGCGCGGCCACGTTCCAGGTGGACTGAGAGAACTGGAAGGCGCCCATGTACTGCCCTGTCGGGGAGATCGCCTGGTAGTTCCCACCCGATTCCGCTTGGACGACACAGCGAAGGAATGTGTTCAGCTGCGGCATCGCGCCGGAGGACGAGGAGGGTGCTGGACCCGCTGGGACCACTGTCGGGGACTGGGCTCCCCCTGGAACCGCTGACGCCTGAGCGGCTGCGCTCGCCGCAGCTGCGCGAGCTGCTGCCGCGCGAGCTGCTGCGGCTTGCTGCGCCTGCTGTGCGGCGACGGCGACGGCGAGCTCGCCGGTGACGCTGGCATGTTGCTGTGCGAGCTGCTGCTGTGCAGCCTGCGCCGACGCGAGAGCGCTGTTGGCGTTTTCCAGCGTGCGCTGCGCCTGTGCCGCGATCTGCGCGTGCGTCGCCTCTTCGCCGCTCAATGCATGGCGGTCCGCCTGGAGCTTGGCGACAGCCGAATTCAGATCCCCGCTCAAGACCTGCGCATACACCGACGACGCACCGTTCGACGGGCTCGCCGCGAAGGGAGAGCTCGTCCCGTCCGCCTGCGTCCCACCTTCGACGTACGCCGTCACCGCAGCGTCGCGCAGCTCGAGGAGGTCGGCTCCGATGCGGTGACGGGTCGCTTCGAGCTCAGCCTGGAGCTGCTGGAGCTGCGCGTCGTCTGCGGCGACGCTCGCGATGTCCGCCGCACGCTGCTGCTCGAAGCTGCCGATCTGCAGCTGTTCGAGCAGCATCTCCTGAGAGAGCGCCGCGGCCTGCTGCTGCAACGTGCCGATCGGGCTCGCGCCGGCAGGCGCGGCTTGGACCCACAGTGCCGCTCCGAGCACCGCTGCCGCAACGACGCTGCTCAGGACGGGCGTCACGGCTCGCACCGCTGACGCCGCGACCTGGCGCATCGACTCCGAACCAGCCGTAATGGCACGCCACAGGACGGTCACGGGACCCCCGTTCTAGCGAGAGGGCGCCCCCATCGTCAAGCGACGCAACATATTCGGCCGCGCTGCTGGAAGTTCCCCGTGCACAACATGCCCGCTGCACACGCTCGGAAAGGCGGGCTCGACCTCCATCGCGTTCACTTGTGTGCGGATCACAACTACGAGCATGGTGAAGGCGAGATCTTCACGCGATCGCAACGCCGTTGCCGCCACGAGGGCTTCCCCGTCGGAATTCTCGGCTGATCTTCGTGTCGCGGAACGGTGGCAGGCAGACTGTGCAGTGCATGTCGCGGCACCAGCCACATCGTCCCCTCGCACTGGATTCGTCGCACTGGCGCAGCGACGGACAGCCGAAGGTCCGCTACGCGACGCGCCAAGAAGCTCTCGTGGCCGCAGGAGAACGGTCGAGGGAGTGGGGCTCGACGCTCGGCGTCTACGAGTGCGCGTTCTGCGGGGGGTGGCACATGGGTCGGCGGAGCGGACGTCGCAACCACGGTGAAAGTTGACCTCGACCGTGGAGTTGCCACTCCGATGCACCGATGCGGCGTGGACGCGAGCCGACACCTGGTGAGCTCCGCTCTCCGAAGAGCCGAGCGGGCGGGCGACCTCGTCTTGCGGCAGCCGACGACGACCCGGCGGCGCTGCTGTAGCCTCGTGGCGTGGTGTCAGACGTTGGAGATGGAGGCCAGGAGCTCGACCTGGATCTCCTCGCTTCCTCGTTGCGCGCTGACGGCGGAGACGTGCGCGTGCTCCTGCGGGCACTCGTCACCCGCCTGTCCGACGCGCTCGGCGACCGCCTCGCGGTTGAGCGTGCAGGCGGTCGGCTGCGCAAGTCCGAAGAGATCCGCCAGGTGTCGATCCGTCTCGGTGACGACCAGTTCGACGCCGCGGTGGACCGGGGCACCGTCGTATGCACGATCAGCCGGAGCAGCGGCGGCATACGCATCCGATCGAGTCGCGTGGGGATCGACGAGTGGCTGCGCCGGCTCCTCGGCGCGCTGCGCGACGAAGCAGCGACGACGGAGGCGACGAGGGTTGCGCTCGAGTCGCTCGTGATAGGAAACACTACGTGAGCGACACCGCCGACCAGGCAGGCACAGGACTCCCCGAGCGGCCAGACGCTGCTTCCAGCACTGCATCGCTTCCGGAAGGTCTTCCTCCCGATGCGAGCCGTCGGCTGGCAGAGCTGGAAGACCGCCCGGGGCACAAGGGGATGTTCACCTCCGACCTCTCGGTGAACGAGTTCCTCTTGATCAAGGAGGTCGGTTTCCATCCCCTCGGTTTCGTGATGGGAAGCTCGATCTACCACCTCGGCATCCAGACGCGGCGATGGTCGCAGAGCCAGGAGCTGTCCAAGCTCACCGAGGCCATGTACGAGGCGCGTCAGCTGGCAATGGACCGCATGGATGCCGAGGCCACCGAGCTTGGCGCCGACGGCGTCGTCGGCGTGCGTCTCGACGTGAACTACTACGAGTGGGGCGCAGACACCGCAGAGTTCATCGCGGTCGGCACGGCGGTCAAGTCCGAGGATGGACGCTCCTACCGGAACCGCCAGGGGAAGCCCTTCACCTCGGACCTCTCGGGACAGGACTTCTGGGTGCTCATGCAGACCGGCCACGTGCCGCTCGGGCTCGTCATGGGGACCTGCGTGTACCACATCGCCCACCGGGGGCTCGGGCAGACCGTCCGTGCCGCGGGCCGCAACGTCGAGCTCCCGAACTTCACCCAGGCGCTCTACGAAGCCCGCGAGCTCGCAATGACGCGCATGCAGGACGAGGCGAACGAGTTGGAGGCGACCGGCATCGTCGGGGTTCGGCTCGAGGAGAAGAGCCACATGTGGGGAGCACACACGATCGAGTTCCTCTCGCTCGGCACCGCAGTCGCGCGATCCGAAGGCGACTTCACGATCCCCCAGCCCAAGACCATCATCTCTCTCGACGGCTGATGGCCGCGACCGGCGCAGACAAGCTCCCAGAGGCGGCAACCCGTCGGCTCACCGAAGGGGCGTGGACGTCCGGGCTCTCGGTCGCCGACTTCGCGTCGTGCCTCGAGATGGGAATGCAGCCGGTCGGCTACGTGCAGGGCTACGCCGTCATGCAGTGGAGCTGGTTCATGACGACAGGCGCCTTGAGCATGGGGGGTGGCGGGCTCGGCGGCTTCGGGGGCGGGTGGGGATCTCCCCAGCAACGCAGAGGGCAGTACCTCGAGCAGTGGCAGTGCCCGCACGGGTTCGTGAGCTCCGAGCACCGAATGTACGGCGCCAACTACGAGCTCACATGGCTGGAGGAGAGCTGGGCGACCGGCTGGGGGCTGGCGACGGGGCGAATGATCGACGAGGCGAAGGCGCTCGGCGCGACCGGCGTCGTCGGCGTCGTCGACACGATGCACCCGCTCGTCAGCGGGTCGACGGTGGAGTTCCGCTCGAGCGGAACCGCGGTGAAGGTCGCGGACGCGCCCCATCCCTCGACCCCCTTCAGCACCTACCTCTCCGGGCAGCGGCTGGCGAAGCTCATCGAGGCGGGGTTCGCGCCGGTGTCGGTCGTCGCGACGTTGAGCGCCGTCCGCATGCTCGGCTACTGCATCACCCACTACCAGCTCGCCGGCACCAATGTGGGCAACTGGTACGGTGCGGCAGCGGGAGGCGTGTCCGGCGTCGGCCCGATCGACCAGGTGAACCGTGCCGAGGCCGCTGCCCGTCGGCTCGCGCGTGAGCGCGTGCGAGAGCAGCTCGCCTCGGACATCCTCCACGGAGCCACGCTCGAGCGCTCCGAGCGCGAGATCGGCGAAGGCGACCTGTCGATCCAGTGCGTGCTCAAAGGTACGCGGGTACGCCGGTTCAAGGACTTCGACCCGCTGCCCGACGCAGCGCCCGTCGTGCGTCTGACGTGACGGAGGTGCGCGGCTCGTGACGATCCGAGACGAGGTGCGCCAGGCGGTCACGGCGGTCGCTTCTGCCCCGCCTGCGGCTCCGGGCAGCGCGGTCCGAGGCACCACCTCCGACCTGACGATCGACGAGATGCTCCTCTTGCACTCTGCGGGGTGGGAGCCCGTCGACTTCGTCTACGGCATCTCCTGGTGGTCGGTCCCCTGGGGCGCGTGGCAATGGACGACCGGTGAGGTGCAGGAGGCCTCCAGCGCGTTCGCGGGCGCGGCTGCCCAGGCCGCCAAGCAGCTCCGCGAATCGTGCGAACGGGCAGGCGGCTCCGGCGTCCTCGGTGTCGAGGTGGGCGTCCGGGTGTCCTCGCACCACATTGCGATCGAGCTCTCGGGGACGGCGGTGCGCCGTACGCGTGCGGACGAGCACCGCTTCGAGTTCGTCTCGGACCTCTCCGCACGCGACTTCGTCCTCCTCGACCGCGCAGGGTGGCGGCCGCTCGGGCTCGCCGCCGGCGCGAGCTTCGTCATCGCCCCGCGGCGGACGGCGCGCGAGTGGGCCTCCCAGCAGGGTCAGAACGCCGAGCTGCCCAACCTCACCCAAGCGCTCTACCTCGCACGCGAGCGTGCGATGGAGCGCATGCAGCGCTCCGGCGCGACGATGAAAGCCGACGGCATCGTCGCCGTCAAGCTCCGTGAAGGCAGGGCGAGCTCGAGCGTGCGGGTGATCCAGTTCGTCGCGATCGGGACGGGTGTGCACCTCCCCACGGGCTCGCACCGATCGGTCGCGCCGGAGATGGTGGTGCCGCTCGACGAGCTGGCGCGCCAGTTCGACCTGAAGAGCCTGCGCGGCGCCTCCCCCGGGTGAGCGGGCGGGAGGATCCGGGCGCGCCGCTTGTCGCCCCTGTCAGCGACTCGACCGCCGGGGCCTCTCCACCTGGTTGATGAGCTGGGTCGCCGTGGCACGGAAGTAGTCGGCCATCTCCGCCTCGTCCGCGTCGTCGAGGCCCGCTTCGCCGAGCGCGGAGAGCATGAGACGCAGCCAGGCATCGCGCTCACCGAGGCCGATGGCGAACGGGGCGTGCCGCATCCGCAGCCGCGGATGGCCCCGCTGCTCCTGGTAGGTGCGCGGGCCGCCCCAGTACTGGGTCAAGAACAGGCGAAGGTGCTCCTTGGGCCCTTCGAGGTCGTCGGGATAGAGCGGGCGGAGCACCGGGTCGGCCTCGACGCCAGCGTAGAAGCGGTCGACGAGGATCCTGAAGAACGCCTCACCGCCGACCCGCTCGTACATCGTGGAAGCCACGGGTGGAACGGTAGACGCCTGGCGGGCACGCCGACACACGCGGCCGAAGAGCCCAGGCAGGTTCGCCTACACTTCCTCACGGCGATCCGGCGCCGCCGGTATGGTGCAGCAGCAACGCAACATGCGGGTGTAGTTCAATGGTAGAACGACAGCCTTCCAAGCTGTAGATCGGGGTTCAATTCCCCGTACCCGCTCTCTCCCGCGCCCCTCTCCGAGGTGTGCGGGCCGCGTGCCTCGTAGCCCGTACCCGCATGCGCTGATGGCGAACCGGCCGGCTTTCGCGCGACACTGGTGGCACGGGAGCTCGGAAGGACCGGGCTGAGAGGGCGCCTGACCGGCGTCGACCGTCGAACCTGATCCGGGTAATGCCGGCGAAGGGAGGATGCGATGAGTGACCGTGCCCCCCGTACACAGGGAGTTCCCCCCGCAGGCGCGGCGGGCCCGCGCCGCAAGGTGTACGTGAGCGATCCGGAGTGGCCGACGATCCGCGTGCCCTTCACCGAGGTGACGCTCGGCGCAGCCCTCGGTACCGGGGCGCCACCCGCAGAGCCCCCGATCCGCCTCTACGACACCTCGGGTCCTGGGAGCGACCCGGTGCACGGGCTTCCCCCCCTGCGCCACCCCTGGATCACCAGTCGTGGCGACGTCGAAGAGTACGAAGGAAGGCCCGTCGCCGTCCGAGACGACGGGCGCGCTGCGGCTCGGCGGTCGGCCCCGGGCGCCCGCGCAGTGCCCGGCGCAGCCGATCCCGCGGCGCCCCGGTGGCCAGGGCACGGACGACAGCCGCTCCGGGCGTGCACGACCAGCGGCGGCGGACGACGCCCCGTGACCCAGCTGCACTACGCCCGTGCCGGGGTGATCACCGAGGAGATGCGGTTCGCGGCCTTGCGAGAGGGAGTGCGGCCGGAGATCGTGCGCGACGAGCTCGCTGCCGGGCGAGCGATCCTTCCGGCGAACGTCAACCATCCCGAGTCCGAGCCCATGGTCATCGGAAAGCGCTTCCTCGTGAAGGTGAACGCGAACATCGGCAACTCTTCGGTCACGTCCTCTGTCGCGGACGAGGTCGACAAGCTGTCGTGGGCGACGCGCTGGGGCGCGGACACGGTGATGGACCTCTCGACCGGCCCCGACATCCACACCACCCGGGAGTGGATCATCCGCAACTCCCCGGTGCCGATCGGCACCGTGCCCATCTACCAGGCGCTCGAGAAAGCCGACGGCCGTCCCGAGGACCTCTCCTGGGAGCTCTACCGCGACACCCTGGTCGAGCAGGCCGAGCAGGGGGTCGACTACGTGACCGTGCATGCGGGCGTGCTCCTGCGCTACGTGCCGCTGACCGCCGAGCGGGTGACGGGCATCGTGAGCCGCGGCGGGTCGATCATGGCCGCCTGGTGCCTGGCCCATCACGAGGAGAACTTCCTCTACACCCACTTCGATGAGCTCTGCGAGATCATGGCGGCCTACGACATGGCCTTCTCGCTCGGCGACGGCCTGCGGCCCGGCTCGGTCGCCGACGCCAACGACGAAGCTCAGCTCGCAGAGCTCCGGACTCTCGGCGAGCTCACCGAGGTCGCCTGGCGCCACGAGGTGCAGGTCATGGTCGAGGGACCCGGTCACGTGCCGCTGCACAAGATCGCCGAGAACGTGACGCTCCAGCAGGAGGTGTGCCACGAAGCCCCCTTCTACACGCTGGGCCCGCTCACCATCGACGTCGCTCCCGGGTACGACCACATCACCTCTGCGATCGGGGCAGCCGTCATCGGCATGCACGGCACGGCGATGCTCTGCTACGTCACGCCGAAGGAGCACCTGGGACTCCCCGACCGCGACGACGTGAAACAGGGGATGATCGCCTACAAGATCGCGGCCCATGCCGCCGACCTCGCCAAGGGTCACCCGGGAGCGCAGCGATGGGACGACGCCCTCTCCAAGGCTCGCTTCGAGTTCCGTTGGGAGGACCAGTTCAACCTCGCCGTCGACCCCGACACGGCCCGCAGCTACCACGACGAGACGCTCCCTGCGGCACCGGCCAAGACGGCGCACTTCTGCTCGATGTGCGGCCCGAAGTTCTGCTCGATGCGCATCAGCCATGACGTCCGGGAGTACGCGGCCTCCCGCGGCATCCCGGTCGGCGTCGCCGTGGACGAGGGGATGAAGCAGAAGGCGGCGGAGTTCCTCGAGGCAGGTGCCAGCGTCTACGTCGCCGCGGAGCGCACCCGAGCGCGGTGACCCTGGAGCGTCCAGCGGGACGATGCGCTGAGGGGAAGGGAGGGTCGACTCAGGTCTGGGACCGGCCCAGGAAGGCGGCGAGCCGGTCGATCGGGGACGCCTCCGGCCCGCAGGGCTGCTCGTCGGCGAAAGGCTTCCCCGGCCCCCTCATCGACGCGCCCACACGATCGCGTGACGCGGCCAGCAGCTCGGCGGCGAGCTCCTGGTCGATGCCCTCGGTGGACTGACCGGTCGCCCTGGCGAGGTCCCACGCGTGCGTCAGGACGTCCGTCGTGCGCATCCCGATCATCGTCGGCCCAGGCACGGCCCCGAACGGGAGCTCGTACGTACGGACGAGGCCGTCGGGTGACGCGAAGCCAGCCTGCGCGTCCGCGGCCGACGCCGCGTGCAGCGCAGCGAGCTCCGCGACGCTCTCGGACCCAGGTGAGTACGACGCCGTGCCCGTCGCGACCCGCTGGTTGCCGGCGATGACGTGCCCGACGAGATCGCGTACTCGCCATTCGGTGCACGGCGTCGGCGACTCGAGCTGCTCGTCCGTCGCACCTGACAGGACGCGTCCGAACGCGTCTTGGGCTCGCTGATGCGCCACCAATGGGTCCACGCCATTCCCTCCTCGGCTCTGCAGGTCTTCAAGCGAGGCTATCGCCGTGATCGGAGGCGTACGGTCGGTAGATGTCCTCTCGGGAGCTAGTCGTGCTCGGCTCGGCCAGCCAGGTGCCGACGCGCACGAGGAACCACAACGGGTACTTCTTGCGCTGGGACGACGCCGGCGTGCTCTTCGACCCTGGCGAGGGGACCCAGCGCCAGATGCTCTTGGCCGGGCTGCCCGCATCCGCCGTGACGCGGATCTGCATCACGCACT
The DNA here is from genome assembly GCA_021844425.1 of Actinomycetes bacterium. Classification (GTDB taxonomy): domain Bacteria; phylum Actinomycetota; class Acidimicrobiia; order Acidimicrobiales; family RAAP-2; genus JAJYVT01. Next base: position 3,267 of record JAKBTL010000092.1, on the reverse strand, counting down.
TCCACGGAGACCACTGCCTCGGGCTGCCGGGGGTGCTCCAGCGCATGTCCCTCGACCACGTCAGCCGTCCCGTCCCGGTGTCGTTTCCCGCCTCCGGAGAGGCCTACGTCGAACGGCTCCGACGAGCGTCGATCTTCACCGACCACCTCGACCTCCGCATGCAACCTGTCGCCCTCCGTCCGCACACGAAGACCCTCGTCACCGTCGACGACGCCGGGACCTGGCGGCTGCGGGCCGCGCGGCTGCGCCACTCGGTCGACACGATCGGGTGGCGGGTGGAAGAGCACCCAGGGCGCACGATGCTTCCCGGGCGGCTGGCCGCTGCGAACATCACCGGCCCCGACATCGGGAAGCTCCAGCGGCAGGGGGCGATCACGATCGGCGGGCGTCGAGTCACCTTGGAGGACATGAGCGTCGCGCGCCCTGGTCAGGTGGTCGCGTTCGTGATGGACACCTCCTGGTGCGACGGCGCCCTCGCCCTCGCGGACGGCGCCGACTTGCTGGTCTGCGAGGCGACGTTCTCGTCCTGCGAATCACAGCTCGCCGCTGCCTACGGCCACCTGACGGCTGCCCAAGCGGGACGGCTCGCCGCCCAGGCCGGCGCCCGACGCCTCCTGCTCACCCACTTCTCGCAGCGCTACGCCGACGTCGGCCGCCTGGCCGAGGAAGCAGCTGCGCAGTTCAGCGGAGAGGTGGTCGTGGCGGCAGACCTGAAGCGCGTGCCCGTCCCCCGGCGCCGCCCGGCATGAGCAGCCGGCGGGTGCTGGGGCCACCTCACGACCTCGCCCTCACGACCTCGCCCTCACGACCTCGGCCCTCACGACCTCGGCAAGGGGGCGATCCGGTCCTCATGGACGATCTCGACCGGCACGAGCTCGTCGGCCGGGGAGAAACCGAGGACGCGTCCGTAGAAGTAGAGCTCTGCCTCCGCCGTCCGTCGCAGGTGCTCGGCCCTGCGGAAGCCGTGCTGCTCTCCTTCGTAGGCGACGTAGGCATGGGGCACGCCGTTGGCACGGAGCGCCGCGACCATCATCTCGGCCTGCCCAGGTAGCACGATCGGGTCTTCCAGCCCCTGGAAGACGATGAGAGGGGTGCGCAGCGCCTCCGCGTGGCGCGCGGGCGAACGCGCGCGGTAGACGTCGGCTGCCTCGGGCCACGGGCCGAGCAGGCTGTCGGTGTAATGGGACTCGAACTTGTGGGTCTCCTCCGCCAGCGCCTCGAGATCGGCGATGCCGTAGTAGCTCGCGGCCGCCGCGAACGCGTCGCTGAACGCCGCTGCGCACAGGGCCGTGTAGCCGCCTGCGCTCCCACCATGGATGAGCAGCCGCCTGCCGTCGGCACGCCCGGTCGCGACGAGGTGGCGCGCAGCGGCCACGCAGTCGTGGAGGTCCACGACTCCCCAGCGCCCGCGAAGGCGGTCGCGATACGCGCGCCCGTAGCCGGAGCTGCCGCCGTAGTTGACGTCCACGAGCGCGAAGCCGCGGCTCGTCCAGAACTGGGTCGAGTAGTTCAGCGCCGGCACGGCTGCAGACGTCGGTCCCCCGTGGACGTTCACGATCAACGGCGGCAGCTCTCCCTCGGGAGCTGTGAAGTCGCGGTTCCTCGGCGCGTAGTAGAGCGCGTGTGCGACCTCCCTTTCCCCGGTCGGAAAGTCGACCGGCTCCGCCGTCGACAGGTACCCAGGGTCGACGACGTCGTCACGCGACCATCGGAGTACCTCGATCGCTGGCCGAGAGCCTCGCCGCTCTCCGGGCACGATGCGCACGATGCTCGGCGGCAGCGAGCCGGATCCCGCCACGGCGACGGCCGACGACCCGTCATCGGCGCCACGAAGCTCGGACACGTGCGTGAACCCGGTGTCCAGGCGGTCGAACGCGCACGCGCCCGGAGGAAGCACTCCAACTTCGCTCAACCCGGACCGGCGCCAGGTCGCCAGTACCGCCCCGTCACGCAACAGCGCGTACGAGGAAATTCCCACGACGAAGTCGGGCACACCCAGCTCGGCCTCCATCGGCGCGAGCGCTCGATCGCCGACGCCGTCAGGGCTCGCTGCATAGAGGTTCCACCATCCGGTGCGGTCCGAAACGTAGTGGAGCGTCCCGTCGGGCGCGTACTTCGGCTGGGTCACCGACTCGGACCGGCCGCCCGCGACGCGCCGTGCGTTGTGCACGCGCGCCTTCTCGACGTCGAGCTCGCCTTCCCACAGCTCCGTGCCGTCCCAGGGCATGGACGGATGGTCCCAGCTCACCCAGGACAGCCGAAGACCGTCGGGAGAGAGCGCGAGATGCGAGTAGAAGTCATGCCCGGACAAGATCGAGCGGGGAGCCTCGGCGCCGTCCGTTCCGACGATGACCACGTCGTTCACGACCGTCGACGGCACGTCGGGGTCCTCGTGGCGCTCCCGCACCATGAGGAGATGGCTCCCGTCGCGGGTAAAGACCGGCGCGACGTAGCGCCACGCGCGAGGTGAAGGAGCCAGCGGCGTGATCGGGACGGGAGCCTTTCCCGGGGCCACCTTGTAGACGCGCTGGTCCGAGAAGTTGGAGAAGCACACGACGTCACCGTCGAACGGGTCGGGGCGCACGGCGGCACAGAGGCCCCCATACTCGTAGACGGTGCTCCGCGCGTTGAAGCCCACCGGGATGACCTCTTCGGGCTCCCTGCCGCGCTCGGTGCCGCGCTCGGTGCCGCGCTCGGTGCCGCGCTCGGATTGCCCCGTGCCGCGTCCTCCGCCTCCGACGGCCGTCCGCACGAGCACGTGGCGTCCTGCCTCACCCGGGCGTGCCTCGGTCCAGTACACGTGGCGGGCGGTGGCGATCGGGAAGGAGAGGCCGACGGCGTCCTCGACGAGCCGGTCGAGCGCGACCGGCGACGCCCAGGTGCCGAATGGCGACGTACGTGGCATGGGCCGGGCCGGTCTCGACGAGAGCGTCGCCTAGCGCCGCCTATCCCTCTTCGGGGATCGCGTCCCACCACTGGCACCACCAGTTCTCGCCCACCAAGATACGCAGCTTCGGGTGCCAGCAGTAGGAGAGGTCGTTGTAGGGCTCGAGGTAGTAGCGGCAGTTACCGCAGCGCTCCTCCCCCGAGGGGTGCCCTCGCAAGACGGCGTTCTCTGCCATGTGCCGCAGCTCGATCGACAGCTTCTCGTCGATCTCCTTCGGCTCGGGCTCGGGGATCACGTAGTCGGACACACCGAGGAAGTTACTTGATCGGCTCCGTGGCCCTCCTCCCATCGCCTCCAGCCCCCGTCGGGGCCTTCCCGCG
>JAKBTL010000112.1 GCA_021844425.1 Actinomycetes bacterium | reverse complement strand
CGAAGTCGACGGCGGGCCCCCGGTCAGCGTGCGCTACGCGCTGACCGCCCGGGGCGAGGCGCTGCGCCCGGCCCTCGAGGCGCTCGAGCGCTGGGGCCGTGAGCACCTCGTGAGCACCTCGTGAGCACCTCGTGAGCACCTCGTGAGCAGCTGAACCCCCGTCACGCCAGGTCCGCTCACCGGATCGGTCCGCGCGCCACATGCAGTAGTCGGGGTATGGACGAGGGCGGCGCCAGCGGCCGTCTCGTCGAGGGGGTCGAGGCGCGCTCGGAGTCCGTGAACGCATGGCAGCAGGCTGCGATGGACTACTCCATCCCCCGGTCCCTTCGCGGAGCCGCCTGGTCGAATGCGTCAACGATCGCGGAGCGCGCGACCACTTGCTGGTCGTCGAGGTAGAAACGTCCGCGCTCGTCCACTCGAACCGGAAGGACGAAGGACGAGGTCTACCTTCGGGTTGGCGACGAGAACCGACGTTTGAATTCCCGCCAGCGCCAGCATCTGCAGTACGACAAGGGGCAGGCCACCTTCGAGAGCACCGTCGTGGAGGGGGCTTCTCGGCAGGATCTCGACGACGAGCTGCTGAGGAGCTTCGCCAAGGCGCTCAAGCACCCGGATCCCGATCGCCTCCTCGTCGCCCGTGGTCTCGCCACCCGCGAGGGCCGCATGGCTGGAGGGGCTGGTCAACGCAGCCATCCATCGGTCATACAGCGTGAGCGGAGATCACATCCGCGTCGAGATCTTCGACGACCGTGTCGAAGTGGAGAGTCCCGGCCGGTTTCCGGGAATCGCAGATACCCGTGATCCGCTCGAGGTCACCCGCTTCGCACGCAACGCGAGAATCGCCCGAACCTGCGCGGACCTCAGGTTCGGCCAAGAGCTCGGTGAAGACACCCGGAGGATGTCCGAGGAGATGCGCCTTGCGGGACTGGCGGATCCGCAGTACGTCCAGACCGCCGGCAGCGTTCGGGTCACGCTCCTGTCGGCCCCTGTCGATCGGGCACTGGAAGCGCGACTGCCGCGGGGATCCCGAGAGGTGCTCCGAGTGATCAGGGAGGCCCGCCGGGCGACGAGCACGGGAGACATCATCGACGCGACTGGGCGCTCGCGCCCATCGGTGCGAGCGCAGCTCAGTGCCCTCGAACGCCGTTCGTCGCTCCGGGCGGGCACCGGCCGAGCTCCCCGCTACCAAGATCACGACGCAGTGCACCGGCCGAGCCCCTGACCGATCCCCCGCAGCCACGCCTGCGGCAACGGGTGCGCTCGAGCCGGTGGCACGATCTCGGTCGTGGCTCTCAGCTCCACACCTGCCTCCGTCGCCCACGCGCCAGGGCGAGGTCCGTGACCACCGGGACGGGAGACCGAGGCGGCGGACCGAGGGCGATGACCGAAGCGACGGGTGGCTCGGCGGCGCTCTCCCGGGCGGCGCTCTCCCGGGCGGCGCTCTCCCGGGCGGCGCTCTCCCGGGCGGCGGGCGGTCTCGAGAGGGTGCTCCTTCCTGTGGTGGTGGCCGTAGGGGCGGCCGGTGTCGCCCTCCCGACTCCTGGCCGATCGGTGGACGGGGCCGGAGGGATCGATCCCACCCTCGCCGTGCTGGTCCTCACCGCAGGGCTGTCGCTCGAGAAGGTCGGCGTCCGCCAGCTCCGGATGCGCTCCGGCCGGATGGTGGGCGCGCTCGTCGCCGGCACGCTGGTCCTGCCGGTGTTGGCCTGGGCGCTCAGCCTGGCCGCGACGGGCGGGGTCGGCGACGGGATCCTCGCTCTCGGCGTGGCCCCGGCCGAGGTCGCCTCGCTGGCGCTCACCGGAATGGCCGGCGGCGAGGTCCCGGTCGCCGCCGCTCTCATCGCCGCGTCCAGCGTGGTCACCGTGGTCGCCTCCGGGCCGATCCTCTCCCTGCTCGCCCCGACCGCCGGCCTCCACCCGGTCGGCTTGCTCACGACCCTCGCCCTGGTCGTCGCCGCTCCCCTCGCTGCCGGGGCCGCGCTCGCACCACTGGTCCGCCGCTGGCCGCGCGCCATGGATCTCGGCCGGCTCGTAGGGCTCGTCGCGCTGCTCGTGCTGCTGTGGGAGGTCGCGAGCCAGGTGCGCCTCGACGTCCGCTACCTGGTCGCTGCAGGCCTGCTGCTCGCCTTCCTCGCCGGCGGAGCGTCGCTCGGCGCCCTGGTCGCCCGCGGTGTCGACCCCGCCGGGCGGCCCGGCTTGCTCCTCCCTCTCGCCATGCGCGACTTCGCTGTCGCAGCCGGGATCGCCGCGGCCGCGTTCGGACCCGGATCTGCCGGCGTGCTCGGCATCTACGGCGTGCTCGTCCTCGCCTTCGGGAGCGTCGTCGCATGGCGCTCGCACCATGCCGGCCGCCCATCGCGTGAGATGCCGGAGGGCACCGCCTGAGCCGGACGGCGAAGTGCACCGCCTGAGCCGGACGGCGGAGTGCACCGCCTGAGCCGGACGGCGCAACCAGCGCCACCACGCGCGCTCACCCGTCCCCACGCCGACGCTCGAACGCAGCGCCGAGGTCCTGGCCGGGCTCGAGATCGGCCACGACGAGGACGTCGTCGCCGGCGTGCAGCTCGGTGTCCCCGGAGACCGCCAGGATGCGTCCGCCACGGACCACGAGGCTGATCCACGCATTGGCCGGCAGGTCGTGCAGCCCGTCGATGGTGCAGCCCTCGGCGGCCGAGCCCGGTGCGACCACGAACCGATGGACGGCGGTGGGCTCCTCTTGGAGTCGAAGCCCGAGGGACCACGGCTCGAGCTCGACCGTGCGCATGGGCAGGTGGAGCAGCCGCGCCACGGTGGGAACGAGGCTGCCCTGGACGAGCACGGAGAAGACGACGACCACGACCACGATGCCGTAGAGACGCTCCGCGTCGGCAAGTCGGGCGGTGACGATGAAGGTCCCGAGCAGGATCGGCACAGCCCCCTTCAGCCCGGCGAACAGGACGAAGTTCCGCTGGTTCGGCGGGAGCTTCGCCGGGACCAGGCACACTCCGACGAGCGCCGGCCGTATGACGAACGCCAACGCTGCTCCGAGCACGAGACCGGGTACCCAGACGTCGGGCCGCACGATCACGGACAGGTCGACGGTGAGGCCGAGGACCGTGAACGCCACGATCTCGCCGAGGCTGGCCAGCGCCGCGTGGAAGTGCTCGATCTCGCCTTTGTAGGGCACACGCTCGTGGCCGAGGACGATGCCGGCGACGAAGACCGCCAGAAGGCCCGATCCGTGGGCGAGCGACGCGACGCCGTAGAGGACGAACGCGCTGGCGAGCGTGCGAAGGGGATAGAGGCTCTCGCTCGGCAGCGGCACGCGCCGGACGAACAGGAGCAAGGCGCGCCCGCCGACGGCGCCGATGGCCGCCCCGACGACCATCTGGAGGAGGAACGACCACCCGACCTGGGCGAAGGCTCCCGTGCTGAGGCCGCCCGCGGTGACGAGGCTGGCCATGAGGGCGATGCCGACGGGGTCGTTCACGCCGGACTCGCCCTCCAGGATCAGCCCACTTCGGCCGGCGATCTCCCGTCTCCCGAGCACGGAGAACACCACCGCGGGGTCCGTGGGGGCGATTGCGGTCGCCACCAGGAGCGAGGCGTACCAGCTCAGGCCGAACGCCAGGTGGATGAGCACCGCGCCTGCCCCGGCGACGAGGAACGTCCCGAGGACTCCGAGCGAGGCGATGGCCCCGAGAGCCGAGCGGAACCGCGTCCAGCCGATGTCGAGGCCGCCGGCGAACAAGATGCACACGAGCGCGGCGCTCACCGCCCTCTCGACTGTCCGGCCTCGCAGCGCGTGGAGCGCCGGGACGGCCGTGGCGGCGACAGCCGCTCCCACGAAGAAGAACGCCGGGGCAGGAACCGCCACCTTCGCCGCCAGCCGGTTCGAGAGCACAGCGGCCAACCCAGCGCTCGACACCACGAGCACCACGACGAAGAACTGGGTGTCGTACACGGCCGGTGCTCCTTCGGGACGGTCGGCTACGTCAATGCCGACCAGGCTTCCCGGCGCACCGCCTCCGACCCTACTCCCCTACTCCGCGCGTGCCGGGCCCTCCGACCCCGTTGCCCCAGGACCTGGTCGTGGGCGCGTGAGCGATGGCCACCGCGAAGCTGTCCGCGACGGTCGCCGTCCTCCGCACCCCGGCGCTCCTCCCACGAGGAGGGGGCAGAGCCCTCTGGGAAGCCACGGCTGGGAAGCGCGAACAAGAGCAGGGTCCGTACCACCGTCGGGAGCAAGGGGTGACCATCACTTCGACCTCTCGTCGGCAGAGGCCCGAAAGCCCGAGCCCGACGGTGGGACTTCCGACCGGGAGCCTCCCCCTTCGGGCGGAGGTAGCTCACCGAAATGGGGTGCGGGGCGGGAAGCCCCCGGCTTCAGCCGTGGGGAGGATTCAATGGTGCGGCGACCCGGGCTTGGCGACCATGAGCACGACGATGGCCAGCAGCGCCCCCGCCGCCAGGTAGTTGAGCACGAGCGTGATCCGGTCCCCGAGGAGCGCGCGCAGCTCCGTGCTCGGCGGGAGCCCTCGGGTGGCGAGCGCCCCGGCGAGCTTGCGCGCCCGCTTTGGCCGCTGCCCACCGGCCCAGCCGACGACTGCGACCATGCCGAGGAGGCCGATCGCAGCGTCGACCCACGGCGTGCCGTACCCCCAGTGCCCGAGGTCGACCAGCCACAGCCCGAACGCCCCGGCGAGAAAGACTCCGCCGACCACGAGCAACGCGCCGACACGCGCGAGACCGAGCACGAGCGCGATCTCCGAGCAGCTGGTCCGCCTGCGCGCCGCTTCGAAGCCCACGATCGCGACGACGGTTCCGGAGACGAGCGTGAAGGCACCGAGGAGGTGCAGGCTCAGGGCGAGGTCGTAGAGCCAGACGGGCGTCACGGGCGCAAGAGCAGGCGGCCGGTCACCGCCCCGGCCTCGAGGCGGGCGTGGACCTCGGCGGCGGCGTCGAGCGGGAGGATCTCCGAGATCCGGGCGCCGAGCCCGCCCTCCGCGACCATGGTGCAGACGAGCCGTGCCGCGTCGGCGAGCTGGGCCGCCGTCGCCCGGCTGATGACGAAGCCACGGAGGGCGACGTCGCGGGTGTAGAGCGCCCGCACCGGGAGCGCCGGCCGGTCCGCCTGCGCGCCGCTCATGAGGATCCTCCCGCCTGGAGCTGCCACGCTTGCCGCGAGGTCGAGGTCGTGGTGGCCCGAGGTGTCCCAGAACACGTCCACCGCTCCGGGCGCCGCGGCCCGGATGCGCTCGGCGAGGTCCCCTGCGGCGTAGTCGACCACGGCGTGCGCTCCCGCGCCGCAACTACTCGCGTTGGCCAAGCTTGGCCACGGGTACCTCACCGGCCGAGCCCACCGAGACATCCAACGCAAGTGGTCCAACCGAGGTGACGTGTGCGGCACCTGCGGACGCCGGCGTCGCAGCGCAGCCGGCACGGGAGCGGTAGGGCCGGATCACTCCGGCTTGCCCGCGGCGAGTAGGGGACGGATCGGCAGTGCTCACCTCTCCGACCGGAGGAGCATGTGCTCCTGACCCGCACCGGGGTAGTTCTGTTCCCCCGGCCAGCCCTGGCTCAGGCTTTCGACCGAGCCAATCTGCATCCCAGGTGGCTCTCCTCTTCGGGAGCGCTCCCGCCAGGGCTCTGAGGCTCACGTCGGCTCGTGAGCAAGCACGCGGGCCGCTGCGATCCACTGGTCGCATCCACCGCGTCACCTGTGGTCTCACCCTGGTCGGAAGCCCGAGCCCGCGCCTTGCGATCACACACGCCGCGGCCTGGTCCACCGACACGCCGTGAGGGACGGCGTAGTTCGCCTGCCCGAGGACCGAGGTCCACGCAGGGTCGACCGAGATGTGACGCACTCCTTCTTCCACTGAGCGTGCCTGCACACCGGTCAAGATCTTCGAGTACGCGAACGAGCTCAGGAGCTCTGCGAGCCTCCTCGGTAGGTACCTGAGCTCGGCTCTCTTCCTCGTGAAGTCGAGCTTCTCGGTGACGAGGGGGACCCCGAAGCGCTGTGCAATGCCGACGAGCCCGCGCAGCGCGTCGCCGATCACCGCCGCGTCGTGGTCGCAGTCGCCGTCGAGCGCGAGCGGGATCTTCCCCCACCTCGTCGGGTTGCCCTGTAGGTCGACGAGGCACCAGGCGAGATGGTCCGGGTTCGTGTCCATCCCGAGGGCACCGGGCAGGTGCTCCATGAGCGAGGGCGCGCCCACTCGCTCGGTGGTCGCAGCCACGTACCAGCTCTTCTTGTCCTCGGAGAAGTAGACCCTCACGGTGACAGGTGCTCTGCGCCTCGGGGCTGGCTCGTGGGAAGCGGGCTTCTTCGACCGCCCGAACGGGCGGCCTTCTCTGAAGGCGGCGAGGCGGGCCTCGTGGTCGGAGACATCCGGGAGCATCGCGGCAGCGAGATGGTGGCGCCCGTGGCGAAACCCCGAGACGCGGACCACCACCTTGTCGTCCCCGCCGGTCATCTCTCGGAGGAACGGCGGCACACGTACGACGAGCAGGTCGTGCTCTGAGCCCTCTGAGAGCACGATCTCGAAGTGGCGGTTCGCAAAGGTGCCGTCGCGGTCGCCTTCGACGTAGATCTGTGAAGCCCGCCTGCGCCGCCAGGTCTCGGCCCATTGGTCGTGGGTCGAAAAGCCGTTCTCCTTCAGGTGGTGCTGGGCACGAAAGAGCTTCCGGCTGCCGAAGCAGACGCGGACTCGGCCTGCTTCGAGATCGTGCTCCAAAGAGGTCTTCTTCGCCTGCAATCGCTGTACACGGCGTGCACGCCCACACTCGGTGGCGTCGCGTGCCTTCTTCGAGCGAGCGAGGCGCTCTTCTGCTCGTCTGAGGGCGTGCGTCGTGTTCTCGAGGTCGAGCTTCGCCGACTCGACGGCCGCCTCCTGGGCAGCGTCTGCCAGGGACTTGGCCGAGCGCACCTCACGCCTCGTCCAGCCCCGCGCACGGATCTCTTCTTCGAGCTTCGCCCAGTCTCGCTCGTCTCCGACCACATGGCGGTGGTAGATCTCCCGGACGAGCCCCTGGTGGGCTTGTGCGTAGGCGAAGAGGAACGCTCGCGTGTCCTCGTCGGCGTGGATCTTCGCCGTCGAGGTGATCACGCGACGAGCTCCTTCTCCACCGCAGCCCGAAGAGCCTTACTGATGACTTCGATCACGCAGCCGAAGCAGGCAAGGTGGTGCTCGATCACGCCTGGCCCAAAGCGGGCAAGACGGTCGGGGTGGGTCACAAGAACCGCAGAGACGTCTCCGTCTTCCACTCGCCTGAGCAGCTTCTTCAGTCCTCTGCGCTTGTCGGAAAGTCCCGATGCCACATCGCTGAACGTGGCGAGAACCACACGTCCTTCTGCTGCTCGTTCGAGGTCCTCGATCTGGCGCACGAGGTCATCCTTCTGCCCGGCACACGAGACGCGCGCGTAGATGAGCACGCCAGTGCGCCCGTCCTCGCGCTCAGCATTGAGAACGTGCAGGTCCGCCATACGGAACACCCGATGGCCGCCCGGTGATCGCAGGTCTTCACGCTTGCCCGACGCCGTGTCGCGCCGCAGGGTGCGGGAGGACACGCCCAGGGTTGCCCGAGCACGAGACATCGGCACGAGGTCTGCGGGGCGCTGTACGGTCATTTCTTGACAATATCGAACATATGTTCGCATGTCAAGGAGTGGCCGACAAAACACGTGGCTGTAAGCTGCCCCTGCAGCGGCCGTGATCGGCCGGACGGGCGTTCGCGAGCACCCATGCTCCGGCGCGCCGTGCCATCGAGATCGCGGCCATGCCGACGTTGCCGGCACCGCCGCCCACGTAGACGACCTCGCCAGTCCGCAGCCCGCCGTGGACGAACCACCCGAGGTACGCGGTCGCGGCCGGGTGCGCGAGCGCTACGACCAGCGCCGGGTCGGCACCCTCGGGCAGGCGGTAGCAGCGCTCGGCGGGCACGACCGCGTACTGCGCGAAGCTTCCCTGACGGCCGTCGTGGCCGAGGCTGTTGGCCCAGACCAGCTCTCCCGGCTCGAACGGCGTGCCCGGGCCGCCGGCGGCGACGGTGCCGACGAGGTCGCGTCCCACCACGAAGGGGAACGGGACCAGCGTCCGATAGCGCCCGGACCTGACGAAGGTGTCCACCGGGTTGGCCGCCACGAGATCGACTGCGACGAGGACGTCGGTCGGGCCCGGGACGGGAACGGGCAATTCGCCGATCCGGATCTCCTCGGGCGGCCCGAGCCGCTCGACGTAGGCAGCCCGCATCGTGGCGGGGACGCCCGGGCCGCTCACCGCGCTGCTCGGCCCTGCGCCGTTCCCTCGGAGGGCGCGACGTCCGCGTCGTCCCTCGGCCGCTGCGCGCCCAGCTCGGCTCTGACCGTGCGCGCGGCCGCCACCATGTTGGCGAGCGCCCGGGTGGCTTCGGGATAGCCGCGGGTCTTGAGCCCGCAGTCCGGGTTCACCCACAGGCGCTCAGGCCCTACGGCCTCGACGGCCCGGCGGAGGAGCGACGCCACCTCGTCTTCGGAAGGGACCCGCGGCGAGTGCACGTCGTAGACGCCGGGGCCGACCCCGCCCTCGTAGCTCGAGTGCTCGAGCGCCGCGAGGAGGGTCATCTTCGAGCGGGCGGCCTCGAAGGACGCGACGTCGACCTCGAGGTCGGCGATCACGTCCAGGACGTCCGCAAGCTCTGCGTAGCACATGTGGGTGTGCACCTGGGTCGCCGAGGCGGCTGCCGAGCTGGCGAGGCGGAACGCGCGGGTCGCCCAGGCGAGGTACTCGCCCCGTTCGCTGCGGCGCAGCGGCAGGCCCTCGCGCAGCGCAGGCTCGTCGATCTGGATGACCGCAGCGCCGATGCGCTGCAGGTCGGCCACCTCTCCTCCGAGCGCGAGCCCCACCTGGGCGGCGACGTCTTCCCGGGGGAGGTCGTCTCGCACGAAGGACCACGAGAGCATGGTGGCCGGCCCGGTGAGGACGGCCTTCATGGGCCTGTCCGTCCGCGACATCGCATACTCGGTCCAGGAGACGGTGAGGGGCTCGGGGCGCGCGACGTCGCCGACGAGGACTGGCGGGCGCACGCAGCGCGAGCCGTAGGACTGCACCCAGCCGGCTTCGGGCAGCACGAAGCCCCTGAGCGCGGCGGCAAAGTAGCGGACCATGTCGTCGCGCTCGGGCTCGCCGTGGACCAGCACGTCGAGGCCCAGCTCCTCTTGGAGGGCGACCACCCGGTCGATCTCGGCTCGAAGCGCCCGGCGGTACTCCTCCTCGCTCGTCTTGCCGGCCCGCCACGACGCTCGCAGCGCACGAAGCTCGGAGGTCTGCGGGAACGACCCGATGGTCGTGGTCGGCAGCGCAGGGAGGGCGAGGCGCGCCCGCTGCGCGGCGGCGCGCTCGGCCGGCGACCCGAGCCGTCGGGGATCGGCGGGGGCCCCGGCCGTCGCCTGGCGGACGGCGTCGTCGTGCACCAGCGCGGACGCCTGGCGCGCCGCTCGAAGCGCCCGGTTGGCCTCGAGCTCTCCTGCGATGCGCTCGCGGCCGTGCTCGGCGCCTTCAGCGAGGATCCCCAGCTCTTTCACCTTCTCTTCGGCGAACGCCAGCCACGAGCGGACCTCGACGTCGATCGCCGGCTCGGCGCCGAGGCTCGCCGGCTCGGCGCCGAGGCTCACCGGCACGTGGAGCAGCGAGCACGAGGTGGACACCACCACCTCGGACGCGTACGGGCGGACGCGCTCGAGCACCTCGAGCGAGGCGTCGAGGTCGTTCACCCAGACGTTGCGCCCGTCGACCACACCGGCGAACAGCACGCGCTCGCCGATGCCGCCCGCCGCCTCGAGCAGGCCGAGGTTCTCGGGACCGCGGCAGAAGTCGAGGCCGATGCCCTCGACGGGCAGGTCCGCCAGCACTGCCATCGCGCCGCCCACGTGGCCGAAGTACGTGGAGACGGCAATCCTCGGGCGGGACGCGACGCCGGCGAGCCGAAGGTAGGCCGTCCGGAAGGCATCGAGCTCCGCGGGGCTGCGGTCTTCGACGAGCGCCGGCTCGTCGAAGCGGACCCACGACGCACCGGCAGCGTCGAGCGCCGCGAGCAGCTCGGCGTACGCCTCGACCAGCCGGTCGAGCATCGCGAGCCCCGAGAGCCCCGGCGTCGTGACCGCGCTGCGCAGGAGAAAGGTCGAGGGGCCGAGGAGCACCGGGGTGGTCTCGATCCCGAGCGTCCGGGCCTCCTCCAGCTCGCCGAGCACCTTGGAGGGCTCAGCGCTGAAGGTGGTCTCCGGGCCGATCTCCGCGACCAGCTGGTGGTAGTTCGTGTCGAACCACTTGGTGAGCTCGAGCGGCGCGACCGGCACGCCGTCAGCCTCGGCGCCTCGCGCCATGGCGAAGTAGCGCTCCACGCTCCCACGTCCCCCGAGCGGCCCGAACCGGGAGGGGACGGCGCCGACGGCGACGGCTGCGTCGAGCACGTGGTCGTAGAGCGAGAAGTCGTTGGACGGGACGAAGCCGACCCCGGCTGCCGCAAGGCTGCGCCAGTTGTCCCGGCGGATGCCGGCAGCGACCTCGAAGAGCGCGCGCTCGTCGATGCGCCCGGACCAGTAGCCCTCGAGCGCCCACTTGAGCTCGCGGTCCCGCCCGATGCGGGGCATCCCGTGCACCGCCGTCCTCATGCGACCGCCCGACCCGCGCCCGCTCGCCTCCCCGATCCCGGAGGCGGCGACGACGTCACGGAGCACCGCGGCGCCCGACGACGTCACGGAGCACCGCGGCCCCCGAATGCTCGACGTCGCGGGTCGCGGTGAGCAGCACGAGACGCCCGTGGCCCGAAGAGATGCGCCCACACAGCCGTTCGACGGCCGACAGCCCCGGCTCGCGCTCGAGCTCCGCCCGGTAGCGGCTGGCGAATTCGGCGAAACGCGCCGGATCGTGGCCGTACCAGCGACGCAGCTCGGCGCTCGGCGCCGCATCCTTGGCCCACTCGTCGAGATCCAAGGCGGCCTTCTGCACGCCGCGCGGCCACAGCCGGTCGACGAGCACCCGGTGCTCGCCGGAGCGGCGACCCTGGTCGTCGTAGACCCGGACCACCTCGACGCTCGCCGCAGGCGCGGGCGCGGTCTTCGTCGTCCGGCTCACTGCACCCGGAACCCGAGTGCGGCAGCTGCCTCCTCGTCGATCATGGCCGGGCTCCACGGCGGGTCCCACACGACGCGGACGTCCACCGGGACGGCGCCGCTCAACGCGTCGTCGATCGCGGCACGCGCCATCTCGGGAAGCACCTCCGACGCCGGGCACCCGGGGGTCGTCATCGTCATCTCGACGACCAGCTTGTCACTCTCGGCACGCACGTCGTAGACGAGCCCGAGCGTGACGACGTCGAGGTACAGCTCGGGGTCGTAGACGCCGCGCAGCGCGTCCCAGGCCGCCTCGCGCGCGTCGTCGGCCGAGAGCGTCAGCCAGCTGCCCGGGTCGACCTGTGCACCGCCATCAGTCGGGCCGTCGGGCACCTGGGCACTCACGAGATCCGCCGGAAGACGACTCGCCAGTCACCGCCGCCGATGTCCTCGGCCTCGTACGAGAAGCCCTGCGAGGACAGGACCCCTTCGAGTGGCACCGGCTCGAACGGCGCGAGCACCACCAGCTCCTCGCCGTCGTCGAGGGCGCCGGCCGCGGCCATGATCGTCTCGAACGGCTCTTCGCCCGACGCGATGATCGGGCGGGCGTCGACAGTTGCCATCGCCTGCTCCCTCCTCGGGCCCGGAGATGCCTCCCCGGTGGCCCTGTTGTTCTGTTCCGTACTAGAACTTACCAGAAGGTGACTACAGGTACGATGGCCTCCTCGGCGCAGTGAAAGGCGGGAATGATGGCGACGAGCCCGAGCACCAGCGAGGCCAAGGCGCCCGGGTCCTGGGAAGGCCGGCCTCCGGGCGTGCCCGGCGCGGTGCCGACGCCGTCG
>JAKBTL010000102.1:11680-12029 GCA_021844425.1 Actinomycetes bacterium | reverse complement strand
GTCGGTCGGTCCGTTCGTGCGCCCCCGCGTCCGGCCCCGGCTCTCGCCGGTGGCGCCCGTCGCCCGGCTCCGCCGGTCGCCGTCCGCTGGGGTGGGGTGGGGTGGGTGTGCGTGTTCGGCGTGTGCGCTCGCTCGGCGTCCCGCTGGCCGGCCGGTGCTCGCTTGTGTCCCCGGTCCCGCCGCGGCGTCCGCCCTGGTCCCGGGCGGTTCTCGCCCCGTCGGCGGTTGGGCGGCCGCCCTGTTCCCCCCTCTCCCCACTCGATATTCTTCACAGAAGTTGCGGCTTCTAGTTCACAGAAGCCGGCTGACGTCTTGGCATACGCCCAGTTCGTGGGTGGTTGTGGCTGCA
>JAKBTL010000102.1:0-11670 GCA_021844425.1 Actinomycetes bacterium | reverse complement strand
ATTTACGACACGCAGTTTCCAGCGCGTCCTTGGGTCGTTTCGTATCGCAGTTCGAATTCCCTCGTCAGACACGCTCAAGGCTGGCGTCTGACCAGTGCCAACGTTGAATGAATTTCGAGTGGGGACGGAGGGATTCGAACCCTCACTGAAGGCGGTTTAAGCGCCCTGCCTCTGCCGGTTGGGCTACGTCCCCTGGACCACAGTCTTGCCTGACGTGCAAGGTCGACTGCAGAGTCGCCCGCAAGCTCGCCTCTGCAGACTGCGAGCACGCCTCTCACAGCGAGGTCTTCCGGCGGACCCGGCCGGGACGGCAGGTACCCCCTTCCCGCCCCACCCCGCCCCGGTCGGTCTGCCGGAGCTCTTTCCGCCCAGTCCCACGCCCGCCACCCACGCGGGCGCGGAGGGGGGAGCGACGGGGACCGTTCAGCGCATGACAGGTGCACCGCTGCAGGAGCAGTCGCAGACCCCCCGGCAGGAGCAGTCGCAGACCCCCCGGCAGGAGCAGTCGCAGACCCCCCGGCAGGAGCAGTCGCAGACCCCCCGGCAGGTCCAGGTCGAGGCCTCCGCGCTTCCAGAGGTCGTCGTGCGCGTGCTTGGTCCCGTCGAAGTGGTCGGGGCGGCGCGCCCGTTTCGGAGGGCCTGGTGTCTCGACCTGGTCGCCTATCTGGCGCTGCACCCTGCAGGTGCGCGCGCTGACGCCTGGATGACTGCCCTGTGGCCGGACCGGGTCCCTCCGGATGCGACGAGGTTTTCGACCATCTCGGACGCGCGTCGGGCGCTCGGGCGCGCTTCCGACGGGTCGGACCACCTTCCCCGTTCGGTGGGGCGGCTCACGTTCGCGACGACCGTGACCACTGACTGGGCCCAGTTTCGATCGCTCGCGGCCGCGCGAGGCCCGGGTGCTCCAGCGGCATGGAGGGCTGCACTCGAGCTCGTACGCGGGCCGCTCCTCGGTGGACTTCGCTCCACCGACTGGGCGGTGCTCGAGGGGCTGGCCGCGGAGATGGAGGGCGCGATCGTCCAGCTGGCGCTGGACCTTGCGGAGCACGACCTCGCCAGGAGAGACGGACGGGGTGCCGAACGGGCGCTGCGGCGCGGCCTTCTGGCTTCCCCCTACGACGAGCGGCTGTACCGGCTCCTCTTCCTCGCCGCCGACTGCCAGGGCAATCCCTCAGGGGTCGAGTCGGCGATGTGCGAGCTCGTCAGGCTCGTGTCGGGGGAGCTTGGCGGGCGTGCGCAGGTGCTCTGCGGCCCGGAGGACCCCGCTCGGTGGGTGCACCCCGAGACCTTGGCCGCCTATCGCTCTGTCAGCCGGCGCTCCATGCTCCAGCCCTCTGTTGGCCAGGTGCGGCGCGCAGGCTGACATGGACGAGGTGTTGCAGTGTGGCACGTGGGTTGTCGTGCAGGCTGACGCCGGCGACGTGGAGCGAATAGGGCGCGGGGCTCGAGCGCGAGGGTGTTGGTAAGGTCTCCCCCGCCATGCCGAGGAGCTCGACGGGAAAGTGGGTCGCGCGCGCCGGTGCGACCGGTGGCGGTCGCACCTACCGCGGGCAGGCGCCGATCAACTGGTACGTCGCGCTCGTCCTCATCGTCATCGCCGGGTTGGTCTCGATCGCCTTCTCGCGCATGGACTACCAGCGCGGAGCCGCGGCGAGCACGATCCCTCCGGTCAAGGGCGGCGCGCCGTGGTTTGCCGCCATCACCTTCGATGTCTGCGGCACCCAGCGCGCTCCGCTGCCCTCGAATGCCTCGGACACCGCCAAGCAGTCCTTCTACACCACCGGCAACGGGGTGATCACGATCTCGCCGAAGACGACAGGCGACGCGGGGCACAACGCGGTGCTCGGGAAGTTCGTCTCGTCGTACAAGGGTCTCGCGCTGAGCGCGACAGAGCTCCGTCTGCCCGCTTCGGCGACATCGTCCGCGAGCTCGAAGACCTCGAAGAAGAGCAAGACGGCGTCGAGCGCCACCAGCTACCGAAACGGGCAGAGATGCCCGCCGGGAAGCAAGTACGCGGGGAAGAAGGCGTACGTGACCGTGAGCTACTGGCCGAACGCCTTCTCTTCCAAGGCGAAGCCTTCGACGGTCCAGGGGAGTCCTGCGACACTGCGGTTCACCGACGACCAGCTCATCACGGTCGGGTTCGTGCCCTCCGGCACGAAGCTGCCGAAGCCCAACGGGACGATCGTGACGGCCCTCCTCGATGCCTCGGCGGGTTCGGCGTCGGCTCCGACGGCTCCGTCGGCTCCGTCGGCTCCGACGGCTCCCGTGACTCCGACGGCTCCGACGACCCCGGCGCCGTCCACCACGCCCACGACAGCAAGCGGCTCGACCTCTCCGACCGCACCCGCCTCCTCGACGGCGACCCACACAACCAAGGCGGGGTAGGAGCCGCGCCGTGAAGGCGGTCGTCCTCGTGGGGGGCGAGGGGACGCGCCTGCGTCCGCTCACCCTGTCGGTGCCAAAGCAAATGCTCCCGATCGTCGAGCAGCCGATGATCGAACGGGTGCTGGGGCAGCTCGGGCGCTTCGGCATCGACGAGGCGGTCCTCTCGCTCGGGTACCTCCCCGACGCCTTCCTCGAGGCGTACCCCGGCGGTGTCGCCGCGGGCGTTCGGCTCTCCTACGCGGTCGAGCCCGAGCCGCTCGACACGGCTGGCGCGATCCGGTTCGCGGCCCTCTGCGCTCGCGTTGACGACACGTTCGTCGTCGTGAACGGCGACGTGCTGACCGACATGGACCTGGGCGCGCTCGTCGCGTTTCACCGTGCACGCGGCGCCGAAGGGACGATCTCTCTCCACGCCGTAGAGGACCCGTCCGCCTTCGGCGTCGTCCCGACCGACGACGAGGGGCGCGTGCTCGCGTTCGTGGAGAAGCCGCCGAGGGACGCCGCACCCACGAACCTCATCAATGCCGGAAGCTACGTCCTCGAGCCGTCGGTGCTCGAGCGGATCCCCGCCGGACGGCGGGTCTCCATCGAGCGCGAGACGTTCCCCGCGATGGTCGCCGACGGTTCCCTGTACGCGTTCGCCGACAGTTCGTACTGGCTCGACACGGGCACGCCCGAGGCGTACCTTGCTGCGCACTGCGACCTGTTGGAGGGACGCCGACCCGGACCGCCCGCCCCTGGGGCGAGAGAGTCGGGGGGCCGGGTGTGGCTCCTCGGCTCACCCAGGATCGAGCCTGGCAGCGAGGTGCAGGGTCCGGCGCTGCTCGGTGACCACTCGTCGATCGGAAGCGGCGCACTGGTCGACCGTGCCGTAGTGGGTCGAGACTGCGTCGTCGAGCCCGGCGCGCGGGTCGTGCGGTCCGTGCTGCTCCCGGGCGCTGTCGTCGCGTCGGAGGCCGTGGTGTGCGGCTCGATCGTCGGACCCGGCGCGCACGTCGGCGAGCGAAGCGACGTGCGCGCGCTGTCCGTGCTCGGGTCTGGTGCCCTGGTCGCTCCGGGAGAAGTGGTGACAGGAGCGCGCGTCCCAGCCTGACCGTGCAAGATGTGGGCGCCATGAGGACGATGGTGACCGGCGGGGCCGGGTTCATAGGGTCGACCCTGGTCGACAGGCTGCTCGCAGAGGGTCACGAGGTCGACGTGGTGGACGACCTGTCGAGCGGTTCGCTCGCGAACCTCGCAGAAGCCCGCGCGGCCGGCGGCCGAGCGCTCAGCTTCCACCAGCTCGACATCCGTTTTCCTGAGACCACCGCACTCATCGTCCGCCGACGTCCCGTCGTGATCTTCCACCTGGCCGCCACGGTCGACACGCGGGCGTCGATCGCAGACCCCGTGGCGGATGCCGACGTGAACGTCCTCGGGAGCCTCCGAGTCCTCGAGGGGGCGCGTGCAGCGGGGACGGAGAGGGTCGTGTTCGCCGCGAGCGGCGCCACCCTCTACGGAGAGCCTGACGCTGCGGACCTGCCGATCCGAGAGTCGCACCCGCATCGGCCGCTCTCGCCATACGGCGTATCGAAGAAGGCGGTGATCGACTACCTCGTCGCCTACAGGGAGCTGCACGCGCTCGAGTTCTCGGCGCTCGCGCTCGGCAACGTCTACGGACCGCGTCAGAACCTGCAGCGTGAGTCCGGCGCGGTCGCCATCTTCGCCGACGCGCTCGTGACCGGCAGCCCCGTCACGGTCTTCGGTGACGGCGAGCAGACCCGCGACTACGTGTACGTCGACGACGTGGTCGACGCGTTCGCCCGAGCTGCGACGAAGGGAGGGGGGCTCGTCTGCAACGTGGGGACCGGCACGGAGACGACGGTGAACGAAGTGCTTCGCACCCTGTGCGCGCTGGTGGGCGTCGAGCCGGAGATCCGGCATGCGCCTGCGCGCCAGGGCGAGCTCCGGCGCAGCGCGCTCGACCCGACGCGCGCGGCGATCCACCTGGGGTGGCGCCCGTGGACGACGCTCGAGGCAGGGAGCGCGCTCGTCGTCGAGGAGGCGAAGCGCCGGGCAGGCGCGCCGACCATCCGGCGTTGAGCAGCGGCGCCAGCGCGCCGAGCGCGCGACCTTGCCGCACGAGCGCTCGCGATCAGCGGAAGAGGTCTGCAGCGTGCCCGCGCACCACTTCCTCGCGCACCGACCCGTCTCGGAGCCAATGGGGGGGCACGCCCCGGATGACCGCAGCGGGGACCCCCCGGTCCTTTCCCATGACGAGCTCCGCGGCGGCGGCGATCTCGTCGGCGACGCAGACCTGGGTGGCGACGAGCTCTCTCCCGGTCGCGTCGAGCGTGCCACGAAGGTCCACGACGGCGGCCACACCTGCGACCCCGATCGCGATGTCCGTCACACCCTGGCGCCATGGCCGCCCGAACGTGTCGGAGATCACCACCCCCACCAGCACCGAGAGCCGGCGACGCAGCTCGGCTCGGATCCGCCTCGCCGAGCGGTCCGGGTCGACAGGGAGCAGCGCGGCCCAGCCGTCCCCGACGTTCGAGAGGTCGACGCCCGCGTTGGCGCAGACGAAGCCGTGGGTGGTCTCGGTGATCAGCAGGTCGCCGCGGCGTCGCAGCACGCGCACCGACTCCGCTTCGATGACCGCCTGCTTGGCTGCGGGGTCGGCATGGTCGACAGGGACGAGGCGGCCCTCGGCCTTCGACACGATCTTCTGGGTGACGACCACGACGTCCCCGTCGTGAAGGTCCGAGGCTCCTTGGCCGCCGAGCGCCTCTGCCAGCACGCGTCCGACGTCGTCGCCGGGGCGCACCTCGCCGATGCCGAGCACCCCGTAGGCGTGGAGGGCGCCCGAGTCATCGAGGGGCATCGAGCACCGCTGCAGCGAGGGAGGCGGCGACCTCGGGGCTCGTCATGACGGCTGGCGCGACGACGGCGTGCACGCCTTCGGCTTCGACGGCGTCCGCGAAGTCCGCGTCCTGCTCGTCGATCACGAGCGTCCCCACCCATTCGGCGTAGAGCCGCGCGACGCCGACGACCGAGGACTCGTGGCCGAGCTCTTCGAGAAGCCGGTCCGCCGGGCCCTTGAGCGCTGCACCCGCGACGATGGGCGACACGGCGACCACCTGCTTGCGCCGTGCAGCGAGCGCTTCTCGTATGCCGGCCACTGCCAGGATGGGCCCGATGGAGACCACCGGGTTGGAAGGGCAGACGACGACCGTCTCCGCCCCGTCGATCGCCTCGAGCACCCCGGGCGCGGGTCGCGCGGCCGCCGCGCCGTCGAAGCGCACGGAGCGGACGGCGACCGCGTGGCGCAGCCTGACGAAGTAGGTCTGGAACGGCACCTCGACACCGGCGGCGAGGCCGCCGGTGTCCTCGGCCAGGACCAGGTGCGTGCGCACCGGGTCGTCGGACATGGGCAGGAGCCGCACGCCGAGCCCTCGGGCGCGTGCGATCTCCGCGGTCACCTCGTGCAGCGGGACGCCCTCACGGAGACGCTGGGTGCGGTAGAGATGGGTGGCGAGGTCGCGGTCGCCGAGACGGAACCAGGTCTCGCCGCCGAGCGTCTCGAGCTCGGCCATCACGGTCCAGCTCTCTGTGGCGACTCCCCAGCCCGTCGCGCGGTTCTGCAGCCCTGCGAGCGTGTAGACCACCGTGTCGATGTCCGGGCTGATGTGGAGCCCGTGAAGGGACAGGTCGTCACCGGTGTTCACCACGGCGACCACGTCCCCGGGGTCTGCGACCTGCACGAGCCCGCTCAGAAGACGCGCGCCGCCCACGCCTCCAGCAAGGGCCACCAGCACGCTGCCATGCTAGGAGCGCGGGTGCGGTCGGGCCAGCGGCGCTTCGCCGGTCACCATGGTGGCGACTGCAGCGCCGAGTTGGCTACCAGCATGCCGGTGATGGGCAGCGTGCTGACGAAGACCCCCGTCCAGATCCTGCCCGTCTTCCAGAAGGAAAAGCTGAGCAGGCCCCCGACGGTCACGAAGATGGGAGCGAACTGGAAGGCGACGATCACGAGCAGCGGCTGTGTCGCCGTTGCGAGCTGCCCCGTCGCCCAGGACGCCCCGCACTCGACGCCGATGAGGGCGATGAACCCGACCGTCAGAACGCTGGTGACCGTCAACATGAAGCGTTCGGTCGAAACGACACGAGAAGTAGGGACGGAGGTCCTTTGCTCAGCGTCGCGGGGCGCCGCTCAGGGCAGCGCGTACAGGGGCGCGACGCCGGCCGTCCGCGCGACCGCCTGCTCGTCGTCCGAGGGGCGGTCGGCTCCCAGGTGCTCGAGCTCCGCCGTCTGGCGGTACGCCGCGACCTCGGCAGCCGCAGTCGAGTCGTCCCAGCCGAGAAGCGGGCCGACGAGGTCGGCGACCGACGCCGCGGCCGCGAGCCCCGCGTCCACGGTCTCGATCCCGATCCGGGTCCGGCGAAGGAGGATGTCGTCGAGGTGCCGGGCGCCTTCGTGGGTCACCGCGTAGACCACTTCGGCCTGGACGTACCCCGCACCGTCGGCAACCTCTGTGCCCAGACCCCGAGCCCCAGTGACGAGGCCGAGCACTTCGTCGACGAGCCCGCCGTAGCGGTCCAGGAGGTGGTCGACCAGTGTGACGGGAACGTCGTGACGCCGTGCGAGCAGCTCTCGCTGTGCGCGGCGCGCCTCGTGCTGCTCTGCGCCAACGAGGCGAACCCTGCGAGTAACGCTCGGACAGTCGGCCCTTCCGAGGTCCGCCACCGCCGCGTCGACCGCGTCGGCGGCCATCACCCGGTAAGTGGTGTACTTGCCTCCCGAGACCACCACCAGCCCAGGTGCGGGCCGGGCGACCGCGTGCTCGCGCGAGACCTTGGTCGTCGGGGGTTCCTCGCTGGCCATCCGATCGAGACGCTCTGCCCCCTGCTCGCCCGGGCCGCGGACGACGCCGACCCCTGCCACCAGCGGGCGCAGACCCGCGTAGACGGCCTCCACGTCGCCGGGGCTGAGCGGCCGCTCGAGCACGCGGTTCACGTGCTGGAGCAAGTAGTCGACGTCGACGGAGGTGGCCACCGGGCGGGCCTTCTCGTGATCCCAGTCGGTGTCGGTGGTCCCGACGAGCCAATGCCGGTGCCACGGCAGCGCGAAGAGCACGCTCTTCTCCGTCCGCACCACGAGGCCGACCGTCGAGTCGATCTTGGACCGGTCGACGACGAGGTGCACGCCCTTGGAGGGCCGGACCTTGACCGCGCGGCTGCGGCCGGCGAGGGCCTCGGTGTCCTCGGTCCACGGGCCGGTGGCGAGCAGCGTCACCGCGGCTCGCACCTCGATCTCGGCACCCGTCTCGGCATCCCTCACCAACGCGCCGGTGACCCGACCTTGGTCCCGGCGAACGTCGACCACAGCCGCCCGGCTGACCGCGGCAGCGCCGTAGGTCGCGGCGGTCCGCACCAGCTCGGCGACGAACCGCGCGTCGTCCACCTGCGCGTCGTAGTACTCGATGGCCCCGGCGAGGCTGTCGCGCCGCAGACCCGGCGCGAGCGCGAGCGCCGCACGCCTGGACAGGTGGCGATGCAACGGGAGGCCCCGACTGCTCCCCGTCGACCACCCAAGAGCGTCGTAGAGGGCGATGCCGGCGCCGACGTACGCACGCTCTACGACAGGGGTGCGCAGGGGGTAGAGGATCGGCACCGGGCGCACGAGGTGAGGGGCGACGACCTGCAACAGGAGCCCGCGCTCGACCAGCGCCTGGTGCACGAGGTGGAAGTCGAACATCTCGAGGTAGCGCAGCCCGCCGTGGACGAGCTTGGTCGACCGGCTCGAGGTTCCCGACGCCCAGTCCTGCGCTTCGACGACGGCCACTCGCAGCCCGCGGGTCGCCGCGTCGAGCGCTGCGCCGGCGCCCGTGACGCCCCCGCCGACCACGAGCAGGTCGAATTCCTCGCTGCCGAGCCGCCGCATGTCCTCCACGCGTCGTTCGGGGGAGAGAGCTGCGATCGTCATGGCCCACCTCGCTGTCGCCGCTGCCATGCGTCCATTCGAGCGGGAGCGGCGACGCCTGGTCCGGCGCGCCGCTTGCCTGGGAACCTCGACGTCCCATGTCGGTCCCGGTCGATGTGCGTGCGCTCCAGTGTGGCCGCGCCTGGGTGCGGCTCCCAGGGCCGCCGGTCACATCGGGCTCTCGCGCAACCCGGGAGCGGGCCGAGCGAGAGAGGACGAGGCTGCCGGCCGGCAGTCGCTGCGGTCAGGCCCAGCCCCGCGCGCGCTCGACTGCCCGGAGCCACGCCGCGTACGAGAGGTCGGCGGTCGTGCGGTCGATCTGCGGCACGCGCTCGACGTCGGGATGCCAACGCTCGAACAGCTCCTCGACGCTTCCCCACACCCCCTCGGCGAGGCCTGCGAGCATCGCGGCACCGAGCGCGGTCGACTCGATGCAGCGCGGCCGGACGACCGGCATCTGCAGCTGGTCTGCTTGGAGCTGGAGGAGGAGCTCCATCGCTGACGCGCCGCCGTCGACGCGCAGAGCGGGCATCGCTGCGCCGAGCGCGTCGGTCGCCGCGTCGACCATGTCGCGCACGCCGAACGACATCGCCTCGACCACCGCGCGCGCGAACTGCGCGCGGCCCGCGCCGCGCGTGATGCCGACCACGGTGCCGCGCGCGCGGGGGTCCCACCACGGGCTTCCGAGCCCGCTGAACGCGGGAACCACGACCACTCCGCCGCTGTCGGCCACGGACGCAGCAAGCGGTCCCACGTCCTCGGAGTGATCGATCAGCCCGAGGCCGTCGCGCAGCCACTGGATGGCGGCGCCGGCGACGAACGTAGAAGCCTCGAGAGCGTACGTGACGTCGGGTTCCGATGGTCGGGTCTCGTGGCCCCCGAGGTCCCAGGCGACGGTGGTGAGCAGGCCTTCGTGCGGGGGCGGGCAGGACGACCCGGCGTGCACGAGGAGGAAGCTCCCGGTCCCGTAGGTCACCTTCGCCATGCCGCGGTCACCGCACCCCTGGCCGAAGAGCGCTGCCTGCTGGTCGCCGGCGATCCCGCTGATCGGGACGCCGGACAGCGCGTCCAGGCCCCCGGGCGCCGCTGCGCCCTTTCCTTCGTGAGGGGCACCTGTGTGAACGGCGACGGTGCCGACACGGCCGCACGAAGGGCGGACTTCGGGCAGGGCGGTGGTCGGGACACCGAACAGCGCGCACAGCTCCGGTGTCCATGCGCGCGCTCGGATGTCGAAGAGCATCGTGCGGGACGCGTTCGAGACGTCGGTCACGAACGCGTCCCCGCCCGTGAGCCGGAAGAGGAGCCATGCGTCCACCGTGCCGAGGGCGAGGTCGCGGGTGTCGAGCTCCGCGTTGCGGAGCATCCACTCGAACTTCGTCGCCGAGAAGTACGGATCGAGCACGAGCCCGGTCCGCTCACGGACGAGCGGGAGCAGTCCGGCCTCCACGAGCTCCTCGCAGCGCGAGGCGGTCCTCCGGTCCTGCCAGACGACGGCAGCGTGGAGCGGACGTCCGGTGACGCGGTTCCACGCGAGCGCGGTCTCACGCTGGTTGGCGATCCCGATCGCGGCAACGGTCTCGCCGCGGGCGTCGAGCGCCGCGACGACCTCGGCGAGCGTCGCCGCTACGAGAGACCAGATCTCTTCGGGGTCGTGCTCGACCCATCCGGGCCGGGGGAACGACTGCGTGAGGGGCCGGTAGGCCTCTACGACGGTGGCAGCTGACTCGTCGAAAGCGACGGTCCGCACGCCGGTCGTCCCGGCGTCGACGGCGAGCACCGCGGCCACGGCACGCCACGCTACCAAGATCACGGCGCAGTGCACCGTCCTTCAGGGCGGTGGTGAAGCGCCGTGTTCAGCCGCTAGGCCGGACGTTCCTGGCTCTCGATGTACTGACGTAGGACACTGAGCGGTGCACCGCCAACCGAGCCGGCAAAGTAGGAGCCAGCCCACAAACGCCGTGCCCTCCAGTAGTGCTTCTCAAGCTCGGGGAACTCCTTTCGCAGGAGGCGGCTGGACACTCCTTTGAGGGAGTTCACAAGCTTGGAGAGCTGGACGGTGGGAGGGAAGTTCACGAGCAAGTGGACGTGATCGGCCTCTCCATTGAACTCGGCGAGCTGTACCCCGAAGTCCGCACAGACCTCCTCCATGACCTCTTGCATCCGAGAGAGATGACGGGTGGAGAAGACCTTGTGGCGGTACTTGGTCACGAACACCAAATGGGCGTGCAGCATGAACACGCAGTGCCTACCAGTACGAATGTCACCAGAGCGCACCATGGAACCAATATACTGAGGTCGTGGTGCGTCCTGAAAGCTGGACCAGCCCTGCGGGTGAAAGTCCCGTCCGGGTAATCGCCGGAGAGCCCGGTAGCAGGCCCCGGTCCACAGTCGAGAGGCTGTGGGCTGAGCGGGGTGTCAAAAGCCTCTTTGGAGGGAGCAAGCGTGCGGGCCGTAGGTCCACCAGGGCCGAGTCCTGCAGCCTCGTCACAGTTACAACGGGGGAGCCGAGCCGCTCATGTCACGGCGAAGGTCCATGTCCGACCTACTGGCCAGTTCCGGAGATGCCCTTGGTCGGGTCCCCTCGGGGTAAGGGGAGCGGCACGTACGCATGGGGTGGTTCGGAACAGGAGAGGCCCGTCTTGCCAGCCTGGTCAGCAACGGCCGCTCGTATAAGTCGATGACGAAGTCGAGCGGAGGCAAGCGGGAGTCCGACGGGGCCATAGTACTGATGATCGCTGCGAGAAACGCAGCAGGAGGGAAGGGCCCCGACTTCGGTCACGCTGGCGAGGAAGTCAAGTGCAAGGACATGGTCGAGACCGCTCGGCCCAACCATCCCGGCGGGCATATGCCTGCCGCCAACGTGCGAGAGCTTCCAAGCTGGCTATGGGCTACGGCCAAGCAGTTGCTTCTGCCCCGGTGTGCTGCCCTTGACCCCAGGTGCGGCGACTTCGCATCTGGTGGCAGTGGCACCGGACAACGACATGGCTGCGTAACCATGCTGAGAAGACCGTCGGTGAGCTGTGTGCGGGCAAATCGCATGCACAGTTCGAAGGGCGGGTGCTGGAAACGGAGCAACGCTGTTCGGTCCACTGCGGGTCCCAGGTCGGTGCGCTGAAATGGCAGCTCAACGACCTGGTCGGGACCCAACCGAAGCGCCGAGCCACCGCGCCAGCACTCGACCCGAGGCAAAGAGGAAGACGGGCGGCGGAGGAAGAACCAAGGCCAACGTCGGCCGCCGGTACAGGCTGGAGCCGACTCCCGCCCAGCACGAGGTGCTGCGGGGCTTCGGGCACACGAGGAGGTACCTCTACAACGCC
>JAKBTL010000003.1 GCA_021844425.1 Actinomycetes bacterium | reverse complement strand
GCACCGTGACCGTTCCGATGATGAACAGGTCGTAGGCGTCGGTGAAGAAGCCCATGCCGGCGGTGAACACCGTCAGCCAGTGCTTGCGGCCGACCTCGGCCTCGTCGAGCGACCGGTACAGGTCGGTCACCGACGCCCTCTCATCGCTCACAGCGTCTCCTTCGCATCGGCGAGCGCGCAGGTCAGCATCTGCTCGATACGAGGAAGCGTGCCCGGCACAGGTGACCCGGCAGGGAACTGGGGGTGTCCTGCCGGTGATCTCTGGGTGAACGTTCGGTGAACTAACGGGCCGGTCTGGCCGTCAGGCATCGGCTGGCACCGCCGCCCCGAGGTCGCCGAGGAGCACGCGGACCCGGCGGTCGATCTCGTCGACGATGCAGCGGACCAGCGCCAGGTCGCCTCCCGCAGGGTCCTCGACGTCCCAGTCGAGGTAGCGCTTGCCGGGGAGCACCGGACAGGTCTCGCCGCACCCCATGGTGACCACCACGTCGGCGTCCTCCACGAGGGCGCCGGTGAGCAGCGTCGGCACCTCCGCCTCGGTCGACAAGCCACGCTCGGCGAGCACCGCCGCGACCATGGGATCGACCGAGGTTCCAGGCTCGGACCCCGCGGAGCGGACCTGGACGCGGCCTCGCGCGTAGTGCTCCGTGAGCACCCGCGCGGCGACGGATCGACCGGCGTTGTGGACGCAGGCGTAGAGGACGACGGGGATCGAGGCCTCCGGGGGGGCTGGTGCGGCGCGACGACCGGCACGGCTCATGGGGTCTCCTCGTGCTCGCAGGGACGACGGCGTGCCACGGCTCGGAAGAGCCCTGTCGCCGGTAGGATGGTAAGGACATGGTCGCGACCACCACGACGGCGCGCTCGAAGACGCGCGCCCTGAGCGCGCCGCACGCGGTGTGCTACGCGCCTGACCGAGGGACGACACCGGCCGTCCCGGATGTCGACGATGACGTGCTCGCGGCGATGGCCAAGGCGCTTGGGCATCCCGCCCGCGTGCGCATCGTCCGCTTGCTCGCCGAGCGCCACGCATGTGTGACCGGAGACCTGGTCGCCGAGCTGCCTCTGGCCCAGTCGACGATCTCGGAGCATCTCCGGATCCTGCGGGAGTCCGGGCTCGTCCAAGGAGAGATCGAGGGACCGCGCACCTCGTACTGCGTGAACCGTGCCGCGCTGGGCGCGTTGCGGGCGGCGATCTCCTCGCTCTGACCGCCGTGCGTCGAGGCGGATCTCTCGTTGCTCTCCTCGCTCCGAGCCGCGGCCCGATCGCACCGTCCCTCCTCGTCGGCGCCGGGATCTCGGCGCACCTCCCGTCCTGCTAGTGTAATCGAACATCGACGATAAACGATGGCATGTGTCTTCTGCTGCCCGTACGTCGCCGGCTTCGAGCAGACCCTCGCCGATCCCCGGGCGCAGGGCTCCCCTGCGCGCTAGCACGAAGGTGGCGGGCCGGCAGCCGATCGCCTGCGGCATGGCGCGCGCATGCTGAGCCTCGCCGGAGCCTCGCTGACGGGCGCTGCCGTGGCGATCTTCGCGGTGACGCTGACCCTGGTGATCGCCCAGCCAAGGGGCCTCTCCATCGGATGGTCCGCAGCCGGGGGAGCGGTGGTCGCGCTGCTCGTGGGGGTGGTGGACCTCGCCAACGTCGCCACGGTCTGGGACATCGTGTGGAACGCGACGATCACCTTCGTCGCAGTGATCGTGATCTCCATGGTGCTGGATCGGGTCGGCTTCTTCGAGTGGGCGGCGCTGCACATGCTCGCCCGGGCCGGCGGCGACGCCAAGCGGGCGCTGCTCTACCTTCTCGGCCTCGGGGCCCTCGTCGCCGCCTTCTTCGCCAACGACGGCGCCGCGCTGATCTTGACCCCGATCGTCTACCAGCAGATGCGCGCCCTCGGCTTCGAGCGGCGCCAGGCGCTGCCCTTCGTGATGGCCGCTGGGTTCATCGCCGACACCACCAGCCTGCCTCTCGTGGTGTCGAACCTGGTCAACATCGTGAGCGCCAACTACTTCCACATCGGCTTCGTCACCTACGCAGCGACGATGACCCCGGTCGACGTGGTCTCGTTCGCCGCGAGCGTCGTCGTGCTCTTCGTCTTCTACCGCCGTTCGATCCCGGCGCGCTTCGACGTCGAGGGCCTTCGCTCCCCGGCGAGCGCGATCGCCGACGTGCGGCTGTTCCGGGCCGGCTGGATCGTGCTCGGCGTGCTGCTCGGCGGCTACCTGGCCTCCGAGCCGCTCCACTTCCCCGTCGCGATCCCCGCCTCGATCGCCGCGGTGGCGTTCCTCGCCCTCGCGTCGCGCTCGAACGCCGTCTCGAGCGCCGCCGTGGTGCGAGAGGCGCCCTGGCGGATCGTGGTGTTCTCAGTGGGCATGTACCTCGTGGTCTACGGCCTCTTCAACGCCGGGCTCACCGTGTACCTGTCCGACCTCATGCGGGCAGCCGCCGGTGCCGGCGTCGTGCCGGCGGCTCTCGCCGGCGGGTTCGCCACCGCCGGGCTGTCGGCGGTCATGAACAACATGCCGACCACCCTCGTCGCGGCCCTCTCGGTCCACGGGTCCCACGTCGCGGGCACGGCGCAGCGCGTGCTCGTCTACGCGAACGTGGTCGGCGCCGACCTCGGCCCGAAGTTCACCCCGATCGGTTCCCTCGCCACCTTGCTGTGGCTCCACGTCCTCGGTACGAAGGGCATCAAGATCACCTGGGGTCAGTACCTGCGCCAGGGCATCGTGCTCACCGTCCCCGTCCTCGCCGTCACGCTGCTCGCGCTCGCCGGCTGGGTGCTCATCCGCTGACCGCCTGACGAAGCGTCCCCCGCGGATCGTGCCAGCGGCCGTGAGGGGCGATGAGCGCGTCTGCGGCGGCGGGCCCCCAGCTGCCCGGCGCGTACGGCAGCGCAACGTGGTGGTGGTCCAAGACGGGGTCGACGACCGCCCAGGCGGCGTCGACGGCGTCGGCTCCGGTGAACAAGGCCCCGTCTCCTGCCAGCGCGTCGCCGAGCAGCCGCTCGTAGGGCTGCTCCTCGTTGGGCTGCGCGTCGAGCAGGGACAGCTCGCGCTGGTCCCCTGAGAACTGTTCGCCGGGACGCTTCACTCGGGCAGCGAGCGCGATGACCGGGCTCGGGGAGAGCCCGAATCGCAGGTAGTTCGCCTGGCTGCCTGCCGCGACAGCGTCGTCGAACAGGGGCTGTGGCGGTGGCTTCAGCTCGACCAGCACCTCCGCGGCGCTCACGGCAAGGCGCTTGCCCGACCGCAGGTACCACGGGACGCCGGCCCAGCGCCACGAATCGATCCACAGCCGCAGGGCGCAGAAGGTCTCGACGTCGGAGTCCTTGGCCACCCCCTCCTCGTCGCGATAGCCGGTGAACTGGCCCCGGACGAGGTCGTCGGCACCGAGCGGTCGTATCGCCTTGAAGACGTTCAGCTTGCCGGTCTGGACAGCCTCGACTCCCTGGTAGGAGGGCGGCTCCATCGCGAGCAGCGCGACGATCTGGAACAGGTGGTTCTCGATGACGTCGCGCAGGCAGCCCACGCGCTCGTAGAAGGCGCCTCGGCCCTCCACCCCGAGCTCCTCGGCCAAGGTGATCTGGACGCTGGCGACGTAGTTGCGGTTCCACACCGGCTCCAAGAAAAGGAGTTGGCGAAGCGGAAGTAGAGGAGGTTCATGATCTCCTCTTTGCCGAGGAAGTGGTCGATGCGGAAGATCTCCTGCTCGTCGAACGCCGAGCGCAGCACCGCGTTGAGCGCCCGTGCGGAGGCGAGATCGCGCCCGAAGGGCTTCTCGACGATCACCCGGGCGCCGTCGGTGAGCCCTCCGGCGCGGAGCCCCTCGATCACCGTCGCGAACATGGAGGGCGGGACGGCGAGGTAGTGCGCCGGGTGGCGGGCCTCGCCGAGGAGGCGCCGGAGCTGGTCGACCGTGGCCGGGTCCTCGTAGTCGCCGTCGACGTAGCGCAGCAGCGAGAGCAGCCGGTCGAGCGCGCCCGTGTCGTCGACGCCCGCCGGCGTGCGCTCGACACTCTCGCGCGCACGGCGGCGGAGCTGCTCCACGTCCCATCCCGAGAACGCGACCCCGATGACCGGGACGCCGAGCGTGCCGTGCTTCACCATCTGGTAGAGCGCTGGGAAGATCATCTTGTGCGCGAGGTCGCCCGTGGCGCCGAAGAACGCCAGCGCGTCGGCGGCTCCAGCGGCTGGCCCGTCCATGGTCTGCTCCTTCCCGTTGCTCTCCGTTTCGTTCCTCGCCTGTCTCGAGCTCATCGTCGGCCGACGGAGGAGCCAGTAGCCGATCAAGCCCTGGGTCTGCGCACCGAGGACGTCGAACGGGTAGGGGTGCTCGAGGTCGGGGTCCTTCTCGCTCTCGGCCGCCAGCAGGCCGACCTGGGGGCCGTTGCCATGGGTGACGACCAGCTCGTGGTCGCGCGCGATCGGGGCGAGCGCGTCCACGGCAGGTAGGACGTGGCCCTCTTGGATCTCGGCGTCGGGCCGCTCGGCTCGCTCGAGGAGGGCGTTGCCCCCCAGCGCCACGACCACGCGCACCTCAGACCTCGAGGCCCCGGAGCGTCGCGACCAAGATCGCCTTGATGGTGTGGAGCCGGTTCTCGGCCTCGTCGAAGACCACGGAGGCTGGCGACTCGAACACCTCGTCGGTGACCTCCATCGCCTCGAGCCCGCGCTTGTCGAAGATCCGCCGGCCGACCTCGGTGTCGGTGCTGTGGAAGGACGGCAGGCAGTGGAGCAGCTTCACGTCCGGGTTCCCGGTGGCCGCCACCAGCGCGGCGTTGACCTGGTAGGGCTGGAGGAGGTCGATGCGCTCGTCCCACAGCTCCTCGGGCTCGCCGAGCGACAGCCAGACGTCGGTGTAGAGGAAGTCGACGGCGTCGACGCCTTCGCGCGGGTCGTCGGTGAGGGTGAGCGAGCCCCCGGTGGCGGCCGCGAGGCTGAGGGCGTCTCGCCATACCTCCGGCGCCGGCCGTCGGGCGGTCGGCGCGGCGACGCGTACGTCCATGCCCATGAGGGCTCCGGCGGTGACGAGGGAGGCGCAGGTGTTGTTGGCGGCGTCGCCGAGGAAGCAGAACGACACCTCGGTGAGCGGCCGCCCGGCGTGGTCCCGCATGGTGAGCAGGTCGGCCAGGCTCTGCGTCGGGTGCCACCGGTCGGTGAGGCCGTTCCACACCGGCACTCCCGAGAAGTCCGCCAGGATCTCGGCGTCGGACTGGCGAAAGCCACGGAACTCGATGCCGTCGAACAGGCGGCCGAGCACCCGGGCGGTGTCCTTCGTCGACTCCTTGACCCCGAACTGGCTCTCGCCTGGCCCGAGGTACGTGGCGTGCCCGCCCTCGTCCTGGACGGCGACCTCGAACGCGGAGCGGGTGCGCGTCGAGGTCTTCTCGAACAAGAGGGCGATGTGCTTGCCCACGAGGCGCTGCTGCTCGGCACCCTCGCGCTTCTCTCGCCGCAGCTGTTCGGCGAGGTCCAAGACCGCGCCGTACTCCTCTGCGCTCAAGTCGGCGTCCTTCAGGTAGCTGCGTCCACGCAGGTCCATGGTCTGTCTCCAGTCTCCTTCGTCCAAGCAAGGGTCTAGGCGTCGGGTTCGATCGGGCAGGTCATGCACCGAGGGCCACCTCGGCCCCGGCCGAGCGCGGACCCGGTCACGGTCACGACCTCGATCCGGTGGCGCCGCAGCATCGTGTTCGTGGGGACGTCGCGCTCATAGCCGTAGACCACGCCGGGGGCGACGGCGAGGTAGTTGGTCCCATCGTCCCACTGCTCGCGCTCGGCTGCCCGGATGTCCTCGTCGGTGGACAGCACGGTGAGCTCGGAGGCGTCGATGCCGAGGGCCGCGGCGACCGCCTCCCGCAGGGAGCGGCTGTGGGCGAGGCGGACCTGGCCGGGCTCGTCCCCTGGGGTCACCGTCCAGCTGCGCAGGTGGCGGTCGAGGTACGGGTACACGACGAGCGGTGCCCGGTCGACCATGGGCACGAGCGTGTCGAGGTGCATGGTGGCGTGGGACGTGGGCAGCTCGACCGCGATCACGCTCGTCGCCTGCCCGGTCTCGAACAGGCGCGAGGACACCAGCTCGACCGCCATCGGCGTGGTCCGCTCGCCCATCCCGACGAGGACCGCGCCGTTCCCGATGACGTGCACGTCGCCGCCCTCGAGCGTGGCCGGCTCGTGCTGCTCGTCGTCGCGGTAGCGGACCGTGAACTTCGCGTCGGCGAACACGGGGTGGTAGCGGTAGATGGCCCGCGAGTGGATCGTCTCGCGACGGCGGGCCGGCTTGGCCATCGGGTTCAGCGAGACCCTGCCGTGGATTCAGCACGAGTTGTCACTCTGGAAGCCATGGTTCGCGAGCGTTGGCAGGAGGAAGTCGTCAGCCGCCATCATCGACCACCTGAGGCTCCTCGAGGCCCGGGTCGGGTCCGACCGGGGCGTGTCGTGGCGCGCGGCCTGCGGTCGCGTCGGCGCCGAAGGCGGTAAGGACGGCTACCGGGGAACGGGCGTACGGTCCCCGATCGACATGGCGGGCTCCTCTCGAAGGCCGAGGCCAGCTCTGTCGCCTCGGTCTCCTCTGCTTCGAACAGGTTCTGCGGCACCTTGGCTCGAAGACCGCCGGCGAGATCAGGGACCTGGGTCGGGTCGAAGTCAGAGGTTGCGCGGTGCGCGTCGCCGGCTTGACCGCGGACGCGACGCGTACCGGGAGCAGATAGAACGGAGCGCATGAAGCTCGGCCTCCACCTCCCAGACTTCACCTTCCCCGGCGGTCCGGGGCGCCTGCGTGACGACCTCGCCACGATCGTGGCCGGCGCTGAGCGAGCCGGATTCGACAGAGTGAGCGTGATGGACCACGTCTGGCAGATCGGCCACGTCGGCCCTCCCGAGCACGAGATGCTCGAGGCGTACACGACCTTGGGCTTCCTCGCGGCTCACACCGAGCGAGTCTCGCTCATGACCCTCGTCACCGGCGCGGTGTATCGCAGTCCTGGGCTGCTCGCGAAGGCTGTCTCCACCCTCGACGTGCTCTCTGGCGGCAGGGCATGGCTCGGGATCGGCGCCGCGTGGAATGAGGAGGAGTCCCGTGGCCTCGGGCTCTTCTTCCCTCCCCTCGCCGAGCGCTATGAACGCCTCGAGGAGACCCTGCAGGTCTGCCTGCAGATGTGGTCGGATGACGAGCGTCCCTACGAAGGGCGGTACTACCGACTCGAGCGCACCTTGAATTCGCCCCAGCCGTTGCGTCGGCCCCACCCTCCTGTCCTCATCGGGGGGTCGGGTGAGCGAAAGACGCTGCGGCTCGTCGCCCGCTACGCCCAGGCCTGCAACCTGTTCAATAGCCCCGAGCTCGAGCACAAGCTCGACGTGCTCCGCGAGCACTGCGATGCCGAGGGCCGGGACTACGAGGAGATCGAGAAGACGGTCACCTACCGCTTCGACGTCGGCGAGCAGGGCGAGCGCTGTGGCGAGATCGTCGAGGACCTGGAGCGTCTCGCCGCACTCGGGATCCAGGTCGCCCACGGCCAGGTCGCGCGCGTGTTCGACCCCAAGGTGCTCGAGATCATGGGCGCGCAGGTCGTCCCAGCCGTCGCTGCCTTCTGACCCGAATCGACCTAGGTCCCGAAGGCGGGAGTGGCAGGGCCCCGCGGCCCGGGGTCGCGGCCAGGGGCCTCGTTCTCGAGCCGGCTGCTCGTCACCTGGCTCAGCCGAAGAGGGCCATGCGAGCGCGCCGAGGCGTCCTGGCGAGCAGCGGCGTGCCGAGCACCGTCGCCGCGGCCAAGCCTCCGAGCACCCCGAACGCGAGGCCGAGGTGCGAGTACGACCCGAGCATGAGAAGGCTGGCGGCGACCGGCCCGAGCGCC
The DNA here is from genome assembly GCA_021844425.1 of Actinomycetes bacterium. GTDB lineage: Bacteria > Actinomycetota > Acidimicrobiia > Acidimicrobiales > RAAP-2 > JAJYVT01. The sequence goes on along the minus strand of JAKBTL010000003.1, from coordinate 4,205 downwards.
TGGCCGCCCGTGGATCCCACGCCCCAGATGAGCGCGTTGCCGGTCGTCGAGCGCTCCCTGGGCACATAGTCGGCCACGAGCGAGAGCAGCAGCGGGAAGTTGGCGAACGTGAAGAACCCGAAGAGCGCAAGCGAGAGCAGCGCCCCGGCGCCGTGTCCGGAGGTCCCGAGGAAGGCGAAGATGCCGGCGGCCGACCCGAGGCTGTCGAAGGCCAGGACCAGGCGCTTGTCGAAGCGGTCGGCCAGCAGCCCGAACACCGGCTGGCCGACGATGCCGCCGGCGTACATGACGGTCACCGCGACGCCCAGGGTGCTCGACACCCCGGCGTGGCGCTGGGTGGTCAGGTAGATGGGCACCCACGACACGATCCCGATGAACGCCAGAGAGCGGAAGAACGCGATGACCATGAGTGCCACCATGCTGCGGTTCAAGAGGTCGCGGAGGGTCTCGCGCTCCGGAGGCGCCGGCACAGCGGCAGGGTCGTTCGCGCTGACGTCGCCGGACCCGGGCGCTTCGGCACCGACCGACCGGGCGTTCGTCTCGACCTTGGCGGGGCGGCCGGCACGCTCACCGGTCACGCTCGCGCGCAGGCCGTAGGCGATCCCCGCGGCCGCGAGCAGGCTGAGCCCGCCGAAGACGGCGGTGGTGTCTACTTTGGTCAGGCCAAGCGCGGCGACCACGAAGAACAGCGCCGGGTACACCGTCCGACCGAGGCTCCCGAACGCTCCGTTCATGCCGAGCGCCCTGCCTCGAGAGGCGTCTGCGAAGTTGAGCTGCAGCACCGAGGCCCCGAGAGGGTGGTAAAAGGCGCTCCCGAACCCTGCGACGACTGCCGCGGTGATCACGAAGACGTCGCTCCCGGCGCCGTGCAGCGACAAGGCGAGGTAGAAGGCGAAGAGGCTGAGCCCTAGGCCTGCGATGCCCAGCGCGATCATCGTCCCTCGCCGCCCGAGGGCGTCGGACACCATGCCGACCCCCAGCCCGAAGCCGGCCGAGACGACGTAGAAGACGGTCAGCATCGCCGTGAGGACGGCAGGCGAGGTGTGGTCCTGCTGCGCCAGGAGGTCGCCGATCACCGGCACGAAGAAGATGACGCCGTCGTTCACGAAGTGGGCGAGGGAGGTGACGGCGATCAGGCGGATGGCGTGCGCCGGTGCAGGGCGGGCGGTCTCGACCTCGGTGACCTCGCCTTGGCTTTGCACCACCGGGCAACCTACCGGCTGGGGGTCTGCCATTCGGCCGTGGGCCGACGCGACGAGGGGCCCGAGCGACGGGCGCGAGCCGGCGCCTGGCCTCGCGGACCAGAGCGTGGCGAGCGCGGCGCTGCCCACCCGGCTGTGCACGGTGTCGGCGCAGCTGGTGAGCACGAGCGGGACCCGCGTGCGAGGACGATCCCGGCCACGTCGGCCCTGGCGAGGTGGGTCAGGCTCTTGTAGAGGATGTTGCCCGCCTCGAGGTTGGGCACGAGGAGGATGTCGGGCTCGCCGGCGACGTCGAGGGGATGGCCGGGTCGACCACCTCGATCGCCGAGAGCACCGCGACCTTGGGCCGATCGATGCCGAGCACGTCGGCGAGGTCGACCGGGTAGACCACCGCGACGCGCAGCGGCGGGAAGTCTCGGCAGCGTGCCAGGAGGTGGCCGAAGGAGCCGTGCAGGCGTACGCCCCCTCGGCCGTCGGGTCGATCGAGCGCTGACCGGTCGTCGACCAGGCGCTGTGGCTGCATTTTCTCGGCCGAACGGCCGTGTCCGAGGAGGTTGCAGGCGCGACGGAGCTGTTGGACCGGTCTCAGCGTGTCGGGCGGGGAGCGACAGCGGCTCGGGCTCGCCCGATCCCTGCTCGCCGACCGTCCGGTGCTGGTGCTCGACGAGCCGACCGCGCACCTCGACGAGAACACCGAGACGCTCGTGCGCGAGGCGGTGGTGCGCAGCTACGCCGAGGGGCGCTCGCTCGTGTGGATCACCCACCGCCTCGCCGGCCTCGAGGAGCTCGACCGGGTCATCGTGCTCGACGCTGGTCGTGTCGTCGAGCGCGGACCCGCCGGGGTGCTCGCACGACGCGCCGGCCCCTACGCCGAGCTGCTCGCCCTGCGCCCATGACGGGCGGGACCCGGGCGGTGCTCGGCGACCTGGTGGCGAGCGCGCCACGCCTCGTGTTCTTCACGAGCCAAGGCGGGATGGACAAGAGCTCGACGGCGCCGTCGGTCGTGGTCGACCGCCTGCCCGTCGGCCATCGACCCGCAGCATCGGGAGGGTGCGACACCGCGGACGTAGCATGATCGTCATGTCAGACGTCGGGACGATGATCAGCACCGACCGTCCGCCCGATCTGCAGTCGCTGCGCGCCCATCGGGCCGAGATTGTGCGAGTCGCGTTCGCCCACGGCGCCTCGAACGTGCGCGTGTTCGGATCGGTAGCCCGTGGCACGGCCCAGCTTGGTAGTGACGTCGACTTGCTTGTGGACTTCGAGCCCGGACGCACCCTTGTCGACCACGTGGGGCTGTGGCGCGAGCTCGAGGCACTCCTAGGTAGGCGTGTCGATCTGTTGAGCACCGGTGGCCTCACTGATCGTGACGACGACATCAGGTCGGATGCCGTCCCGCTGTGAGCGCGACGCAGCCACCACGAGACGTGGACAAGCTCGTCGGCGATCTTCTCGACGCGGCGAGCGCCGCCGCTGACATCGTCGCTCGGGGTCTGGATTCCTGGAACGCCGACCGGCTTCTGCGACTCGCAGGCGAGGCGGTGATCGGGCGTATCGGCGACGCCGCCAGCAAGCTGCCTGCAGAGGTCCGCGCTGACATGCCAGGGATCCCGTGGGACGCAATTCGCGCGAATCGGATTCTGGTCACGCACATCTACCACCGCATCGACTACGCGATCGTCTGGGAGACTCTCGTTCGCGACGTTCCTCGTCTTGCCGAGGCGGTGGAGCGTTGGCAGGTCCGACACCTTGAACGCCGCTCTGCCATCGAGCGGGGGTCCGGCTTCGACCTCGGCCTCTGATCGCCTGCCTCGTCGTGGTGTGGCTGGTGGTCACCGCCGCCACGCTGCGCTCGGCGCTCGGCGCTCGGCGCTCGGCGCTCGGCGCTCGGGCCCGGCACTACGATCGATCGAGGCTTCACTCGACAGCACTCGACAGACGGACACGGACGGACGGAGCCTTGCCCTCGGCAACGGAGAACGACACCATGCACCAGAACGACGAGTGGTCCCCCGACGAGCCGGTGGGGGCGGAAGCGTTCGAGCAGGGCGACGAGGCACTCGACGAGAGCACGAGGATCGACCCGGACTTGGTCGAATCCGTGGAGAACGATCCCTCTCTCGATCCGGCGCTCCAGGTGGACGAACGTGAGCTCGAGGAGGTCGGAGCCGAGCTCGACGACCCAGAGGCGATCGTGACCCTCGAGGGCGGCATCGACGACCCCGACGGGCTGGGTGAGCCCTCCAGCCGCACGCTCGCCCGGCGCGAGGAGGAGGAAGAGGGTTGGGACCTTGACGCACCGGGCGTGGCCTCGACCGAGGCTGACGACGAATCCGGGGACTGAGGGATCCCGCCGAGCCCTGTCCAGGTCGCCGACCATCTCGAGAGCCGAGGAGCGCGCAATGTCGGAGAGCAGCGAAATGCCCGAGAGCGGTGCAACGCCGAAGATCACGCCGAGGATCTCGAAGATCACGGAGCTCGACGCACACCATCAGGCCACGGTGGAGAAGATCTTCACCCATCCTGCAGGCCACAACATCCAGTGGCACGACGTGCTGTCCCTCCTCCAGAGCATTGCCACGGTCACCGAAGAGGCGCACGGCCGCTACACGGTCACCCTTGGATCCGAGACCGAGACCTTCGACAGCCCGCGCCGCCACGACATCGACGAGCAGCAGGTTGTCGACCTCCGCAGGATGCTGAGGGCTGTGGGGATCAGCCCCACGTCGGCAGGAAGCTGACCGACTTGCGAGCGCAAGCCCCCGGCTTCAGCCGTGGGGTGAGCGAGCTCACGACGTCGTGACGAACGTGTGTTCGTAGAAGTTACGCTGACTCGGTATACTGAGGTTGTGGCTGGTGCAACCGTCCGCTCCAACGTAGAAGTCGACCCCCAGTTCGGCATCCACCGGATGGTGAAGGCCATCAAAGGACGAACCAGTAGGTTGCTGCGCCAAGAGCTCCCGACACTGCGCTCGCGCCTGCCGACGCTTTGGACCAACAGCT
>JAKBTL010000067.1 GCA_021844425.1 Actinomycetes bacterium | reverse complement strand
GGCGCGATGATCGGGTCGTCCGTGACCTCCGGCGTGTGCGTGTGCCACTCCACGGCGAGCGCGTCTGCGCCGTCCGCCCCGACGAATGGCGTAGGGGTGTCAATGGTGGGCAGCGCGGGCGGGGGGTCGACGGGAGGCCCGTCGGCTGTCTCGAGGGGCAGACCTGGTGGCGCCCAGAGAGCAGGTGCGGGTTCCTGGTCGTTGGGCTCGCCGGGCGCTGAAGGCGCCACCCCTTGGGCTTCGGCAATGGGGTCGCGTCCAGGGAGTGCCACACGGTCTGTGTCGCCGCCGGCAGCGATCGCGTTCGCTCCGTCTACGACGTGCGCGCGGGCGCTCGTCAACGCGCTCTCGAAACTCGATGCGTGCGTTGTGACGGGGAGCGCATCCAGGAGCCCCGCGGCATCACGGCCCGCATGGTCCGCGCGCTCGAGGCCGACGCTTCCGAGCGCCGCAGGGAGCGCCGCGTCGATCTTCTCGACGAGCCCGCGGAGCTCCGACTGCGCGTGCTCGAGGCTCCGCAGTCGAGCGAAGAGCTCTTCCCAGAGCTTGGCCGACGACAGCGCGAGCGACCGGACCAAGTCCGACGTCTCGTCTTGCCCGTAGTCGTCGCCATACGAGCTGTGCATGGCCATCACATCCCCCTGCAGCTCACTGCATCCCCATCGCAGCAATCCGACATGCGACCGGTCGTCGCCCAGCTCGCACGTGTGTCGTCATCGCAGCGTTCCCGCAGGCAGCGTACCTCGTTGCCGGAGGGAAATCGAGCCGGTTGCTCGCGTTGTCGCATCGGCGGTCCGCGCGCCGAATGCGGGCGAGCGTCGAGCCAAGCCCCCAATCCCGTCTGTCCGCTCCCACTTGCCGGCGTGCGGTCCTGCGATATGCTACGGGCACGGGTCGATGGGGACTCGTGGGCGACACGTCCAGTGACGTGCGAACGAGAAGGGGAAATCCACATGGGTACTACGTGGAGCGACGCGCTCGGGCGCGTCGCGACAGCCATTCGGCGACGGCGGAGCGCCGCCGACGGCGAAATTCCGGAGCTGGCCGAAGAGTCGGGCTTCACGCTCATCGAGCTCATGGTCGTCCTCGTCATCATGGGCATCCTGATGGCGATCGCCATCCCGACCTTCCTCGGGGTGACCTCGACGGCGAACGACACGTCGACGCAGTCCAACCTGGCCAACGTCATCACCTCGGCGAAGGCGATCTTCGCGAGGACCGACAGCTATCCGGCGACGTTGACAATGGCAAAGGACCTGCAGAAAGACGAGCCGGAGTTCAAGTTCACGACGGGAACAGGCACGGCAGCAGTGGCTCTGACACACAGCGCGAAGCAGGACACAATCGCGGTGAAGACGAACACAAAGACAACCTTTGTCGCTGTCGCCTTCATGACAAAGACGACAGAGTGCTGGGTCGCCGCAGACACAGCCCAAACTGGCGTCTTCTACGGCTACGTCAAGCCTACGAGCGGGACAAAAGTGGCCTCGACCGCATGTAAGCCAGCAACAGTGCCGACGACCGCGCTCGGCTCGAGCACCACAACGGCCGTCAAGTGGGGTACAGGCAACGGCTGGCCGGGAGCTCCTGCAGGTCACTGATCCTTCCTGACTGACCGATCATCGTGCAACGGGGCCCCGAACGGGGCCCCGTTGCCATGTCTGGTGCGAGCAAGCGCGTGCGTGCGCACCTCACCGGATCAGAGGGGAACCGATCGGGAGGAACCGGGTCGAGAGGATCCGCGCAGCCCGCAGCTGCGCCCGTCAGCAGATCGCCGGGGAGCCGGGAGGAGGAGGCGTGGCGCTGGGGTCGAACGGGTCGCGAACGGCGCCGCAGCTCGGCAGTGTGCGAGACGCCTTCGCGTTCGGGGCCGCAGGAGACGGTGCCGCCGGCGACGTAGTCGGCGAAGACACTGTGGCGACGGTGCGCGCGTGCGGCGGCGGCGTCGAGGGCGCGGCTGAGCCCTGGCAGCCAGCGAGCAGGCCCGATGCCGCGACCAGTGCCACGGCAGCCAGGGATCGCCGAGCGGCCGGCCTCACGGCGTCGCTCCCGCCGGCTTCTCGGAGGTGAAGATCGCGAGCTGCAGCGAGACCGTGAGGATCGTGCTCCTGTTCGTCCCCGGGCCCCCGCCGGTGACGGAGAGCGCGTTCAGGTCGGTGAGTCGGGGAAGGTCGTAGAGGCCCTTCACGAAGGCGAGCATGTGGTCGTAGGAGCCCTTGACCGCCGCGGTGATCGGGATCGCCGAGTACGTCGTCCCGCTGACCGCGACCAACGCGCCGGGTTGCAGCGATGTGATCGTCACCCCTGCCCTCTTGGCCGCGCCGGAGATCGTGCGGATGTATGTGTAGAGCTTCTCTGTCTTGGGCGCGTAGCCGTCGAGCCGGTCGTACATCGCCCTGATCTGGGTGACGTGCTGGGCCTCGTTCTGCAGCTGCTCGAGGCGCGCCTCGTCGGCGGCCACGGTCGACTGCAGTGCCGTCCGCTGCGTGCCGAGCGCCGCCAGCTTGCGCGTCTGGGGAAGGTAGAAGGCGAAGAGCCACGCGACCACGACGGCTACGACGACGAGGCCGACGAGGGCCGACCGGCGCGTGATCGGGACTCGCCTCGACGAGGCCCTCACGGGATCCGCTCCTCGAATTGCCCCAGCCGCTGGCCGTGGGCGGCGCTCGTGATGGAGAAGGTCACGGGGAACGTCACCCCTGTCTTGGCAGCGGACACGCCGCCGCTAAGGTCGACGCCTGCGAGGGCCGGTGAGCCTGCCATGGCCAGGCCGAACTGCGTCACCTGTGTGAGGGTGTGGGTGTACACGGTGGTCGTGCCCGTGCCGATGACCGAGGAGCCGAGGTGTGCTGTCGCGGCGGCCGCGGCGGCAGTCGCTCCGCCGGTCGGCGTCGCTGCAGTGAGGTCGACGCCGTTCAGCACGGCGGACGGCGGCAGGTACTCGCCGAGCTGGTTCAAGACGACGAGCCAGTCGACTTCGTGGGAGACCAGAGGGGCGAGCTGGCGCTCGAGCGTCGTCACCTCGTCGCCGAGACGCACGGCCTTGTCGTAGCGGGGCATCTCGACCGTGTTGATGGTGTGGATCGTCGACTGGAGCACCTGGACCTGGCGCTGCGCGGACCGGATGGCGAGCACTTTCCAGGCCGATACCGCGCCGAGCGCGACCACGAGCCCTGCGAGCGCGACGGCGAGCTGGCGCCTGCGTCGCCGCGCGACCCGCCTGGCGGCGACCTCGGGCGGGATCAGCTCGAAACGGGTCCTCGCCGGACCGTTCAGGGCGAGCCCGAGCGGCACGGCGACCGTCTGGTTGATCGAGTCCGCCTCGCTCGCCGACACGTGGATGCCGCTCGTGTCGACGAACGAGAGCGGCGACGCTTCGAGCACCGGCACGTCGATGAAGGAGCGGAGCAGCTCGAGCAGCCCCACCGTACGCGCCCCTCCGCCGGTCACGAGCACCCTCGACGGCGGTGTGCGCCCAGGAAGGGTCCCGAAGAACCGGAGCGAGCTTCTGACCTCGTCCGCGAGCTGCTCGACGACGTCGGACACTGCCCTCGTCGCCGCCGGGTCGTGGGGCCCGGGCAGCGCGAGCCGGCGCTTCAGGATCTCGGCATCGGCGATCGGGATGTCGAGCGTCGAGGCAAGGGCCCGGGTGACGGTGTCGCCTCCCATGTCGATCGTGCGGACGAACTGGAGCGTGCCTCCGAGGCGGACGACGACCATGGTCAAGCCGGCGCCGACCGACACCACCGCCTCGGGCTCGGTCGCGCCGTCGGGCAACGTGAACGCCCGCGACAGCGCGGCGGTGTCCAGGTCGATCCCCTCTGGCTCGAGCCCCGCTTCTTCGACCACGGCGACGAGGCTGTCGACGAGGTCTCGGTGCGCCGCCGCGACCAGCACACGGATGAGCGGGAGGCCTTCGGCGTCCTCGGTGCGAGAGATGACGGCGGAGGCGACCGACGTGCGTTCGATGGGGAACGGGACGATGTCCTCGGCCTGGAGGACCACCGCGGCGGCCACCTCGTCGGGCGGCACTGGGGGGAGCTCGATCTCACGGGTGATCGCACGCAGGCCGGCCACGCCGAGACGCACGCGGTTCGTCTTGAAGCCGCCATTGCGCCACAGGCGCCGGATCGCGGAGACGACCTGGGCGCGGTCGCGGATCTCGCCGTCGACGATGATCCCGGGCGGCAACCCGACCTGTCCGAACGCCTCGAGCACCGGCGGCCGGCCGTCCTCGACGATCAACTCGACCGCGCGCAGCGCGCTCGTGCCGATGTCGAGCCCGACGATGCGCTCACCCATCCCCGTCACTCCCCTTGCTCCGCCCCGGTCACCGGTGCCGGCTCCCGAGGCGTTCCGGTGCCTTCCCCGGGCGCCGGATGCATCCCCGTGCACGCCGCGCACACGGGCGTGGCGTGCACGGCAGCCTACCGCGATCTGGACCGTAGTTCAGGCGGAGCGCGACCGCGCCCCGCGACCGCGCCCCGCGACCGCGCCCCACGCCCGCGGCACACGCGCCGGGGGCAGGGTGCCGGGTCCTGCGTCGCCGTCGGACCCGAGCCGACGCCGTAGGATCCGCTCCCGGTGAGCTCGGTGGTCGCGAGAAGTGTCGGGGTTTCCGTGAGGGCGGGGATCGACGGCACGGTGGCGGTCGGGTTCGAAGAGGTCGACGGCCGAAGGGTCGTGCTGGCTCGCACCGCCTCGGACCGCCGCCGCGGGGCGCTCGGCAGGGAGGACGGCCAGTCGCTCGCACGCGCCGCGCAGCTCGCGCGCGACGCCCGTGTCCCCCTGCTCATCGAGCTCGCGTCGAGCGGTGCCGACGTGTCCGACGGCCTCGACGCGCTGCACGGCTGGGGGACGGCGGCGGCGTCCCTGGCCACGTGCTCGGGGGTCGTCCCGGTCCTGTCGGCGGCGGTCGGACCGGTCGTCTCGGGCCCCGCTCTCCTGCTCGGGCTGAGCGACCTCGTCGTCATGGACCCTTCTGCGGTGGCATTCGTGTCGGGTCCCTCGATGGTCGAGGCGTTCACCGGCGTCCGTCTCACCCCGCAGGGGCTCGGCGGCGTCGGCGTGCACGCGACGACGACCGGCGTGTGCGCGCTGGAAGCCGGCGACGCCATGGAGGCGATGGGCGAGCTGCTCTCCTTCCTCCCGGACCACACTGACGCCGAGTCGCCGCACGTGCCCAGCGAGGATCCCGTCGGCCGCGTCACGCCCGAGCTCCGCAGCGTCGTGCCCGACTACGAGCGTGCGTCGTACGACGTGCGCGACGTCGTGCGCCTCGTCGTCGACGACGGCAACGTCTGCGAGCTCTGGCGGCGCTGGGCCCCGCAGATCGTGACCGCGTTCGGCAGGGTCGGAGGCCGTGCCGTCGGCGTCGTCGCCAACCAGCCTCGTGCGCTTGCAGGGACGCTCGACATCGCCGCCTCCCAGAAGGGCGCGCGTTTCGTGCGTCTCTGCGACGCGTTCAACCTCCCGATCCTCACGTTCGTGGACACGCCGGGGTTCCTCCCCGGAAAGGATCTCGAGTGGCGGGGGATGATCCGTCACGGCGCGCAGCTCGCGTTCGCCTACGCCGAGGCAACCGTCCCGCGTCTGTGCGTGATCCTGCGCAAGGCGTTCGGCGGCGCGTACATCGTGATGGACTCCAAGGGCCTGGGCAACGACCTGTGCTTCGCCTGGCCCCAGGCGGAGATCGCGGTCATGGGCGCGCCCGGCGCGGTCCAGATCCTCCATCGCAAGACATCGGAGGAGGAGCGCCGCGTTCGTGAAGAGGACTACAAGGAGCGCTACCTCACGCCGTGGCCGGCCGCCGAGCGGGGCTTCGTCGACGAGGTCATCGACCCTGCTGAGACGCGCCGGGTGCTCGCCGCCGGGCTGCGCGCGCTGTCGACGAAGCGAGAGATCCTTCGTGGCCGCAAGCACGCGCTCGGCCCGCTGTGACGCTTGCGTTGCGCTGATCTCGTCGGATCGGCCTGCGGCGTCGACTCGGGCGCATCGGGAGAGAGCCGCAGGACCCGGGCGATCGTCACCGAACTGCAATCCGCGTCATAGCGAATCCTCATCGGCCGTGGGCAAGATCACGCGGTGACCCGATCCACGACAGACGCGCCGCTTGTGCTCGAATCGTGCCACAGCACGTGGCTTTTCGACACCGAGCGCAAGCGGTTCCGCCGCATCCTGAAGGGCCTCGATCTGGACGCTCGACAGGCATCGACGGCCTGGCGGCCTTACTACGGGCTCGAGCTGGACTCCTTGTCGGAGTCCTTCGTGGTGCTGCTCAACCCGGAGGGAACCCGCCTGCTGCGCTCCTGGCGGCACGTCGACCACTGCCCGCAGTGCGGCGGGGAGGCGACTGCGGAGCTCTCCTTGGACGAGCTTCGTAGCGCCGCTTTGGGGTGACGTCCATCGGGCAAGGTGCACCCATCACGGGTTGCGCATCGGGGGCTGGCTAGGCTCCACGCGGTGGACCGACGCGATCTCGACCGCCTGCTTGGCCTGCTCAGCCAGTGGGAAGGCTCGGATCTGCACCTGAAGGCGGGCGTGTCGCCGCGGGTTCGCATCGACGGCGAGCTCCGTCAGCTGACCAGCGAGCCCAAGTGCACGCACACCGACACGCAGGCCGTCGCGCGGTCGATCATGCCGGCCGAGGTCGCCGCCCAGTTCGACAGGCACCGAGAAGCGGACTTCGCGTACTCGGTCGCGGGCGTCGGCCGCTTCCGTGTCAATGCCTACTACCAGCGCAGCTCGGTCGCGCTCGCCTTCCGGCGGGTGCGGGCGACGACGGACTCGATCGACGAGCTCGGTCTGCCGCCTGCGGTGGCCAAGCTGGCAGAGGAACGGCGCGGCCTCGTCCTCGTCACCGGCCCCACGGGGTCGGGCAAGACCACGACGCTCGCCGCGATGATCGCCCACATCAATCGGATCCGGTCGTGCCACATCATCACGATCGAAGACCCGATCGAGTACCTGCACTCCGACCAGCTCGCGTCGATCAGCCAGCGTGAGGTGGGTTTCGACACCGATTCTTTCGCCTCGGCGATGCGTGTGGTCCTCCGGCAGGACCCGGATGTGATCCTCGTCGGGGAGATGCGGGACGTGGAGACGGCATCTGCGGCGCTCACCGCGGCGGAGACCGGCCACCTCGTCCTCTCCACGCTCCACACGATCGACGCCACCGAGACGATCACGAGGGTCGTCGACTTCTTCCCGCCGCACCAGCAGCAGCAGATCCGCACGTCGCTGGCCGGGTCGCTGCGCGGCACGATCGCGCAGCGCCTCGTCCGGCGTGCAGACGGCAACGGCCGGGTGCCTGCCGTCGAGGTGATGGTGGTGAACGGGCGGATCCGTCAGTGCATCGAGGACCCGGCGCACACGAGCGACATCGTCGACATCATCGTCGACGGTGCCTACTACGGCATGCAGACCTTCGACCAGAGCCTCGCCGCCCACCTCGAAGCGGGACTGATCACCCTGACCGAGGCGCTGGAGATGGCGACGAACCCGCACGACCTGCGTGTCACCCTCGAGCGTCGAGGGCTCGTGCAGACCGGGCGCGGCTGACCCACGCCCGCTCGGAGGCCCTTCCCTACGGTCGCCGGAACGCGACGGCCGCCTCACGGCCTGCTGACCAGCGCAGACGCGAGCACGGCGATGACCGACCCCGCAGCCAGCATCGCGAACGGCGCACGTCTGCGCGCGCCGAGACCGGTTGCGGCGGTCGCGACCACGATCCAGGCGGCGACGAACGCCCCGCCCCCCGGCCAGAGCCATCCCGCGGTCCAGGCGAGCCCCCCGAGCAGCGCGATCCGCTGCAGGCGCTGGCGGCCCGCTGCGCGGTCGCAGACCAGGGCGGCGGCGAGGCCGAGCAGCGCTCCGAGCGCGGCCCAGGCGATCCGGTCCGCGTGACCGAGCGCGGCGGCGATCGGCAGGAGGGAGACGGCCGCGAGCGAGCTCACGATCGTGACCGCGCCCGGAAGTGCCGCGCCGTCGGCGTCGACGACCGACGCCCCCAGCGCGCAGAGCACGAGGACGGCGACCGACGGGAGCGGCCAGAGGGATCCGAGCGCGGCCGCCGCCGCGGCGCACAGGACTCCGGCGGCGAGCTCGACCAGCGGGTATCGCAACGAGATCCCCGCCGAGCAGTGGCGGCACCGGCCGCGGAGCCACAGCCAGGACATCACCGGCACCAGGTCGACGAGGGTGAGCTGCGATCCGCAGGCCGGACAGTGCGAGGGCGGCTGGACGACCGACATGTGTCGAGGGAGGCGGTACACGACGACGTTCAGGAACGACCCGACTGCGAGGCCCGCGACGCCGCTCACGAGGATGGTCAATAGCTGCACCGACTCGCTGGAGCCCACCGTGGCGGGACTGTAGCGCCACAGGCTCCTTGCGTTCGGGTGGAGGTGGGGATTTCATCCGAGCCGAAAGGGAGGTAGGCTGAGGTCGGCACTTCGCTCGCGGAGCGGCCGTGGGATGGGGCGATCGTGGGGAGCCGCCGAGTCTGGGTTCCGTCACCCTCAGCTACCCTGTGGCCGCGCCGCCTGGCCGAGCCAGGGGACAGGGGATGACAGGGGAAGCCGGGGAATCGGCACGGGAACTTTCGGAGCAGCTCGGGTTCTGCTACGCCGACCTGTCGCGCACGGGCTTCGCAGCGGGCGCAGCCTCCCTCCTCCCTGAAGAGGTCGCCCGCCGCGAGCGCGCAGTGCCGATCGAGCGCCGCGGCAATGTCACGGTCGTCGCCGTCGCGAAGCCCGCTGACCAGTCGACGCTCGACGCGCTGCGCGTCGCGACGCGCGGTGAGGTGATCGCGGTGCAGGCGCCGGCAGCACAGGTTGCCGCGGCACTTGTCCAGCTCTACGGGGGGAGCGAGCTGCGCCATGGGCGGCGCAACATCCAGCACCAGGGCCGTTGGGAGCGCAGGTCACGCTGGGGCAGCCGGCCCCTGGACGTCGCAGACGAGGACGTCGCGTCGCCGGCGCCCCCCGCGCCCCCCCAGGCGCCCCCCCAGGCGCCGCCACCCCCGCAAGTCCTGCACCCGGTCGAGCCGGCGCCGCCCGTGCCCCCCCAGGCGCCGCCACCCCCGCAAGTCCTGCACCCGGTCGAGCCGGCGCCCCCCGCGCCCCCCCAGGCGCCGTCCCTCCCGCTCCAGTCGCCCACTTCGTCGCCGCCCCCACCGCCCCCCGGCCCCGGCTCCCTTGGCGGTGGGGCGGCCGACGCTGCCGCCCTGGGCAGCGGTGCCCTTTCTGGCGCCGCTGCCGGGGCGGTCGGCGAACCCGGCTGGCCCCCTCTTGCCCGCGCGCTCGTCGCAAGCGGGAAGGTCGGATTGCATGACATGTCGCGTGCGGTCCGGGACCACGCCGTCCTCGGACAGTCCCTCGCGCGCTTCTTGCTCAGCGAGCACCTCGTCGTCGAGGCGGACCTCGTCCAGGTGATGGCGCGCGAGGCCGGCCTGGCGTTCGTCGACCTCGCGATGACCCCCCCGGACCCCGAGGTGGCGGCGCTCGTCCCTCCGTCGGTCGCGCGCCACCACATGGTGCTTCCCATCGGCGTCGACGGGGACGTGCCGATCGTCGCGATGGCGGACCCGACCGATGTCTTCGCGCTCGACGATCTGCGCAGCGTCCTCGGACGCAACTTCCGCCGCGTCGTGGCGACGCGTGCGCAGATCGAGATCTACGTCCGCCGCCTCCACGAGCCCGGCACCGACGTCCAGGCGGCCGCCCAGCACGCCGCGGGGCACGCGGCGCCCGAGTCGGGCGGCTTCGAGCTCGAAAGCCTCCAGTCGGTCGTCGAGGACGCGCCGATCGTCCGCTACGTGAACCTGCTGATCCTCCAGGCGCTCAACGAGCGCGCGTCCGACATCCACATCGAGCCCACACCGAAGCGTCTGCGGATCCGGTTCCGGATCGACGGGGTCATGCACGAAGCGAGCTCTGCGTCGCCGGCGATCCACGCCGCGGTGATCAGCAGGCTGAAGGTGCTCGGCGAGATGGACATCACTGAGCACCGTGTCCCCCAGGAAGGGCGCGTCTCGGTCACCGTCGGGGACCGGCAGATCGACCTGCGGCTGGCCATCCTGCCGTCCCTCTACGGCGAGTCCTGCGTCATGCGGCTCCTCGACAAGTCTGCGAGCATCCGCCGCCTCTCCGAGCTCGGCTTCTTCTCGGACACCCTGGAGCGCTATGCCCAGGCCTACCACCAGCCCTACGGGGTCATCCTCGTCACCGGGCCGACCGGCGCCGGGAAGACGACCACCCTGTACGCGACCCTCCAAGAGGTGATGTCGCCGGAGAAGTCCGTCGTCACCGTCGAGGACCCGGTCGAGTACCAGATCCCCGGGATCACCCAGGTACAGATCAACCCGAAGGTGGGGATGCCCTTCTCCACGGCGCTGCGCTCCATCCTGCGAGCGGACCCCGACATCATCCTCGTCGGCGAGATCCGCGACATGGAGACCGCGACCATCGCCATGGAGGCGGCCCTGTCGGGCCACCTCGTGCTCACGACGCTGCACACCAACACCGCGGCGAGCACCCCGCTTCGTCTCACCGAGATGGGCATCGAGCCGTTCCTCGTGACCTCCGCCGTCAGCGGCGTGCTGACGCAGCGCCTCGCCAGGGTGCTCTGCAAGCAGTGCAAGACGCCGTTCGACGCGTCGCTCGCGGACTACTACGCAGCCGGGTACGCGGAGACGGACCTACAGGGACTGGACGTCTCTCGCCTCTACCGCGCGAACGGCTGCCGCACGTGCTCGAACACCGGCTACTACGGGCGGATGCTCCTCGGCGAGGTGATGCCGATGACCGAGGAGATCCAGCGCATGATCATCGAGCAGCGCTCGATCCTCGCCATGGAGCGCCAGGCCGTCGAGCAGGGCATGCGGACGCTGCGCCAGGACGGCCTCCGCAAGGCGATCACCGGCTACACGACCCTGGAGGAAGTGCTGAGGGTGGTCGCATGACCGAGACCTTCGCCAACGGGGCGGGCACGCCTGTCGTCGCGCCGAGCGCAGAGCGGCCATTGCCGCTGCACGTGGACGACCTCCTGCGCTACGCGGTCCGATTGGGCGCCTCCGACCTCCACCTGACCGCGTCGATGCCGCCCACCGTGCGCCTCCACGGCGCGCTGCGGCCCATGGAAGAGGTGGGCAGGATCGACAACGAGACGCTGAGGAACCTCGTCTACGGGATCCTCACCCAGTCCCAGCGCGAGCAGTTCGAAGCGGAGCACGAGCTGGACACCTCGCACGAGATCGCCGGCGTCGGACGGTTCCGCGTGAACGTGTGCCTCCAGCGCGGCACCGTCGCAGTCGCGCTGCGCCCGATCCCGAACCAGGTCCCCGAGCTCGGGACGCTCGGGCTCCCCGAGGCTGTCGCGATGTTCGCGCGCCTGCGGCGCGGCCTCGTCCTCGTCACCGGGCCGACCGGATCGGGGAAGTCGACCACGCTCGCCGCGATCATCGACGACATCAACCGCACGCGCCCGCTGCACGTCGTGACCGTCGAGGACCCCATCGAATTCATCCACGACCACAAGCGCTCGATCGTGACCCAGCGCGAGGTCGGCCAGGACACGAAGTCGTTCGCCGAGGCTCTCCGGCGGGCCCTGCGGCAGGACCCCGACGTCATCCTCGTCGGCGAGATGCGCGACCTCGAGACCATCTCGACGGCGCTCACGGCGGCGGAGACCGGGCACCTAGTGCTCGCGACCCTCCACACGCAGGACGCTCCGTCCACGATCGACCGTGTGATCGACGTGTTCCCGCCCAGCCAGCAGGAGCAGATCCGGATCCAGCTCGCGTCGTCGCTCGCAGGGGTGGTGACCCAGCAGCTGGTGCCGACCGAGGACGGGAAGGGGAGGCGCCTCGCCGCCGAGGTCCTCGTGTGCACCCCAGCGGTCCAGAACCTCGTACGCGGTGCGAAGACGCACCAGATCTACTCCCTCATGCAGACCGGCGCGCAGCACGGGATGCAGACGATGGACCAGAGCCTCGCGCAGCTGGTCCGCGAGAGGGTGGTGAGCGAAGGGGTGGCGTTGGACCGCTGCCGCAGCGTCGAGGACTTCCGCAGTCATGTCGTAGGGAGGTGACGTGTCGACCACGTTCGACTACAAGGTCCGTGACCGCAGCGGCAACCTGATCGAGGGGACGCTCGACGGCGACAACCTCGGGCTCGTGGTGGGTCGTCTCCGCTCGATGGGCTACCTGCCGGTCTCGGTCACGCCGGCGAGCGCCGGCGCTCTGCGGTTCGACATCGTGATCCCCGGGGTCACCGACCGGATCAAGAACAAGGACGTGGCGGTCTTCACCCGTCAGTTCGCCACGATGGTGGACTCGGGTCTTTCCATCAG
>JAKBTL010000131.1:4409-12370 GCA_021844425.1 Actinomycetes bacterium | reverse complement strand
GGCGTAGGCGGTTCCGTGAAGCGAGTAGCCCCGGCGGGACAACACCCTGCCGGTCGTGTCGAAAGCACAGTGGCGTGAGCAGCGCCACCGAAGCCCCGGCCTTCGGGCCGGGGAGGAGTCACCCGCCGCCGACGCGGTAGCGCGCCCCTCGCTTGACCCCTTCCTGCACCACGGCGCCCGTGTCGACCAGTCGCCGGATCGCCTGGGGCCAGCGGTCCTCGGGGATCGCCGCGGCGGTCAGGATCTCGGCTTTCGAGACCGGCCTGCCCACTCGCCGCACGACGTCCAAGATCGCCTGCGCGCAACCTGTGGCGGAGCGCCCGGCGGCGTGCGCGTGCAGGGGCGCGTCGCGTCGCGTTGCCGGCCACGTCGCGCCCCTCGCCGACGGTGGAGTGGCATGGTCGCGGGCCGCCAACCGGCGGACTGCGAGCCGACCGGGCTCGATGGCCGCTTCGGCCGCGGCGGCGACAGCGGCATGGTGCGTGAAGAGGACGACCTGGGTGAGCGACCCGAGCGACGCGAGCGTGCGCAGCGCGACGGCGGTCCGTTGGTCGTCGAAGTTCACCAGGACGTCGTCGAAGACGACCGGGAGCGGCTCGTCGAGGTGAGAGAGCTGGTACTCGATCCCCGCGAGCCGAAGCGCGAAGTACAGCTGGTCTCTCGCTCCGTCGCTCAGCTGATCGACCGCGCACACCTCTGCGCTGCGGCGCTGCGCGAGCACCACCTGCTGGTCGCCCACGGCGTCGGCGAGCAGCTGGACGAATGCGCCGCCGGTCACCTCGGAGAAGATCGTCCCAGCCCGTTCGAGGATCGGGCCCCGGTGCTGCTCACCGTAGGCAGCGACCACCTGGCGCAGGACGGCCGCTGCGACCGCAGTGCGCGCGTACTCGGCGGCAGCTGATGCCGCGACGGCGAGGTGGCTCTGGGCCTGCTGCTCCATGTCCGCTGCGGTGCCGGCGTCGGTGACCGCCGCAAGGTCCTTCAGCGCCTCGCCGAGCGACCGGTTCGCCGTCTCGAGGTCTGCCTCGAGCCCGACGATCTCGTCGTGCAAGGTCGCGACGCGCGCGGCGAGCCGATCTCCGTCCGCGCCGTCGTGGGCGACTTCGGCCAGGATCGCGTCGAGCGTGCGACCGCCGCCTTGCTCGAGCAAGGTCTTCTCCCGATCGGCGATCTGCTGGCGCAATCCGTCCGCCCGGGTCGCCCGATCGGCCACGGCTCGGACGTCGGACTCGGGGCCGCACCGGGCCTCGTCACGCAGGGCCTGCAGCCTCTGCGTCGAGACGCTCAGCTCGACGTCGACGGCTTCGAGCTCGTCGACCACGTCGTCGAGCTGGCCCTCGAGCGTCTTGCGGGTTGCCACGGCTTCCCGGGCAGCACGCAGTCGGTCCCGCAGCGTCGCCGCCGTGACCAGCGGGTCCGCGGCGTCGCCGAGCCCCAGGCCCGACGCGGCCTCCTCCACGAGGGAGGAGAAGGCTGCCATGTCACGTTCGATCCCCCGGATCCTGCCCTCGAGGTCTGCGACGTCACTGCGAGCATTGGACAGGTCGCGCAGCGCGCGTACGGTCGCCAGCGCCGCTGCAGGCGAGGTCTCGCCGTCGAGACGAAGGGGAACGAGCGCGGCGGACCACTCGCGCTCCCATTCGCCGAGGCGCAGCCGAGCGTCATCGAGGGCGCGACCGCGCGCCACGCGACTTGCTCGTGCCCGCTCGAGGTCCCTGCGCGCTCCGTCGCGGGCGCTCGCCTGATCGCCGGCGCGCCTGACGATCTGTGCGGCCCGTGCGACGGACATCGCCAGCGGCGTGCCGGGCGCCGGGCGTGTGGGCGCGCCAAGGCGCTCCAGGGCTGCGTCGACGATCTCTGCCGCCTGCTCCACGGCCCGCGTCACGGCGTTGGTCCGCTGCTCGGCGCTCTTGATCTCCTCGATCGACCCGAGAAGCCGGCGGTGGTCCTCGGGGAACCTGACCATCTCCGCCGGGGGACGCGCGTCGACGCCGGCTCGTGCCCACCGCTCGGCCCACCGACGCCGGTGCTCCGCCATCTCGCCGTCCAGCTCTCCGAGGCGGCGCAGGGCGTCCATCTCGGCCAGGGCCGATTCCTCTTGCTGTGCCCGGAGCTGTCCCAGCCTCGAGAGGTCCTCGGCGTGCGCGTACCGCTCGTCCGCCGCCGCGTCCGCGTCGACGACCGCAGCCTCGTACCCCTCGGCGAGCTGGCGGACCAGGTCCTCGCGGTCGTGGAGCACGCCGACTGTGGCGCCGGATGCCGGCGCAGCGCTCCTCGGGGCTCCCCACGCGGCCACGTCGCCAGCCAACGTCGCGGCGGTCTCGCTCGACAGCGCTCTGCGCACCAGCGTCCAGCCTGCGTCCCGGCGGCTGCGCGCCGAATCGAGCCGACCGGGGTCGGGAACCCCCGGAGCCCGGGCGAGGACGTCGAGCTCACGGGCAAGGTCCTCTCTCCTGTGGGCGTGGCGCTCCCGTTCGTCCTCGAGGTCCTGTCGCTTCGCTGCGAGCACCTGCTCGGCACCGATCGCGGCCGTGACCTCGGCTGACGAGGGCACCGGCAGCCCCTCGATCTCGCCCAAGGGTCGGCCTCCGAGCCCGAGGCGGCTCGCCAGGGCGGTCGCATCGCTGCGCAGGCGGCTGATCTCCTCGTGCGCGGCCAGGAGGTCCCCAGCCTTCACGACCACGGGATCGGCCAGCGCGAGCGCGCGGGCGAGCTCCTCGACGTCGGGCGGCGCGGGCAGGGCCTCGAGCCGGTGCTCGCCCTCGTCCATCTCGGCGTCCAGCGCGGCCAGCTCCCCGGCGGCCGTGCTCACCGCCTGCGCCAGAGCGGCCTGAGCCGAGGCCAGGTTCTCCACCTCGGCGAGCTCGCCGTCGGAGACCGCCCACTCGCCCGCATCCTGCCCATGGGCGATGCCGAGACGTCGTTGGCAGTCCTCGAGCCTTTGCCTCGCGACGCGTAGCCGACCCTGGCGCTCGGGAAGGTCCTCCGCGTTGTTCTTGTAGCGGTCGAGGCCCTCTACGGCGTCCTCGATCTGCGCCGCGCGTTCCAAGACTGCGTCGTCGACGTCGATGGCCGAGATCTGGGCTTCGAGTCTCGAGCGCCGGGTGGCGACCGTACGGCGGCGGTCGCCCAACGCCTCGACGGCCGCCTGCGCCGCCGCCGCTCTGCCGGCCCAGTCGGCGGAGGGCAGCACCCCTTCTCGCTCGACGTCCGACAGCCTGGCCAACAGCTCGGCGCGCTGGGCGACGAGGGGCAGCGCGGTCCTCACCCGCTCGCGTCGGGCGAGCTCGGCGCGGCGTTCTTCGAGATTCGAGCGGAGGCTCTCGACCTGGGCCTGTGCGTCGTCGACCGCCTGACGGCGGCGGTCGACCTCGCGCGAGCGGACGCGCAGCTCTCTCGTCCGCCGCATCGCGTCGCGGTACGCAGCGAGGGACTCGACGACCGGCTGCCGGCGCCCGCTCTCCTTGTAGAGCTCGCCGGCTCGGGAGTCGAGACGGCGGAGCACCTCGCCGAGCGGCCTCGCGCCGAGAGCCGCTCCGAACACCAGCCGGCCGATCTCGCCTCCCGCATCGAGCAGGGCTTCGGAGCCCAGGCGCAGCTCGTCGTGGTCGACGCAGAACAGGCGCTCGTAGAGCTCCCTCGTCGCTTCGCCGAGGAACGCCCCCAAGGCGTCCTCTGCGAGCGCTCCCCCGTCGGCGCCGACGAGCCTGCCCTTTCCCGCGCCCTGGCGCACGGCGTACAGCTCCGCTCCCCGGGCCGACCGCAGGGTCATCCCGAGGCGAAGGCCGGCCGGCCCGTAGCGGTAGGCGTCCGGGGCTCCGCGGCCGAAGCCCCACAACGCGGCCAATAGCGCGCGGCGCGCCGTCGACTTGCCCGCTTCGTTCGGGCCCACCACGACCGTGAGCCCATCCGGCGGGCCCGAGAGGTCCAGGGTCGTCTCCGCGTAGTGTCCGTAGGCCAGCAGGTCGAGACGCTCGAGGCGCATCAGTCACCGGCCTCGAGCTCGGCGACCAGGAGCGCCTCGGCCTCCTCGAGGAGGTCGTCGAGTGCGGCGGCGTCGAGGACCTTCGCCCCGAGGCCGAGCGCGTCGTCGAGATCCGTCCCGAAACGCCTCCTCACTCCTGCCAGAAGACCTGCGATCTCGCCTCTCGGGGACCGCGATCCCGGGCTGGCGGCCCGGAGGAGAGCGAAGGCCTGTCGCACGGCGTCGACTGCCTCCCCGCTCGCCTTCTCCTCGCCTGGCGATCGAGCCGGCGAGGAGACCTCGACACGCTCGATCCACAGGTCGTCGCCCCCTCCCCCGGCGTCGGCTCGGAGCTGGGTCTCGTAGCGATCGGCGTGACGCAGCCACTCCTGGCTGACCGGCGTGCTCGCCCGGAGCACGACGCGCACGGCGTGCAGCTCGGGCGCAGAGGCGGCGCCGGCTTCGGCGGCGCACGAGGTCCGCAGCTCGCCGAGATCGGCGACGACCCGGTCGAGGGCTTCGTCGACCTGCGCGACGTCGCGCAAGTCCACCTCCCTGCGTGCCCAGCGGACCGGAGCGAGGTCACGGCACCAGACGCGTCGGACGCGGTCGGCGTCGTACTCGACGACCGTGGCGCCCTTCGGGCCGACCTCTCCCACGTCGCGGCCCTGGAGGTTGCCCGGGAAGACCACGTGGACGCCGTCGACCTCGTGCACCTCGCGGGCGTGGACGTGGCCGAGCGCCCAGTAGGCGTAGCCACGCCCGACGAGCGCGTCGAGCGTGCAGGGCGCGTACGGGTCGTGACCGGGTCGCCCGTCGAGCGACGTGTGGAGGACCCCCACGTTCAAGGCGCCGTCCACCGGGGGGAGGTAGCCGGCCGACAGGTCGTCGGTGACGGCACGGGTGGGATAGCTGCGGCCGTGCAGGACCGCCCCGGCATCCTCGAGGACCTTCTGTCCGGCGGCGTCGGCAGGGAACACGAAGACGTTGTCGGGAAGGCGCAGGCGCTTCGTGATCTCGTTCGCGGCGTCGTGGTTCCCGTAGGCGATGGCGACGGGGATCCCCGCATCGCGCAGCACGTGGAGCTGCCCCTGGAGGAACATCGCCGTCTGGAAGTCGTCCCGGTCGCCGTCGTAGAGGTCGCCGGCGATCACGACGAAGTCCGCCTTCTCGTCGATCGCGCAGCGCACCAGCCGCTCGAACGCGTCCCGCGTCGCTCGCCGCAGCCGGTCCACGGGGGCCCCTTCGTAGCGGGAGAGGCCTCGCAGCGGGCTGTCGAGGTGGACGTCGGCGCAGTGCACGAACCTCATCGCTTCGGTCGCTTCGGTCGCTTCGGTCGCTTCGATCCTCGGGCTGCCATCGGCCTCAAGGTTGCCACGCGGCTGTGCCGCGAGCAGCTGGCGGGCCGGCGGAGATCAGTGCAGGAGCTCTGCGAGGGCGTCGGCGAGGGCGTCGGCGAGCGTGGGCTCCTCGGCCGCCAGGTGCGCCAGATCCCGAGCCGTCTCCGTCGCCTCGACCCGCATGAGGCTCTGCAGACGCTGACGCCTGCTCTCGTCGGCGCCGTGCTTGAGGTCCCGTCGGTAGCGGTCGAATGCGTGGAGATGCGCGACGACGTCACCCACGTCGTCGTGCACGAGCTGCGACGGCGTCGAGAGCTCCCGCTCGGCGCGCTCCGCCTGGCGGGGCGGGGGCTCTCCGTCGTGGAAGGTCACGCTGATGACCTCGCCCGCCACGCGTTCGTGCGTACGGGCCATCATCACCAGGGCGCGGCGATCGGCGTCGGTCGTCGCCGCGCGGGACAAGCTGCGCGGCCACAAGCGGTTCGCGATGACCACGTTGATCTCGGCTGCGTACAACGTGAGCAAGGAACCGAGGTAGAGCCAGGCCAAGAGCCCGATCACCGAGGCCAGGGTGCCGTAGAGCTGGGATGCATGCGCGACCTCGTGACGGACGTAGAGCGCGCCGAGGCTCTGGAGGGCCGTCCATCCGGCGGCCCCCGCTGCCGCGCCTGGCGCGATCGCACGCCACGTCAGGTGGCGGTTGGTGAGCACCTGGAAGGCGACGAGATAGAGGCCGAAGTTCAATGCGAGAGGCCCAAGCACGCTGAGCACGGCGACCGGGGCGGCCAGGGCGCCGCCGGTCTGCTGGAGGCCTGCCAGCCCGGTGGAGACGAGGAAGGCGATCCCGAGGATGCCGAGCATGGCCAACCCCCTGAGCCGCGACCGCCACAGGTTCGGTCGTTCGGACATCGGGATGTCCCACACGGTGTTCATGGCCCGTTCGGTCGCCCGCGTCACCCCCAAGCCTGCCCACAACGCGATGAAGCCGCCTGCGCCCAGGGCCAAGCCGCTCCCCGTCGCGTGGGCCGTGACGAAGCCGGAGAGGGAAGGGAAGGAACGTGCGACCGTCCGGATCGCGTGAGCCTTCAGCGCGGGGTCGGAGGTGAACAGGAAGCCGAGCACGGCCGAGAAGACGAGGATGAGCGGGAAGAGGGACAAGAACCCGTAGTGCGCGATGAGCGCGGCAAGGCTGCCGCCCTGGTCGTTGCTCATCTTTCGCACCACCGCCACCGGGAACGCGAGCACGCGATGGCGCTGCTGGAAACGGTCGGCGGAGGCAACGAGACGGCGGAGCTGCGCGGGAAGCCTGTGGAGGAACGTCACCATACGATGCTCGTAGACGAGTGCGCGGATGACAAGGACCTCCCGGCCCGACGCCGGCGCCGACCGTCGAGTCGCCGCTGCCCGTCGGTACAGCCGCCATGCCGACGACGTGCGCGTTGGCCGGGAAGCCGGCAGAGCACGTGGTCGCCGCGCTCCGCGTCGGTGATCGCGCCCTTCGGAGCGAACGCACGCGGCCCGCGCTCGTCGCACCTCGAAGAGAGGCTACCGTGCCGGCGCACAAGGAAGATCCCATGCCGTTCATTCTCGTCAGGCTGCTGAACATCCGAGCTCGATGGCACGCGCTGATCCTGATCGGCGCCGCGGCCGTCCTCATCGTCGTCGGGGGTGTGGTGTTCGCCGCGACCCAGCATCTGCCCGTGACGACGGGCTGGTACTGGGCGATCACCACCGCCACCACCGTCGGCTACGGGGACGTGGTTCCGAAGAACGCCTCGGGCCGGTTCGTTGCGTCAGTCGTGATGTTGACCACGGTCCCGTTGCTCGCAGGCGCTTTCGCCGTCATGACGGGTTCGGCAGTCGTGAGAGGAGTGAGAAGACTCTTGGACGTCGGAGCGAGATTTCCCGAAGGCTCGTACATCCTGGTCCTCGGCACGCATCCAGCGATCCCGATCGTGCTGAAGGAGCTGGAGTCCGCGGGCGACGCCGTCATCTTGGTCGCGGACGTCGACCCTTCGACCGTGCCGCATCACGTCCATCTGATCAAGGGCGACCCCACCTCCGAGGACACTCTCGCCCGCGGGCATCCAGAGCGCGCATCGAGGATCCTCATCGCCGGGGAGGACGACGGGGACGTTCTCGTGAGCGCTGTCCTCGTGCGCCAGGAGGCCCCCGACGTCCCTGTCACCGCCCTCGTGAGCTCGCGCCGTCTCATCCCGGCACTGAAGGACCTCGGCGTTCTCCAGGTCCTCTCCCCGGACGACCTCACCGGGCACACCGTCGCCAAGGGGCTGGAGGCTCCGCACGCCGGCGAGCTGCTCATGCACCTGGTTCGCGGCGAGGAGCACCGTCTGGTCGAGCACAGGGTCGAGACCGACCAGCCCCCACGCCTGCTGAGCGAGGTACGCGGCGAACGGCGCGAGCTGGTCCTTGGACTGGTGCGCGGCTCGTTCGTGTCGCTCGGCGTCGCGGACGACCCCGAAGTGCATCCCGGCGACCTTCTCCTCCTCGTCGAGCCCAATGGCCATCGCGGCCACAGGCATCATGACGGGGAATGCCGGCACGGCGCAGACGTCTCCTCCAGCGTGCACGACATACGCACGTCCTTTGACGCCGGGCGTCGCGGGGTCACATGAGCCGGTCTGTCTGACGCCGGG
>JAKBTL010000131.1:0-4309 GCA_021844425.1 Actinomycetes bacterium | reverse complement strand
CGGCCACAGGCATCATGACGGGGAATGCCGGCACGGCGCAGACGTCTCCTCCAGCGTGCACGACATACGCACGTCCTTTGACGCCGGGCGTCGCGGGGTCACATGAGCCGGTCTGTCTGACGCCGGGTCACTCCCTTTCCAAGGGGCCTTCCGGCGCTGGTGCGAACGCGGGGAGCTTGGCGGATCACGTCATGCGGGCTCCCCGCCCGAAGAGCCCCCCGCCCGTGTCGCTTGCCTACGTCGGGGCCCGCAATCTGCTCGCCTCTCCCCGCCCGGGAGGTGCCGGCGCCGGCACCGGCTTCGCTGTTGTTGTTCCCGCTATTGGTCTCGCGCTCGTGCGCACTTCGGTGTCGGAGGCGGGAATCAGGGAGCCGGCTCTGGCCACTGCCGCCCCAGCCACCTACGGGTGCAGCATGCGCGTTCGCCGAACCTCCCACGAGGTCTGGACCCGATCCACTCCCGGTCTCGTCTGGTCAGCGGTACACGTCGCCTCGATGATCGATGTGAACAATGTCGATGCGCAGCAGAGCATCGTCGATGCTGTAGACGATCCGGTAGCTTCCTCGCCGAGCGGAGCGCAGGCCAGCCAGCTGGCCGCTGAGCCCTGCGCCGAGCCGGTATGGATCATCGGCCAGAGGGCCGAAGATGAAGTCGAGGCAGGCTGCACCGATCTTCTCGGGGATGCGGAGGAGGTCACGCTCGGCGCGTGCCGAGACGCGAACCTCGTAGCGGCGGCTCACCGAGGAGCAAAGCGAGCACGCAGGGCCTCGTTGTCCGCCACGCGCCCAGCCGCCAGGTCGGCGAGCCCCTCGGCGATGGCTTCTGGAGCGCCTGGCGTGGTCAAGATGTCGACCGTCTCTTCGAGCGCGGCGAGATCGTCGGGTGAGATGAGCACGGCGGCGGGCCGGCCGTGGCGGGTGATCATCACCCGATCATGCGTGCGCTCCACGCCGGCGATGTACTCCGAGAGCCGGTCCTTCACCTCCCCCAGCGGCACGGTCGTCATAGAGGACATTCTAGCCACAGGTTTGGCCTATTCGCCCGCTCCGGTCGGGGTACCCTACAGGTGGCGTTACGTACGCGTGTTACGGGCGCCCGGGCTGCCGCTCGCCGGGCAGCACCTGTCGATCTGCGCTGCCCGGGGGCTCGCTCCCCTGCCAGCGCGGCTGGGGGAAGTGAGGCAGTCTGGACGCTGCCCCGGGAAGGACCGCAAGAGCCCTCTCCAAATCTATACAGATTCCTGTATAGTTGAAGTCATGAGCCTGCCTACTGCCCCCACCCGGGTCCTCTCGGTAACCGAAGCCTCCTCGCGGGGCGTGGCTGGGCTGCTCAAGGACAGCGAGCGCGGTACCGACACTGTCGTGGAACGTCACGGCCGCCCCGTCGCGGCGGTGGTGAGCATCGAGCACTTCAACGATCTCCGCGAGCTGGAGCAGGACCTCCGTTCGGCGGCACTGGTGCTCAGCCGGGCCGCCACCGATAGTGGGCATCGGACGGACCTCGATGACGTCATCGCCACCTTCGGGTTCAGCCGGGAAGAACTGCAGCAGGAACTGCTTGACGACGCGGCTGCCGCCCGCGAGTGAACGACGCCGAACCGTCTGCGTACATCCGGCTGACTGACCCGGCGGTCGAGGATCTCCACCGGCTCGCCACCCACAACCCGCAAGCGCTCAGGTGGGCGTTGAAGAAAATGCTCCTGCTCGAGGAGAATCCCAACGCCGGGGAACCGCTCCTCGGGGGGCTGATCGGTTGGCGCAAGCTGACTGTCGGCGACCGTGACTGGCGGGTCGTCTGGCGGTCGACGACCGACTCGGACTCGGCTCCGATCATCGAGGTCGCCGAGGTCTGGGCGGTCGGGACCCGCTCCGACAGCGAGGTCTACGAAGAGATGACGGCCAGGGTGGCCGCCATGCCGAAGAACCCCAGGACGATTGCCCTCGCCGAGGTCATCGAACGGTATGGCAAGCTCCGCGCTGGGATCACGCCCGCCAGCCCGCCGGCGAACGAGGAGCTCCCGAGTTGGCTCGTCGATCAGCTCGTGCACACGGCCGGACTGCGCCACGAGGTCGTTGAGGCGATGACCCTCAGAGAGGCAGTCGATGCGTGGACGGAGTGGACGACCGAGCCCCGCTGAGCCGGGACAGCGGACCATCAGGCGAGGCGAACACACAACACAGGACGGCGTCGTTACCAGTCCCGGCGCGCAAGTTCTGTGAACGCGGATTCGGCGATCTGGAGCCCCTACATCGAGCGTGGCTCGCATCGCTCGGAATGCCCCGAAGGCAGCGTCGAATGCTCTGACCCGAACTTACCCCCTCCAATGCGGGCTCTCGCCGGTTGACCTGGGGATTCGTGTGAGTCGAGCGGATCGTTCTGGCCACACGAGGGTTCTTGGGACCGGCACGGCGGGGAGCTCGAAGGCACGGCGCAGCGTCGGGGTCGGCGTGGCGGGGAGCTCGAAGGTGACGCCATTGCCGGCGACGACGCGCATGGCGTCGCGGGTGAGGGTGCCGAAGTGCTCGAGGTCGAAGACGGGGCGCTCGGGTGCTGGGGAGCACTTCGGGAGGTGTTCCCGACCACGCGCGAGCAGCGCTGCTGGGTGCACGCGACGGCGAACATCCTCGACGCCATGCCCACGCGCTTGCATGAAGAGGCAAAGGAGGCGATCGCCTCGATCTCGAATGCTGCGTCGTGCAGGGCGCTCTGGAGGCATTGAAAGTGTTTGCTGACCGCTTCAGCGCCTACGAGAAGGCGACGACGCAGGTGACCGACCACCTCGTCGTGCTGCTCAGCTTCTCCGACTTCCGACTCGAGCACTGGGTGCACCCGCGCACGACGAGCTCGATCGAGTCGACGTCCTCGACGATGCGCCCGCGGACGAAGGTCACCCGCGGCGCGCGAACCCGCAAGGCGGGGCTGGCGATGGCCTACAAGCTGCTCGACTCCGCGCAGGCACGCTGGCGGAGCTTCACCGGTGCCGAGCTCGTCCCGCTCGTTCGGGCGGGCGCAACCTTCATCGACGGTACGCTACACGAGAGGAGCAATCAGGCGACTCAAGAGACGACAGGAACCGACGAAGAGACCGGTGTCGTCGCAGCCTGACTGAGATGTCTCGTCCACGCCTCTTGACAATGACTCCGTACTGTACTATAATTTCGGAAATAGGTCGCCCAGACCCTGCTTCCTTCGCCCTGGCCGATAGCCAGGCATGTCGAAGTGGAGGCAAAAAATGGGTAGAGCGGGAATGGTCTTCAGCATCATCGCCGTCGCTGTGGGCGCGGTCCTGTACTGGGCAGTGACTTCCCAGGGTCACGGGTTCCGGGTTTCCACGGTGGGCGTCATCCTCATGATCGTCGGGGGAGTCGGCTTCGTCGCGTCGGCGATCGTCTTTGCCACGTCCCGCCGCCCGGCGGGCAGCGGTCAGCGCTCCTACGACCGTCAGGCGGTCGATCCCCAGGAGCGCTCGAGCGAAGTGCACGAAGAGGTGCACTAGACCTCGAGGCTCTCTTGGTTGTCGGCCGCGTGCTGCCCATGACCGGCCGCTCCGGCCACATGCACGCTGGCCGCAGCCATTGGTACCGAGCGGACGGCTAACGCCGAGAGCCGCGAACCGGCGTCCGCCGGCACCGGGAGCATGAACAAGTCTCCTCCGTGCTCGACGCGCCAAACCAACCCACCAACCCGCAGCGAAGGAGACACACCATGGGCGCCAAGCACAAGGCCAAGAACAAAGTCCAAGAAGTCAGGGGCAAGCTCAAGGAGAAGGCCGGTGACATGACCGGCAACAAGGATCTACGAGCACATGGGAAGGCGGAGCAAGCTAAAGCCAGCTTCAAGCAGGCTGGCGAAAAGGTCAAAGACGCCTTCAGCCACCGACCGGGCCAGTGAGCACCTTAGGAATGTGGAGTTTTACTGTGCCACGCCTGGCTTGGCGTATGAGGAAAAGAGGGAGTCACATGATTCGTGCGTTGATTGGGATCGCAATCTTGGTCATTCTGGTAATCATCATCGTGTCACTAGTTCATTGACAGCGAAGGGGATCCGACCATGCGATCGGACGCGTCCCGCCCCGTGGTGGGGATTCGAGGTCGCGATTCCCATCTTCTCCGTCAGCGTCCGCTCCAAGTCGTGGGCGAACCTCCAGGAGAGCGCCGGACCGAACAGGTCAGAGCGCGCCGCGGTGCCGAACTTGATGAAGAACGGGCCGAAGTCGGAGTCGTAGCCGTAGAAGTAGAAGTGGTTCGGCATGGCGGTGGTCGACACGAGCCACGGGTAGGCCTTCCCGGTCAGCGGGTTGACGCGCTTT
>JAKBTL010000076.1 GCA_021844425.1 Actinomycetes bacterium | reverse complement strand
ACGTCGACGCCGCACGTCGCGCCCGCAGCGGGGGGAAGCACCACGGTCACCCCGCTCAGCCAGCCTCCGCTGGTGCGCTGGGCGTGGCCGACCCGCACCCCTGCCACGTCGCGCAGGTCGTTGTGCGTCCCCGGGTAGACGGGCACCTCAGCTCTCCGTCAGGAACTGGCGCGCGGCACGCGCGTAGGTGCGCGCGTAGCGGACGATCTCGCCGACGGTCACGTACTCGTCGGCCTGATGGGCGATCCACTTGGCTCCAGGCCCGTAGACGACGGTCGGAAGCTGGAGGTCCCGGGTGAAGATCGTACCGTCGGTGGTGCCCGGCACCCCGCCGACGGTCGGCCGCGAGCCCGTCTCGAGCTCGTGCGCGTCGACCAGGCAGCGGACGACAGGGTCGTCCTCTGGCGTGTCGACCGGCGGGCGGTCATCGATGACCCCGAGCGCGGCCTGCGCCCCTTCCCTGCGCGCGATCTCCGAGAAGGCGCTGGCCAGCCCGTCGACGAGCGCACGATGGTCGACGCCCGGGATCGTGCGAACGTCGATGCAGAGGCTTCCTGATGCAGGGATGACGTTCATCTGCCGGTCCGAGCCGGCCGCGAGGGTGGTGGGGGTCAGGTAGAGGTCGCCGAGCCGGGGATGGGTGCCGTGCGTCTCTTGGAGACGTGCTTGAGCGCGGCGAAGGTGCTCGACGCACGCCGAGAGGACGGGCAGGGGGCTGCACCCAAGCTCGGGCATCGCGCCGTGGGACATCCGGCCGGTCACCTCGAGGCGGAGCCTGATCGCGCCCTTCGAGCTGGGGCAGATCTCGTCGCCCTCAGGCTCGCAGACGATCATCCCCGTGACCCCGTCGAGCGCGCCCGACGCGGCAGCATGCTTCGCGCCCGCCATTGTGCCTTCCTCGTCGACGAGGGCGCAGATCTTCACGGTGCCGGGGAACGGCCCGGCGAGCTCGAGGGCCCGGGCGCCGTAGATCATCGCGGCGACCCCCGCTTTCATGTCGGCGGCTCCCCGGCCGTAGAGGCGGTCGCCCACGATCTCCCCGCTGAAGGGGCTCACGGACCAACGCGCCTCGTCTCCCGCCGTCACCACGTCGAGATGACCCTCGAAGGCGAGAGTCCTGCCGGCCGCGTGCGCCGGAAGGGTCGCGATGACGTTCGGCCGGCCGGGTGCGACCTCGATCACCTCGACGCTCCAACCGAAGCTCCGCATCCGCGCCTCGACGAGGCGTGCCGCGGAGCGCTCGTCCGTTCCGCGCTCGGGGTCGTAGACCGAGCGGCACCTGACGAGCTCCTGAGCGAGCTCCACCACTTCCCTCTCGAGCTCCCTCTCGAGCTCCTTCTCGAGCACCAAGACGTCGTGGGCGGCTCCTGCGGCGAGCACCTCTCTTCTCTCTTTTCGTTCCCAGGCCATGGTCCGGCCAGTATGCTACGCACCACTGAACCGAAGGCAGAACGAGCGAGGAAGATGACACGGCAGGCGCGCAGCCACCCCCAGCGCGTCGACGGCTCCGGGCTCAAGCCGGTCCCGGCGAAGCTCGGGAGCGACGACGTCAGCTTCCGGCCGATCCGTCCCGTGCGCTCCTACGAGCGCATCGTGGAGCAGATCGAAGAGGCCATCGTCGAGGGTCGGCTCCGAGACGGCGACTTCCTCCCGAGCGAACGCGAGATGATGGTGCAGTTCGCGGTGAGCCGCTCGACCGTGCGCGAGGCGATGCGCGTGCTCGAGAGCAACGGGCTCATCAGGTCACGGCCGGGCAACCCGAACGGCGCGGAGGTGCTCGGCCTCTCGACCGTCGCCTTGCGCAAGACGGTCGACCGCCTGGTGATGGGGCGGCGCATCGCCCTGGCCGACCTCGTTCACTTCCGCATGCTCATGGAGAGCTCGGCGAACATGCTCGCGGCTCGCCTGCGGACTGAAGAGGACCTGGTGGCGTTGGAGGTGGCGCTCGAGGACATGCAGGCGGCGGTGGCCGCAGACTACGAGGCGTTCAGCGCAGCCGACGTGCGCTTTCACGGGCTCGTGGCCCAGGCCAGCGCGAATGCCCTCATCCAGATGTTCAACGACGTCGTGCACGATGTCGTGCTCGACATGATCGCCTCGAAGATCGCGGTCTCGCGAGAAGGCACCTCCATGATGGAGCTGAGCCTCCAGCACCACGCTGACGTGCTCGAGGCGATCCGCTCCGGGGACGCCCGGCGCGCGGGGCGCATGGCGCGAGAGGCTCTCTTCGAGTGCTACAGCGCGCTGCTGGCGCCCGAGGACTGCACCGCGGTGAAACTGCTGCTCGACGCCTGTGCACTCGGCTGAGTGCGCCTGCGCGTGGACATGCGGTTCCGATAGGTGCGAATAGGTCCGACCAGGCTACCTAGTTGACACGCAGTACCCTCTCCAGTAGAACTTTGCGAACGTGTGACATTGCTGCTGGCACCCCCCGGGTGCGCCAGCAGCGAGGGGCGATGGGGAGGGAGCTCATGGTGGAAAGAGGCAGCCGGCGCCGCGGGGCCGTGGGCCGCCCCGGCGCGCTCAGCCGCCTCGGGGTCGGCGCCGCGTTGTGCGCCGGCGCGGCGATGAGCCTGTGGGCCGGAGCGCCGGCGTCGGCCGCGACGAAGGCGGCCAACGACTCGAGCATCGTGATCGGCTCCTCCGTCGCGCCGCCCTCGCTCGACCCCACCTCGAACGCCGCGGCTGCCATTGACGAGGTGTTCGACTACAACGTCTACCAGCACCTGGCCCAGCTCTCGCCCAACGGGAAGATCGTGCCGGTGCTGGCGTCGTCGTGGACGGTGTCCAAGACAGGCACGGTCTACACGTTCACGTTGCGTCGCGGCGTCACGTTCTCCAACGGGGACCCGCTCACCCCATCCGACGTCGTCTACAGCATCGACCGGGTGACCGCCCCGGGGTCGCAGTACCCCTACAAGAACCTGTGGACAGGGCTCGTCAAGTCTGCCGCCGCGTCGGGGTCCGACAAGGTCGTCGTCACCCTCGCCCACCGTGACTGGGAGTGGCTCTACACGCTGGCCGCGTACAGCAACGGCGAGGTGCTCGACCCCTCCGCGGTCGCCAGCATCGCGACGCACCCGGTGGGGACCGGTCCCTTCGCCTTCACAGGCTACGTGCCGAACTACAGCGTCACCCTCGTCCGTAACCCCCATTACTGGGGTCCCGCGCCCAAGGTGGCGAAGGTGGAGTTCCGGTACTTCTCGACACCGAACGCCGAGATCTCGGCGCTGCGAGGCGGCCAGATCGACATCATCGACAACCTGCCGGTGCCCCAGAGCGTGCGCTCGCTCAAGTCCGCCGGCTTCACCGTCGACATCGGCCCGACGAGCGGGAAGGTCCAGCTCACCTTGAACGACGCTTACGGGCCGCTGAGGAAACAGCTGGTCCGCCAGGCCATCTCCTATGCGCTGACAAAGAAGGCGATGGACCAAGCCGCCGAGGCGGGCTACGGGCG
Source organism: Actinomycetes bacterium (assembly GCA_021844425.1). Taxonomy (GTDB): domain Bacteria; phylum Actinomycetota; class Acidimicrobiia; order Acidimicrobiales; family RAAP-2; genus JAJYVT01. Next base: position 138,051 of record JAKBTL010000076.1, on the reverse strand, counting down.
CATCATCGGCAGCGACTCGGTGCCGGGCGACCCGTACTTCCTGCCGAAGCTGGCGAACCTCTACCCGCACAGCATCAAGAAGGCGAAGGCGCTCCTCGCGAAGGCCGGCTACCCCCACGGCTTCCCGCTCAAGCTCGTGCTGCCGCCGTACCCGTACGCCAAGGCGGACGGCCCGGTCGTGGCAGCTGAGCTGAAGCAGGTCGGGATCGATGTCACACTGTCCAACATCCAGTGGCCCCTGTGGCTCAGCCAGGTGTTCGAGGCTGGCGACTTCCAGTCGACGATCATCGACCACGCAGAGGCACGAGACATCTCCAACTACACGAACCCGAAGTACTACTGGCACTATGCCGACACCCGAGAGGTCACAACGCTGCTCACGGAGGGGAACGAGGCGCCGACCCGGGCGCAGTGGGCGGTGGACTACGAGAAAGCGGAGACGCTGATCGCCCACCAGGCGGTGAACGTATGGTTCTTCAACTTGCCAGAGATCACCGTGGCCAAGCGCGGCATCGTCGGCCTTCCGCACGGGTCCCTGTCCGAGTCGTTCCAGCTCTCGGCGCTCCAGATCGGGGGCAAGCTGACCGCGGCAGAGCGCCGTCTCGGCTTCACCTCCTGACGCTCTCAGGAAGGAGGGGGGGGCGCTGACCGGCTACCTCCTACGCCGAGCGGTGCTGCTCATCGCGACGTTGGCGGTCGCCTCGCTGATCGTCTTTCTCGTGCTGGCAGTGCTCCCGGGGAAGCCCGCTGAGGTCATCCTCGGGACGCAGGCGACGCCGGGCGCGGTGCGCGAGCTGACCGACAAGCTCGGTCTCGACAAACCGATCTGGCGCCAGTACGTCGACTGGGTCGGCGGCCTCCTCTCGGGGCGCCTCGGCACGTCGTACATCTCGGGCCAGCCGATCGCGAGCGAGCTCGGCAGTGCGCTCGAGGTGACGGGACCGCTCGTCGGCCTGGGGCTGCTCGTCGGCATCGTCATCGCCGTGCCACTGGGGACCTTCTCCGCCGTTCGGTCACGGCGCGCGAGCGGCGTGGTCGCCTCCGTGCTGAACCAGATCGGGATCGCCGTCCCGAGCTTCGTGCTCGGGATCCTACTCATCATCGTGGCAGGGGTGGAGCTGCACCTGCTGCCGACCGGTGGGTTCACAGGCTGGTCGGATCCCGCCAGCGCGCTCCGTTCCCTGGTGCTGCCGGGCGTCGCGCTCGGGGTCGTGGAGGGGGCGATCGTGGGCCGCTACGTCCGCACCGCTGTGCTGGACGTGCTCTCCTCCGACTACCTGCGGACGGCGAGGGCGAAGGGTCTCACGCAGGGGAGAGCCCTTGTCCGCCACGGGCTGCGCAACGTCGCCGTGCCGGTGCTCACCGTGCTCGGCCTCGAGCTCGCGGGGCTCGTCGTGGGCGCGGTGGTCGTCGAGAACGTCTTCACGCTCCCGGGAATGGGAACCCTCCTCCTCCAGTCGGTCGAGAACCGGGACCTCATCGTGGTGGAAGACATCGTCTTGCTGGTCGCCGCCGTGGTCCTCGTCGTCAACTTCGGTGTCGACGTCCTCTACCACTCCCTCGACCCACGGATCGCGCGGGAGCTGTGACCTTCCTGCCGGTGCAACTCGACGCGATCACGGGCACCGAGCCTGCGCCGGACGAGGAGGTCGCAGGCGAGCTGAGCCTTTGGTACCGCTGGCGCCACAGCCCCTCGGCGATCGTCGGCTCGCTGATCTCGGCAGCGGTGATCGTGATCGCGATCGTCTCTTTGGTGTGGACGCCGTACAACCCGCTCGCGATCAACATGGCGGCGACCTTCGCCCGTCCGAGCGCGCAGCACCTCTTCGGTACCGACCAGTACGGACGCGACGTCTTGAGCAGGCTCATGAGCGGGACGGACGTCACGCTGTACGCGGGGGTGGTCTCGGTCCTCGCTGCCGGCGCGATCGGCATCCCCGCGGGGCTCTACGCCGCGCAGCGTGGCGGGGTTCCGGGCCAGCTGGTCCTGCGGTTGGCCGACCTCGTCTACGCCTTCCCCGCGCTGCTCGTCGCCGTCGTGCTCGCCACCGACTTCGGCGGATCGACGCTGACGGTCATGGGCGCGGTCGCCCTCGCATTCGTCCCTGTCTTCGCCCGGGTCACCCGTAGCGGCGCGCTCGGGGTCCTGAGCTTGGAGTACGTCTCCGCCGCCCGCGCCTGCGGGGTATCGAGGATGAGGATCCTGCGCCGACACGTCCTACCGAACATTGCGCCTCTCCTCATCACCCAGATGACCGTCCTGCTCTCCGTCGCGGTCCTCGCCGACGCCGCCCTCACCTACCTGGGGCTCGGCGCCCCGCCTCCGGCTGCCTCGTGGGGGCTCATGCTCGAGGAGGCGCAGCGCTATATGGGGACAGATCCGCTGCTCTCGGTGTGGCCCGCGGTGACGATCGCGCTCTGCGTGCTCGGCTTCAACCTCCTCGGCGACGGGCTGCGCGACGTGTTCGACCCAAGGCGCCACGACCGGTCATGAGCTTGCTCGACGTCGAGAACCTGGTCATCTCCTCGGGGGACGCCCGTCTCGTGGACGGCATCGACTTCTCGGTCGGCGCAGGTGAGCGAGTCGGGCTCATCGGGGAGTCCGGGAGCGGCAAGTCGCTCACCGCGCTCGGGGTGATGCAGCTGCTGCCGCGCGGCATCTCTTCCACGGGCAGTATCCGCTTCGAGGATCGCGACCTAGTCCGCGCCCCCGAGCGGGCGCGCTGCAGGCTCCGCGGCAACCGCGTCGCCATGGTGTTCCAGGAGCCGATGTCCGCACTCAACCCGCTCATGCGTGTGGGCAAGCAGATCGCCGAGAGCCTCACCGTCCACGGCAGGCTCTCGCGCTCAGCGGCCAAGGAGGAGGCGGCACGCTTGCTTGCACGTGTGGAGATCCGCGATCCCCGCGCGGTCCTTCGTGCCTACCCCCACGAGCTCTCGGGCGGTCAGCGCCAGAGGGTCGTCCTCGCGATGGCGATCGCCAACCACCCGGTGCTCCTTCTCGCCGACGAGCCGACGACGGCGCTCGACGTGACGGTCCAGGATCGGGTGCTGCGGCTTCTCGACGGCTTGGTTCGAGAGGAGCGGATGGCGCTGCTCCTCATCAGCCACGACCTAGCGGTAGTTTCCGGCATCTGCGAGCGGGTCGTGGTGATGTACTGCGGCCGGCTGGTGGAGCGGGCGGCGGTCGGCGACATCCTCGCGCACCCGCGCCATCCCTACACCGCCGGCCTCGTGGCCACGAGCGCATCGCTCGGGGGAGTGTGGAGCGCGACCGCCAGACGGCTGCAGGTGCTGCCGACCATCCCAGGGACCGCGCCGGGCGCCGCCGCGGCGAGCCGGCTCTCCGGCTGCCCGTTCCGCACACGCTGCGGACGGGCGAGTGAGAAGTGCCTGGAGGAGCCTGGGTTGGAGGCTGCCGAGGCCGGTCACGACGTCGCGTGCTGGCATCCGCTGCCAGCACCCGCTGGGCTCCTCCGGGTGCACGGGCCGAGCGGACCGGCTGGGCGCGATGACGACGTCCTCGGGCCGGGCCTCGCCGGGCCAGGCCTCGCCGGGCCGGGCCTTGCCGGGCCGGGCCTTGCCGGGCCGGGCCTTGCCGGGCCGGGCCTTGCCGGGCCTCCGGCGCCAGTGGGGTCGGAGACAGACGGTCGTCCTGTCCAGCTCGTCGCTTCGGGCGACGATGGCGCTGCGCCGATCCTCGAGTGCCGGAACCTTGTGAAGGTGTACCGCGCGGCGCTCGCGCGCCAGGGAGGGGAGCCGTCAGCGGGGGAGATCCGTGCGCTCGACGGGGTCGATCTCGTCGTCCGGGAAGGAGACGTCCTCGGGATCGTCGGCGAATCGGGGTCCGGGAAGTCCACGCTCGCGCGCATCCTGCTCGCCCTCGACCGCCCGACGAGCGGGGAAGTGCGCTTCAGGGCCGTACGCATCGACGACCGTCCCGAGCGCGAGCTGAAAGAGATGCGACGCGAGGTGCAGGTCGTCTTCCAGGACCCGCTGGGCTCGCTCGATCCGCGCATGCGCGTGAGCGACATCGTCGCCGAGCCGCTGCAGGCGCTCGGGGTCGAAGGCGACTGCCGCCAGCGCGTCGCCGAGCTGCTCGAGGCGGTGCGCCTGCCGCGCGACTCGGGAAGGCGGTACCCCCACCAGCTGTCAGGAGGCCAGCGACAACGCGTCGCGATCGCCCGGGCCCTCGCTCCGCGCCCCAACGTGCTCGTGGCAGACGAGGCCGTGAGCGCGCTCGACGTTTCGGTGCGCGCGCAGATCTTGAACCTGTTCGCCGAGCTCATCGGCCGCTTCGCGCTGAGCGTGGTGTTCATCTCGCACGACATGGGGGTCGTCCGGCACCTGTGCAACCGAGTCGCCGTGCTCTACCGGGGAAAAGTGGTCGAGGAGGGCATGACCGAGGACGTGCTCACCCGGCCGGTGAGCTCGTACACCCGGGGACTGCTGGCCGCCACGCCCCGGTTGGGCAAGCAGGTCGGCGACGACGAGTCGGCGACGGTGGGGGCAGTGCCGTTGTAGCGCCGCTGTCACGATGAACACCCTCGGCGGAGGCCGGGTAGCGTCAGGGGCACCGCTGTTCCCGGGGGGCGCACGGCGCGTCGGCTCCCCCGAGGGGGAGCTGTGGGCCGACTGCCAGTTCGTGACCGCCCCGGACGCGTAGACAAGGCGTAGACGACGCGTAGACAAGGCGTAGACAAGGCGTAGACAAGGGAGGAGCACGATGAGCATGTACAAGGTCACCAACCCTGCGACCGGCGCGGTCGAGAAGGAATTCCCGACTGCGACCGACGAGGAGCTGGCCGGGGTGCTGGAGCGGTCGCAGGCCGCGTACGACGCGTGGCGCGCGACGTCCAGAGAGCAGCGTGCAAAGATCCTGCTGACCGTGGCCGAGCTCTACAAGGAGCGAGTCGACCACCTTGCCTCGATCATCACGCGGGAGATGGGCAAGCCGACCCGCGAGGCAGTCGACGAGATCGAGTTCAGCGCGACGATCTACGAGTACTACGCGAACGAGGGCCCGAAGCTGCTGGCGGACCGCCGGCTGGAGTCCGCGCAGCCTGGCGAGGCGTGGGTGCGGATGTCGCCGATCGGGCCTGTCCTCGGCATCATGCCGTGGAACTACCCGTACTACCAGGTGGCTCGGTTCTCGGCTCCGAACCTCGTGGCCGGGAACACCGCCATCTTGAAGCATGCTCCCCAGTGTCCTGAGTCGGCGCTGGCAATGGAGGAGATCTTCCGGGATGCGGGACTCCCCGACGACGTCTACGTCAACATCTTCGCCACGAACGAGCAGATCGCAGAGATGATCGCCGACCCCAGGGTGGCCGGGGTCTCGGTGACCGGCAGCGAGCGCGCTGGCGCCGCAGTGGCCGCCGTCGCAGGTCGGAACCTGAAGAAGGTGGTGCTCGAGCTCGGCGGCTCCGATCCCTACATCGTCTTGGGCACCGACGACCTTCCCGCAGTGGCCCGGCAGACGGTCGTGGCGCGCATGGAGAACGGCGGCCAGGCCTGCAACGCGGCCAAGCGGATGATCGTGATGGAGGATATCTACGACGATTTCGTCTCCGAGCTCACCAAGGCGATGGCCGAGCAGGTGCCCGGCGATCCGACCGACCCGCAGACCACCTTCGGTCCCCTGTCGTCGGAGCAGGCCGCGAGGAACCTCATGGCGCAGATCGACGATGCCGTGGAGAAAGGTGCCACGGTGCACCTCGGCGGCGGGCGGATCGAAGGTCCGGGCGCGTTCGTGCAGGCAACCGTCCTCACGGACGTCACGCCCGAGATGCGCGCCTACCACGAGGAGCTCTTCGGGCCGGCCGCGGTGATCTACAAGGTGCGCAGCGTCGACGAGGCCGTCGCGCTCGCCAACGACACCCGTTACGGGCTCGGTGCGGCGGTCTTCGCCAAGGACGAGCAGCTGGCGCTCGAAGTCGCCGACCGGTTGGACACCGGCATGGTCTGGATCAACGAGGCCGAGGGCGGTGGTCCCGAGCTGCCCTTCGGCGGCACGAAGCGCTCCGGCGTGGGTCGAGAGCTCGGCCCGCTCGGCATCGAGGAGTTCGTCAACAAGAAGCTCATTCACGTCCCGCCCAAGAGGTGACGCCCGAGAATTCCCGAGAAATGGAAACGGGGTAGCCATGCCGGCACGGGCGACGGCTGCTCACCGGCTCAGAGCGCTCGGCGGTCGTGCACGATCTTGCCGTCGGCGAAGGTGAGGTCCACGCTCACGAGCGCGATCTCCGACCGGGGCACCGAGAAGAGGTCGCGGTCGAGCACGACGAGGTCGGCTCGCTTACCCGGCGTGATCGACCCAGTCTCGTGCTCGAGGTGGTTCAGGTATGCGGAGCCGGCGGTGAAAGCCTCGATGGCCTTCTCGAGGCCCACCCGCTCGTCGGGGAGGAACGGATCAGTGCCGTCTGCGTCATGGCTGGCGTAGGCGTGCTCAGGCGGCACCGTCCGGTTCACCGCGACGTGGATCTCTTCGAGCACGTTGGGCGTGGAGACCGGCCAGTCGCTGCCGAAGCACAGGCACGCGCCTGCGCGGAGCAGACTGCCGAAGGGGTACTGCCAGCTCGAACGTTCCGGCCCGAGGAACGGTAAGGTGAGCTCGACCATCTGGGGCTCTGCGCACGCCCACAGCGGCTGGCCGTTCGCGATCATGCCGACGCGGGCGAAACGTGCGACGTCGTCTGGGTGCACGACCTGGATGTGGGCGGCGCAGTGGCGGCGGTCCGATGTCCCGTTGGCCACTCGGGCCGCCTCGGCCGCGTCGAGCACCTCCCTCACTCCCCGGTCGCCGATCGCATGGAAATGGGCCTGGAAGCCGTGCGCGTCCACGAGCGTGACGTAGCGCGTGAGCTCTTCTGGGCTGAAGAAGCTCTTGCCGCAGTTGTGCGTCTCGTGCCCCGCGTGATCGAGGTAGGGCGTGAGCATCGCTGCGGTGAAGTTCTCGCAGATGCCGTCTTGCATGAATTTGACGGAGTCGGCACGGAAATGTGAGCCCTTCGAGGCCTGCTCGCGCCGGTCGAGCAGCGTCTGGATCAGGGCCTCGTCGGCCCCCCTCGCCCACCACTGGGCGCCGACCACCTTGCCGGTGAGCGATCCGGCTCGGTCGAGCGCGATGAACGCGTCGAAGCAGTCTCCTACGACGGGCGACTTGCCGACGATGGCCTCCTGCCAGGCGGTGATCCCGAAGCTGTGCAGGTACCGCTGTCCCTCGAGGATGCCTTCGGCGATCTCCTCGGTCGTGAGCTCGGGGATATGGCGCCCGACGAGGTCGCTCGCTCCCTCCTGCAGCATCCCGACGGGTTCTCCCTCGGCGTCGCGCTCGATCCTGCCGTCGACCGGATCGGGCGTGCGCGCGTCGATCCCCGCGCGTTCGAGGGCCATCGAGTTGGCCCAAGCGCCGTGGTGGTCGCGGTTGAAGAGCAGCACGGGGCGGTCGGGGACGACGCGGTCGAGATCCTCCTTGGTGGGCACGCCTCCCGGGAAGACGTCCATCGACCACCCCCCGCCGGTGATCCACGCAGCACGAGGATGCGCCTTGGCGTAGCGGGCGACGATGTCGAGGTACTCCTGCCGGCTGTGCGCCTCGGTGAGGTCGCAGCGGCGCCGCTCGATGCCGGCGCCGGATGCGTGGACATGGCCGTCTTGGAACCCCGGCAGGACCGTGCGGCCACCGAGGTCGATCGACTCGGTCTTCCCGCCAACGTGCTCGCTCACCGTCTCCTCGTCACCGACGGCGAGGATGCGGCCGTCTCCGAGCGCGATGGCGCTCGCCCTTGGCAGCGCCGGGTCGACGGTGTGGACGGCGCCGTTGCGCAGGACGAGCTCGGCGGTCTCGGTCATCGGCGTGGTTCCCTCCCTGGTTCCGGGGTGCTCCTGAGGCGCTACGAGGTGGACCCGGCGCCGTATGGTCCTGGGATCCGCTGCAGACTCGCGCGCGCACGACATCCCAGCAAGCGTGCGGCCCCGCAGCCTTAGCCCTGGAGCAAGGTCCGCAGGCCGCCGACGAGCGAGGTGTCCGACCGCCGCCGGTCGGCCCTGGGGCACGGCGCCGGCGCGCTCGGTGGCCTTCCCCGGCGAGGGTGACTACTGCGTTCACGACGGGGTTGACGCGCTCGATCCGATCGAGACGCACGTGCACCACCCCGCCCGCTCGGAGGAGCCCTTGCCTCGAGCGCGCAGTGGCCAACAGGGGGACATGTCAGTTTTCGGGGAGGATCAGAAGGATTCCCGCGCGACTTGACGTTCCGGAGGCGGAAACCGTAGCCTCTGCGCCATACACGAGTCGCAAGACGACCATGCGTCGTCACCGGTACTTTCCGGGGGGAACACGCAGATGAGAGCTCCGAGGCGTCACGCCCTCGCCGACCCGACCTCGCGTGCCAGGAGCACGCTGCAGCGCTGGGGAACTGCGATCGCCGGGGTGGCGTTGGCGGCAACGGCGTGCGGAGCGGGGCTGGGCCAGCCGGTGGCCTCCGCCAGCGCGAAGGTCCACCACAGCCTCAAGGCTGCCGCGAGCCCTCGCGCTTCCAAGAGCCCCAAGGCTGCCTCCGGCGGCGTGCCCGCCTACGGGCTCGCGGTCGGGGAGATCTTCACATGGATCCTTCCCCTCGAGCCGACGACGGCGTACGAGGACTGGGACTCGAACATCGAAGGCGACATGTGGCTGCCGCTCTACTGGGCGGGGAAGGGCTCCAAGACCGGGATCGACTACACACAGTCGATCGGCAAGCCCCCCGTCTACTCGAACCACGACACGACCGTCACGGTCACGATGAAGACGAACTTCAAGTGGTCGACAGGCGCGACGGTCACATCCAACGACGTCAGGTTCTTCTTCCAGCTGATGGACGCAGGAAAGAAGACACTCGGCAACTATCTGCCAGGGCTCATGCCCACAGACATCAAGAGCGTCACCTATCCGAGCCCGACCACCTTCGTCCTCCACCTGAAGCACTCCTACAACCCGACATGGTTCACCGGGAACCAGCTGACCTGGATCTACCCGCTCCCGGTCCAGGCGTGGGACAGGACCTCGGCCACATCCCCCGCGGGATCTGCGGCCTCCACTCCCGCAGGGGCGAAGCAGGTCTTCACTTTCCTCTTCAAGCAGGCGAAGGACCTCGGGACCTACTCCACGAACCCGCTGTGGAAGACGGTCGACGGCCCCTTCGTGATCAGCGCCTACAACCCGGTGACCCACGAGGCGCAGTTCGCCACCAACTCGCGCTACACCGGCCCGACAAAGCCGCGCATCGCCGGCTACAAGGTGTACAGCTTCACAACAGGCACCGCCGAGCTCGACGCGCTGCGCTCGGGCACCCTCACATTCGGGTACATCCCCTTCGGCGACCTGAAGGAGATCTCCTACTTCAAGAGCCACGGCTTCACGATCAAACCATGGCCGGTCTTCTACAACGAGGTCGTGGAGCTCGGGTTCACCTCGAAGACATGGGGCCCGCTCGTCAAGCAGCTCTACATCCGCCAGGCTCTCCAGCACCTCATCACAGAGTCTCTCTACATCAAGCGCACGATGGACGGGTACGGCCTTCCCGACTACGGGACCGTGGCCGACTACCCGGGATCCAAGTACGTGAGCCCAGGGATCAAGAGGGATCCCTATCCGTTCAACCCACAGCTGGCGGCGAAGCTCCTCGAGGCCCACGGCTGGGTGAAGGGCCCCGGCGGTGTCGACGTGTGCAAGCGCCCTGGGACCGGCTCCTCGGAGTGCGGGAAGGGCATCTCGAAGGGGAAGAAGCTCAGCTTCAAGTTCATGTACTCGACCGGCACAACAGCCTTCTTCGCGCAGGTGTCCGCCTTCCGGACGGCCGCCAAGTTGGCCGGGATCGGCATCAACCTCGACGGTCAGACCGAGACAACCATGTTCTCGATCGGCGGCGTGTGCCCGAGCGCACCGCCATGCAACTGGGGCCTCCTCGCCTACGCAGGCTTCATGTGGGACTACGGGCAGTACCAGCTCGTGCCCTCCGGGACAAACGAGTGGGGCAAGGGCAACTTCTGGGGCGGCGGCTACTACACACCCAAGGCCCAGAAGCTGCTCACAGCGGTGGACACCACCCCCGGCCTCAAGCCCCTCTACGCCGACGAGAACTACCTCTCGAAGAACCTCGCGTCGCTGTGGTGGCCGCTCGAGGACTACGAGGTCGTCGCGGTGAAGAAGACGCTCTCGGGCTGGCAGCACCTGAACCCGTACGCGAACTATGTTCCCCAGACGTGGTACTTCACGAAGTCTGGCTAGGCGGTCAGGGGTCTGGTGCCACGCGACCGATCGGGCGGTGGTAGAGCGAAGTGATCGGCTACATCATCCGACGCCTCGGGCAGGCGATCATCGTCATGATCCTCGTGAGCATGCTGGTCTTCCTCATGCTCCATTCCCTGCCAGGCGGCCTGGTGCGCTCGCAGCTCGGTCCGAAGGCCAGCCGCTTCGCCGTCCATCAGCTCACCGTCGAAGAGGGGCTCACAAAGCCCCTGCCAGCACAGTACGGAATCTGGTTGTCCCAGGTCGTCCGTGGCAACCTGGGCTTCTCCTACAAGCAGAACACCCCGGTTGCGACGCTCCTGGGCGAGTACATCCCCCGTGACCTGATCCTCGGCGGCGCCGCCCTTCTCGTTGCGATCCTCGTGTCGATCCCGATCGGGATGACGCAAGGTGCCCGGCGGAACTCGGTGGCCGACTACAGCTTCTCGGGGGTGCTCCTCGCGTTCTACTCCATGCCGTACTTCCTGATCGGCGTCATCGCGATCGTCGTGCTCAACATCTGGCTAGGCGTGTTCCCCTCCACGGCGGCGACATTCGGCCAGAGCTTCGGGACCGACGTGAAGGTGCTCGTCCTGCCGGTGCTGTCCCTGGCGCTCGCCAACATCGCCTACTTCAGCCGGTACCTCCGCAGCGCAGTGATCGACAATCTCCAGGAGGACTACGTGCGGACCGCGCGGGCCAAGGGCGCCCCGCGCGTGAGGATCCTCCTCCGCCACGTGCTGCGCAACTCGCTGCTCCCGTTCATCTCGGCAGTTGGCATCAGCCTCCCGCTGCTCGTGAGCGGGGCCCTGGTGATCGAGGTGCTGTTCGATTACCCTGGTATGGGCCTGCTCTTCTGGGACGCGCAGCAGCACCGGACATATCCGGTCCTCCTCGGCATCATCCTCGTCGTCAGCGCCGCGGTGGTGATCGGCAACCTCTTGGCTGATCTCGCCTACGCGGCCCTTGACCCGAGGATCCGCTATGAGTGACGACACGAAGATCGACGGTTCCCAGGCGATCTCGGCGCAGCTGGCATCGGCCGAACCGCTCGAGGCACCGGATCTCCCGGTCGGAGCGCCTGCCCGGGTCGTCGAGGCCCCTCACGGAGGGGAGGGAAAGACACCGCGCTGGACCCGGCTCGTCGAGAGTCTTCGGACCTTCACGGGGAATCGGCTCGCTCTTGCCGGCGCCATCTTCCTCGTGGCGGTCATCCTCTTCTGCTTCGTCGGCCCGCTCATCTACAGGACGAACCAGAGCGCCTCGACACTCCTGAACGCCAATCTCCCACCCTCGAGCCAGTACCCGCTGGGCACCGGACCCGAGGGCTACGACATGCTCGGACGCCTCATGTTCGGAGGCCAGAGCACGCTCGAGGTCGGCCTCATCGTCGCGGTGATCGGCACCGCGTTCGGGACCCTCTGGGGCTCCCTCGCCGGCTACCTGGGCGGCGTCATCGACGCGGTCATGATGCGCATCGTCGACATGACGCTGTCGATCCCGTTCTTGTTCTTCGCGGTCCTGATCGCGACCCTGCTGACGCCGTCGCTCCCCCTCATCATCGTGGCGATCACCGCGGTGAGCTGGCCAGGGACGGCAAGGATCGTGCGCAGCGAGACGCTGTCGATCAAGACGCGCGACTACGTCACCGCTGCGTCCGGGTTCGGCAGCTGGCATCTGCGCCTCGTCGGCAGGCACATCCTGCCGAATTCGATCGGAGCGATCGTGGTGACAGCGACGCTGAAGGTCGCCACAGCGATCCTGTTGTTCGCGACGCTCGCCTTCCTCGGCCTCTCCGTGCCTCCGCCCGCGACGAGCTGGGGTGAGACACTCACGCTCGGCATCCACCATCTCTTCGACAGCTACTGGTGGGAGCTGTGGCTGCCCGCCGCCCTCATCACCCTCACCGTCATCGCGGTGAGTGCGATCGGCGACGGTTTCTACGACGTCATCTCGAAGCGCCAGTCGGTCTCGTCGAAGTGAGGCTTCGGCGCGGCGTTGCCCCTCTCGCTCGCTTGGCGTCAGGAGGGAGGCATGACGGGCGCGAGCAGTCGCGTCCGGCGCGCCGGGCGGCCCGAGCGGTCCTCGTACCGATCCGCTGACGCCAGCACCTCGACGATCGCCTTCGACGCCAGGTAGCGCAGGGGTTCTGGCTCCCAGGACCGTGCGCGATGCCCGACCCAGGGCAGTCTCACGAGATCCGTGTCACGGCCGAGCACGAGATCGGCCAGGGTCCGTCCCGAGATGTTCGCTGCGACGACCCCATGGCCCGAGTAGCCGCCGGCCCATCCGAGACCCGTCACGGGATCGTAGGTGATCGCCATGGACCAGTCCCGAGGCACCGCCAGCGGCCCTCCCCAGTGGTGGGTGATCGCCGCGCCCTCTGCGGCGGGGAACTGACGACGGACCGTCTCCTCGAGGCGTGCCCGGACCGCAGCGTCGCGTTCGGACGTCTCGCCTATCGGTTCTGAAAGCCGGTAGGGCGCCCCTCGGCCGCCGATCGCGATGCGCCCGTCGGCGGTGCGCTGGGCGTAGAAGAACAGGTGGTGGTGGTCTCGGATCAAGAGCCCGTCGTGCCAGCCGATCTCTTCCCACACGCTCGGCGCCAGCGGCTCGGTCGCGATCATCAGGCTGTAGAGCGGCAGGTAGCGCAATCGCTCGCCTGGCAGCTCGGTGGTGTAGGACTCGGTCGCCCTGATGACGTGGTCTGCGGCGACGACGCCTCCGCGGCAGCGAACCTGACCACGGGCGATGCTCAGGGCTTCGGTGCGCTCGTAGATGGTCACGCCGAGGCGCTCGCACGCGTCGGCCAACCCTCGTGCAAGCCGTGCGGGGTCGATGCGCGCGCCGTGTGGAGAGAAGATGGCCAGCCGGCAGTCGGGCAGGTGCACGAGATCGTCGACGTCGGATCGTTCCAGCTGGCGCAGGTCCTCGGCGCCGATGCCGTGGACGCGCGCGGCATCGAGGTCGGCGCGAAGCCGCGCTGCCTGAGGGTCGCTCGTGGCGACGGCGAGCATCCCGGATTTCATGAAGCCGCAGTCGATGGACTCCTGCGCGACCACGCTCCCGATCTCGTCGACGGCCTGGTACGTGGCCCGTTCGGCGCGGCCGACGGCGTCACGCCCGGCACGTGCCGCGTAGACGTCCCAGCTCCCGGCGATCTTGGACGAGACCCATCCACCGTTGCGCCCCGAGGGCCCGAAGCCAGCGATCTCCCGCTCCACGACCACGACTCTGGCGTCGGGCTGGAGACGCTTCAGGTGGTACGCCGTCCACAGGCCGGTGAAGCCCGCGCCGACGATCGCCACGTCACAGGTGACGTCCCCTGGGAGGGCCGGGCGGGGACGCAGGGGATCGGGGACCAGTTCCAGCCACAGGCTTCGAGCTCGGTAGCGACGTTCCAGCTCTCCTGCACGGCCCGTGTCGATGCGCGGCATCGTAGCCGAGGGGAGCCGTGCCGGCGATCGCCTGCGGACAAGGGGCGCCGGGCGCGCTGGATGCCCTTCGATTCACGCCAGCCACCTGGGAGCGTTCTTGTGGGCGCCCGTGAACGGGCACTTCGCCTCTACGCCGCCTGGTTCGACGCGGGGCAATCTCGGAGCGTGGCCACGTCGAACCGAGCCAGGAAGGCCGCGTCGGCTGGCGCGGGTCGCTCGGGGCTCCCGCCGCCGGTGCGCAGGACGTGCTCGTGTCGCTGCTCGAAGAGGTCGTCTACGTGGTCGACGCGCTCGGCGTCGTGCCGGTCCGGTACCACCTGGTCGAGGCGGAGGTCGGCAGCTTCGCGGGGGACATGGAGGAGGTGCCCACGAGCGAGGTCGAGCTCGTAGGACCTGGTTTGCGCCTGAGTTCGCGATAGGGATCGGCCCCAGAATCAAGCAGCATCCGCGGGTCTCCACGACCAGTGGCGCATCGAACCTGCGGGGGCGATGAGGGTGCCGGGGATCGTCTTCGCTTCCTTCGCCATGCCGGACATCCACTGGGGGTACGGCTTCCCCATCGGCGGCGTTGCCGCGACGGACGTCGAGGCAGGGGGAGCGGTCTCCCCGGGTGGCGTCGGCTTCGACATCTCGTGCGAGGTTCGGCTGCTCGCGTCGCCGCTCACCGTCGACGAGCTCCGGCCGAGGCTCACTGCGCTCATGGACGCGCTGGACGACGGTATTCCCCGCGGGCTCGGCCGCGGCGGCGTATGGCACCTTCCCGACCGGCCCAGCCTGGAGGTGGTCCTCGAAGACGGTGCGGGTGCTGCGCTCGCCGCGGGGCTGGGCACCGAGGCCGACCTCCTGCGCTGCGAGGACGGCGGCGTCTTCGCCCGAGCCGACCCTTCCCAGGTGAGCGAGCGAGGCCTCGCTCGCGGACTCGGTCAGGTCGGGAGCCTCGGATCGGGCAATCACTTCCTGGAGGTCCAGGTGGTCGAGGAGATCTTCGCCCCCGCGTGCGCGCAGGCATTCGGGATCTCCCGGTCCCAGGTGTGCGTGATGATCCACTGCGGCTCGAGAGGGCTCGGGCACCAGATCTGCTCGGACCACGTGCGCACCATGATCACTGCGATGTGCCGCTACTCCATCAGCGTGCCCGACCCGCAGCTCGCGTGCACCCCCGTGGAGTCGCCCGAGGGTCAGGCCTACCTTGGCGCGATGGCGGCTGCCGCCAACTACGGCTGGGCGAACCGGCAGGCGCTCACGGCTGCGACGCGTCGAGCGTTCGACGAGGTGGTCGGCACCGGAGCGCTGGCGCTCGTCTACGACGTGTCGCACAACTTGGCGAAGGTGGAGCGCCACAGCGTCGCCGGAGAGGCCCGGCAGCTCTGTGTGCATCGGAAAGGGGCGACCCGAGCGCTTGTGCCCGGACACCCCGACCTGCCTGAGGACCTTCGCGCGGCGGGCCAGCCCGTGCTCGTGCCCGGATCGATGGGGACGGCGTCCTACGTGCTCGTGGGACTCGATCCGGGGGGCGCGTTCTCCTCGGCCTGTCACGGAGCCGGACGGCAGATGAGCCGGCACGCCGCGTTGCGCCAGGTACGCGGAGAGGCCCTGCGGCACGAGCTCGAGTCCGCCGGCATCGCCGTCCGAGGGACGTCGGCACGGGGACTCGCCCGGCTTCGACCCCTCGGGGGTAGTGAAGGGATGAGCGGAGCTCGGGACTTTCGACCCTGACGCAGCGGTCCTGGGGGCGGTTGAATGCAAGTGGTTCACGAGATGGCAGGGGGAGCCAGAACGGGCTGAGAGGCTGAGACGTCAGCGACCCCGATCACCTGATCCGGACAATGCCGGCGAAGGGAGGTCATCCCGTGGACCGTTGACAGACGTGTCGGCGCGTGTCCCCTGTCTCATCCCTTCACTGGCGGCTCAGGGACCACACCCGGGCTTGGTCGCGGTGCCGATGTAGAGGTACCCGAAGGGGCGCAGCGCTCGAGGACCGGGCAGCTCGAAGTTCCGGAGATCGCCGAGGAGGAAGCCGGCGTCCTCCAGCAGCCTGTCGATCGGTCGATCGAGGTGGCATCCCGCTGCGAGCCGTCGCTGGAGCGGGTCGAGCCGGTGCTGCCAGCGCGCCACCGAAGTCGAGGGGGAGAGCCCGTGCTCCAGGAAGTGGAACGTCCCGCCGGGTCGGAGCACGCGGAGCAGCTCCTCCAGGGCAGCGCGGGGATCAGGGATGGTGCACAGCGTGAAGCTCGACACCGCGGCGTCGAGCGACGAGCTCTCGACGGGGAGCGCCTGCGCGTCGTCGCCGACGACCTCGACCGGGACCGGGGCGGAAGCGATCCGCTGGGCGGCCAGCCGTGCGGCGACCGCCGACGGCTCGACGGCGAGGACCTTGTGCACCGCAGGAGGGTAGAAGGCGAGGTTGAGCCCGGAGCCGAAGCCGATCTCTACGACGTTCCCGCGCACCCCGGCGACCGTCTCCCTCCTGAGGCGGCGGATCTCGGCCGTGTCGAGCAGGAGGTCGGTTGCCCGCGGCACCACCTGGTCTCTCCAGATGCCCATGGTCACATCTTCGCGAGCGGCCGCTCGGCCGGTCTGGTCGCGGCGCCGGCGCGGCGCCGGCGCGGCGCCGGCGCGGCGATGGTGTCCCTGGCCGGTCAGGGGCGGTCCGACCCCGTCGCCGCAGAGCCCGGCGTGCTGGGCGTCGTGGTGGCGAGCGCCGTGAGGTGCGCCCAGAAGGCGTCGAGGGCGGGGGAGCGCGACGAGGGCCGGCGCAGGGCGGTGAGGGTGCGCCTGAGGGTGGGACGCCCGATGGCCAGCTGGCACAGCTGACCGGTGGCCAGGTCGTCGCTGATCGCCGCGAGAGGCAGGACCGCGAACCCCAGTCCGGCGAGAGCGGCTGCCCGCACCGCACCGACCTGGCCAAGTTCCAGGACGGGCCCTGCACGGTACGAGGGGCCGAGCAGCTCGGCCGCCAACGCCTCGGTGCCCGAGCCGCGCTCGCGCGCGAGGTAGCGGTGGGCGGCGAGGTCGGTCGGATGCACGACGTCGTGCCTGGCGAGCGGATGCCCGGCGGCGGCCACCACCACCAGCTCGTCGGTCTCGACCCCCAGTGCATCGAA
Source organism: Actinomycetes bacterium (assembly GCA_021844425.1). GTDB lineage: Bacteria > Actinomycetota > Acidimicrobiia > Acidimicrobiales > RAAP-2 > JAJYVT01. The sequence continues at coordinate 121,240 of JAKBTL010000076.1, read as the reverse complement.
CCCGTCGTGTGTGTCTGGACCCTCGACGAGCGCGCAGTCGACCACAGCCTCTCGGAGGAGGGCGATGGCCTCACGGGTGTTCACCGTTCTGACCCGCAACCCGACCCCGGGGTGGCGCTCCAGGAACCCGGCTGACCACGCGGGCACTCGGTAGATGCCGATGGTGTTGCTGGCCGCGACGGTGAGCTCGCCCTGGAGGAGCCCCGCTCGCGCAGCGGCCTCCTCCTCGACCGAACGCAGGGCGGCGAGCGCCGAGGACACCGCCGGGAGAAGGGCACGTCCGTCCGCGGTGAGGCGGATGCCCCGCCCCACCCGCTCGAACACGGCCAGGCCGAGGCTGCGCTCGAGGGCCTTCAGCTGGTGGCTGACCGCGGGCTGGGTCAGACCCAACGCGCGGGCGGCCCGGGTGACGTGCTGGTGCTCGGCGACGACCGCGAACGTCCGTAGCTGCTCGATCGTGACCGCGCTCGGTGAGCGCGGAGAATATCCATGAAGTTCCGTAATGATAATGATAGAACACATTCCTTTGACATGAGGGGTTCTGGTCTTTACCGTGTCGCGGTGACCGACGTCGCCTCCCGCTGGGTCAAGGTCCTCGACCAGACCCGCTGCATCGGGTGCCACGCCTGCACCACGGCGTGCAAGTCCGAGAACGAGGTGCCGGTCGGGGTCACCCGTACCTATGTGAAGTCGGTGGACGTCGGGATCTTCCCCACTGCTCGCCGCGCCTTCCAGGTCACCCGGTGCAACCAGTGCGAGGACCCGCCATGCGTCGAGGCCTGCCCGACCGGCGCCATGTACCGCCGCCCCGACGGCATCGTCGACTTCGACAAGCGGGTGTGCATCGGGTGCAAGGCATGCATGGCCGCGTGCCCGTACGACGCCATCTTCATCAACCCCGACGACCACTCGGCCGAGAAGTGCAACTTCTGCGCGCACCGCCTGGACGTGGGCCTCGAGCCCGCCTGCGTCGTGGTCTGCCCGACGGAGGCCATCACGGTCGGGGACCTCGCCGATCCGACCTCCAAGGTCGCGAAGTTCGTGCACCGCTCGCCGGTGGCCGTGCGACGGCCCGAGAAGGAGACCCAGCCGGGCGTCTTCTACCGGGGAGCCGGCCTCGCCACCCTGGACCCGCTGGGGGCCGCTCGGCCGACGGGGGGCATCTACGCCTGGGCGGGACAGGGGCCGGGCAGCTCACGCCGGGTCGGAGCCGGACATCCGCACGAGCACAACTCGTCGGCTGCGGCGATCGTCTCCTACGACGTGCCCCACAAGGCGCCCTGGGACTGGCGGGTGAGCCTCTACACGTGGACCAAGGGCATCTCCGCCGGCGCCTACCTCGCGCCCCTCGTCCTCGTGCTGGCCGGTCGGCTGGCGTGGTCGAGCGCCCTGTTCCGCTGGGCGGGGCCGGCCGTCGCGCTGGCCATGCTGGCGATCACCGGTGCGATCCTCGTGTGGGACCTCGAGCATCCGTGGCGCTTCTGGATGCTCTTCGTGCGTCCCCAGTGGCGCAGCTGGCTCGTGCGCGGCGGGGTCATCATCTCCGCCTACGGCGCCGCGCTCGTCGCCGCGCTGGGTGCCGGCGCGGCAGGCTCCGTCGGCGCCCAGGAGGTGGTCGCCGGCTTCGCGCTCCCCTTGGCCGCCCTCGCCGCCGGGTACACCGCCTACCTGTTCGCGCAGGCCCGTGGCCGGGACCTCTGGCAGAGCCAGTTGCTCGCGCCGCACCTGTTGGCGCAATCGCTCATGGTGGGCGCCGCCGCGCTCTTCATCGTCGGGACCTCGATCGGCACGACCGGCGTCGGGCTCGCCGACTTGCTTTCGGCGACGGCCGCGCTCCATCTCTTCATGGTGGCGGGTGAGGCCATGCCCAGGCACCCGACCGCACATGCCCACATGGCCGTCACCGAAATGGTGCACGGGCGCTTCGCGGGGTTCTTCTGGGTCGGGCTCGTGCTCTCGGTCGTCGCGGTCTTCTCGCCGTGGATCGGGCCCGTCGGGGCGGTGGCGGCGCTGCTCGGGATCGCAGGCCACAAGCACGCTTACGTCCAGGCTGGACAGTCGGTGCCGCTCGCATGAAGGCCGACCGCAGGAGCACCCCAGGAGAACCGCGTATGAGACCCGACCGCTTCGTTCGGTGGACCCGCAAGGACGGCGGGAACCGTCAGGCCCAGCTCGACGGGCTCGAGGCGTCGTTGCGTGCGGCACGCACGAACGCCGAGCGCGGCGGCCCGTCGTACCCAGGCCCGAGCGGCGGTCACCTGGCTGCCTTCCCGCCTCCGGAGCGCTGGGACGACTGGGTGGAGCTGGACTCGCGATCGTGGCCCGAGCGCTCCGAGCGCCACTACCTCCTCGTCCCCACCACCTGCTTCAACTGCGAGTCGGCCTGCGGGCTGCTCGCCTACGTCGACCGGGACACGCTCACCATACGGAAGCTCGAGGGCAATCCTGAGCATCCCGGCTCGCGGGGGCGCAACTGCGCCAAGGGACCTGCGACGATCAACCAGGTGACCGACCCCGACCGGGTGCTGTACCCGCTGCGTCGGGTCGGCGCGAGGGGTGGGGGGCGTTGGGAGCGGGTGTCGTGGGACGAGGTGCTCGACGACCTTGCGGGACGGATCCGCCGGGCGATCGAAGAGGAGCGCCGCAACGAGATCATGGTCCACCTCGGACGACCCGGGGAGGACGGCTTCACCGAGAGGGTGCTGGCGAGCTGGGGTGTGGACGGCCACAACTCCCACACGAACATCTGCTCGAGCGGAGGGCGCACCGGTTACCAGTTCTGGATGGGGATCGACCGCCCGAGCCCCGACCATGCCAACGCGAAGGTGATCTATCTCATCAGCTCGCACCTCGAGACGGGTCACTACTTCAATCCCCACGCTCAGCGCATCATCGAGGCGCGGGCGGAGGGGGCGAAGGTCATCGTGCTCGACACCAGGCTCTCCAATACGGCCACCCATGCCGACTACTGGCTCGCCCCCCAGCCCGGGAGCGAGGCGGCCATCAACCTCGCCATCTGCCGTCACCTGCTCGAAACCGGGTCCTACGACGCCGACTTCGTGCGCCGGTGGTGGAACTGGGAGGAGTACCTGACCGCCTGCCGGCCCGACCTGCCGGTCACGTTCGAGGCGTTCGAGCAGGCGCTGCGTGCAGAGTACGAAGGGTTCACCTTCGAGCTCGCAGCAGCCGAGTCGGGGATCGACGCCGGCACCCTGCGCGAGGTCGCAGAGGTGGTCGCGTCGGCGGGCACCCGCTTCGCCGCCCACAACTGGCGCTCCGCGGCAGCCGGCAACCTGGGCGGCTGGCAGGTCAGCCGGACGGTCTTCATGATCTCGGCCCTCCTAGGCGCAGTGGCGACCGAGGGCGGGACCTTCCCGAACGCCTGGAACAAGTTCGTGCCTCGCCCCATCCACGTCCCCCCGCACCCCGAGGTCTGGAACGAGCTCACCTGGCCGACGGAGTACCCGCTTGCCCAGAACGAGCTGTCGTTCCTCCTGCCGCACTTCCTGAAAGACGGGCGGGGGAAGCTCGACGTGTACTTCACGCGCGTCTACAACCCGGTGTGGACCAACCCCGACGGGATGTCCTGGGTCGAGGTGCTCACCGACGAGTCGCTCGTTGGCTGCCACGTGGCCCTCACGCCGACGTGGAACGAGACCGCCTATTTCGCCGACTACGTCCTGCCGGTGGGGCACTCCCCGGAGCGCCACGACACCCATTCCTACGAGCAGTACGACGGGCAGTGGATCGGATTCCGCCAGCCGGTCCTGCGCGAGGCGCGGCGCCGGCTCGGCCAGCTGGTCGACGACACTCGCGGTGCCAACCCCGGGGAGGTGTGGGAGGAGAACGAGCTGTGGATCGAGCTGTCGTGGCGCATCGACCCCGACGGCGCCCTCGGGATCCGTCAGTACCACGAGTCGAAGGCCCGCCCCGGCACGAAGCTGACGGTCGAGGAGTACTACGGCTGGATGTTCGAGCACTCGGTGCCCGGGCTGCCCGAGGCCGCAGCGGCGGAGGGGCTCACCCCGCTCGACTACATGCGCCGGCACGGCGCCTTCGAGATCAGCCGCAAGGTCGGCCAGCGTCACGAGGAGGTGGTCCCTGAGGAAGAGCTCGCCGACGTCGCCGTCGAGGGGTTCGGACGCGTCTTCTCCGCAGCGCCGCCGCCGCGTTCACCCAACATCGCCCCGACGAGCTCGCCGTCGCCAGGTCCCGGCGGCAGGCGCCCGGTCGGGGTCGTGGTCGACGGCGACAAGGCCGTGCGCCGCGGCTTCCCGACGCCCTCGGGGCGCCTCGAGTTCTACTCGTCGACGCTCGCCGCATGGGGTTGGCCCGAGCACGCACTGCCCGGGTACATCCGAAGCCATGTCCACCCCTCAGCGCTCGAGCCCGACGAGCTGGTGCTCATCTCGACCTTCCGGCTCCCCACCCACATCCACACCCGGTCGGCCAATGCCAAGTGGCTCGACGAGCTCGCCCACACCAACCCGCTGTGGGTGCACCCCGTCGACGCCGCCCGGCTCGGCGCGGGGGACCCGGGTGACGGCCCGCCCGGGGACCGCCGGCCGCTCATGACCGGCGACCTCGTGAGAGTGGAGACGGCGATCGGCCACTTCGTGGCCAAGGCCTGGGTCACCGAGGGCATCCGACCCGGGGTGGTGGCCTGCAGCCACCACATGGGCCGTTGGAGGCCCGAGGGCCAGACCGGTGGTCAGGGGCAAGCCATGTCGACGGTCGCGCTGCGCAACGACGGGACGAGCTGGGCGATGCAGGTCCAGCACGGACCGCAGCCCTATGCGTCGTCGGACCCAGACACGGCCAGGATGTGGTGGACCGAGATCGGCGTGCACCAGAACCTCACCTTTCCGGTCCACCCTGACCCCATCTCGGGGATGCACTGCTGGCACCAGGCGGTCAGGGTTCGCCGCGCGCTGCCTGGTGACGCCGTGGGCGACGTGGCTGTCGACACCGCCAAGGCGCGCGCGGTCTACGCAGAGTGGCTGGAGATGACCCGGGGTGCTGCGGAGGTCTCCCCCGACGCCACCCGCCGTCCCAGCTGGCTCATGCGCCCGCTCAAGCCGTCCGCGTCGGCGTTCACGATGCCAGTGGTGACGCCGCGGTGAGCGGCACCGTCACCCGGCCGGAGCTGGCGCGCGCGCTCGCAGCCTTGGCCGGGCCGTCGCCGGAGGCCGAGGTGTGCCGCCTGGTCGGGCTTCCCCCTCCACCCGACGCGGCTGCGCACACCGAGGTCTTCGTGCTGGAGACCCATCCCTACGCTTCGGTCCACCTTGGAGCGGAGGGCATGATCGGCGGCGACGCCGGCGACAGGGTTGCCGGGTTCTGGCGGGCTCTGGGAATGGTCCCGCCGACCGAGCCGGACCATCTCCGCACGTTGCTCGAGCTCTACGCTTTCCTGGGGGTCGAGGAGCTGGCCTTCCCGCTCGACGACCGTCGCCGATCAGCCGTCAGGAGTGCGCGCGCCGGGCTGCTCTGGGAGCATCTCGCACCCTGGGTGCCCGTGCACCTCGCCACCGTCGACCGGGTGGGTGACGGGTTTCATCGTGCGTGGGCCAGCCTCGCCCTCGACGTCCTCTCCGCTGAGGCGGACGCCTTGCCGGCGCGCGCAGAGCTCCCCACCGCCCTCTGCGATGCGCCGCCCCCCCTGGGCATCGGATCCCGCCGGGAGCTCGTCGACGCGGTGCTCACCCCGGCGCGCAGCGGCATGGTCATCACTCAGGCAGACCTCGTCCGAGCCGGCGGGGACCTCGGGCTGGGTGTGCGGCGGGGCGAGCGTCGCTTCGCGCTCGAAGGGCTTCTCGACCAGGATCCTGCAGCCGTGCTCACCTGGCTCGCTGCGCTTGCAGCGGAGTGGTCCGGTCTCCACGGCCGTTGGCACCGTGGCGCGTTGGAGCCTGTGGGGAAGTGGTGGGCAGCCCGGGCTCGAGGCGCGGCCGAAGTCCTCGCCGACGCCGTCCGAACTGCGGCATAGCCGCCCTCTTCTCGCGTCTCGGCCGAAGCGACGGTCGAACGCTCGCCGACGCGCACGGATCGGGACCAAGGTCCTTGGTCGCGGCGCGACCGCCGGCCCAGCCTTGCCGGGGAGAAGGAGGTTGCCATGACCGAAACGGCCCTCAGCGCGACGGCCGAGGCGGTGGGGGCGCGTCCGGCCAGCGACAAGGTCTCGATCGTCATGTTCAGTGGGACTGCGGACAAGTTCATCCCTCTGGCCGTGCTCGCTCAAGCGGGGGCTGCCATGGGGATGGAGGTGCGCGTCTTCGTCACCGGGTTCGCGCTGCACGCGTTTACCAAGGAGCGGCACGGGCTGCCCTTCCCTGCGGAGCTCGTCTCGCTGGCTCCGGCGGTCGCTCGGGGAATGAGCGCGAAGCACGTCGCGCCGTGGGACGACATGCTGCGCCAGGCGAATGAGCTCGGCGCCAAGGTCTACGCCTACTCGATGATGAGCGGAGTCATGGGCCTAGAAGCCGACGACTTCAACGACCTAGTGGACGACGTCCTCGGCGCGGCGACCTTCCTGCAGACCGCAGAGGCCGGCGAGACCTTCTTCATCTGACGACCGTGCTTCGTCCGAGGACCAGGTATCTGCAGTTCTCGGTACGCGTCGACCACGCGGTCCCGCTCGAGAGGAGGCACGATGGACGCAACTCAGCCGGCGCACACGCTCGTGGACTCCCAGGGCTCTACCTGCCCGGGTCCGATCACCGACCTGGCGATGGCCTACAGGCGGTCGAAGGTTGGCGACGTCATCGAGCTCTGGGCCACCGACCCGGGGGTGAAGTGACGGCGGACACGCGTGCATGGTCGGAGAAGACCGGCAACCCGATCGTCTCGCTCGAGGAGCAGGACGGGAAGATCGTGGTCGCCGTCGAGATACAGCAGCGGTGAGATGACCGAGCGAGTGCTCGTACTGGGCGGCGGCAGCGGCGGCACCATCGTCGCCAACAGCCTCGGATCGGCGTTCGAGACCACGGTCGTCAGCCCCTCCCCCGATCACCTGTTCCAGCCCGGCTTGCTCTACGTCGCCTTCAAGGGCGAACGGAGCCGGCTCGTGCGCGAGGAGCGGAGGCTGCTCAAGCGCCGCGTCCACTTCCTCCAGGACTCGGCTGCTCGTGTCGACCTTCGCGAGAAGGGGGTCGAGACCGCAGGTGGCCAGCGCCTCGCCTACGACCAGCTGGTCGTGGCCACCGGTATCGGCACCGACCCGTCCCAGATCCCGGGCCTCGCGCAGGTGGGCGAAGAGGTGGGCAACTACCACTCGTCGCTGGAGCACGCTCGCCAGCTGTGGCAGACCCTCAGCGGGTTCAGCGGCGGCACGATCGCGCTGGGCCAGGCGACGCCGATCTGCAAGTGCCCCCCTCGCCCCTCGAAGGCATCCTGCTCGTCGACGAGCTGCTCCGAGCGCGCGACATCCGGCACAAGAGCCGTCTCGTGTTCTTCACCCGCTACCCGAGGGCGTACCCGGCGGAGCCGATGAACCGCATCGTGGAGCCGATCCTGAAGGAACGCAGCATCGAGGTGCTGACCTTCTTCGACCTGGACCACATCGACCCGGACACCCGGACGCTGACGTCGATCGAGGGTGACGTGATCGAGTGCGACCTGCCGATCGTCATCCCGCCGTTCGTCGGCGGGGACGCGACGAGCCTCCCCACTTCGAAGTCCGGTGTCGGCGCGCACCTCGAAGCGAAGGTGGTGGCAAGGACGCTCAGCGGGGCACCGGCGGTCTTCGAGGGTCGCACGCACTGCCCGTTCGACGTCGCCGGGGGCCGGGGCCACCTTCGTCGCCGGGACCTACCGTGCACCGGTGGTGCCGTCGCCGCCGAGCCGGATGAAGCACCTGATGAAGATGGGCTTCGCCCGGCTGTACTGGGTCAGCTTGCGTGGTGTGCCCGACCCGGTCTTCGACGTCTACTTCCGCCTGGCCGATCCGGCGAGAGCCGCCAGGAGGGCGCCCGGCGACGCCGGCTGAGAAGGTCGCTGGTGAACGGTGGCTCGCACGCCGCGTCCTCGGCGCTCCGCTCGCGACCGGCCCGCGACGAGCAGCCGCGTGCCGGCTCCGTCGCGCGCCGGAGCACACGGTGCGCCGTCCAGCCCCGCCCGGAGCTCCTCCAGGCGAACGGGCTGCGCGTCCACCTGCAGGCGGTCGTGGTGAAGTCGACGCAATTGTTGCCGTTAACGTTAGGAGTAGGCCTGCACGAGTGAGCTCGGGGGGCCGCCCCGGTCGACCCGCGCCGGCGGCCTGCAGGAAGGACGCGCAACGATGCGAAGGATCTGGGAGGCGATCGTGCCGAAATGGGCCGATCGCAACCTCCGGGTGATCCTCGCTGCCCGGGTGGGGATGAGCCTCGGGCGGGCGATCGCGTCGGTCGTCACCGCGCTCTACCTGGCGGCCATCGGGTTCTCCGCGATCGAGATCGGGGTGCTCTTCGTCGCCGTGACGGCGGCCTCGGCCCTCATGAGCGCCGGTGTCGGCCTGCTCGCCGACCGTTGGGGGCGCAAGCCCTTCCTGGTCGTCGTCCCCCTCGTCGCCGCCTGCGCCGGCGTCGTCTATGCCGAGGTCAGGGTCACCGCCGTGCTGTTCGTCGCCGCTGCGCTCGGTTCCTTCGGGCGCGGCGCCGGGGCTGGCGCGGGCAACGTCGGTCCGTACCAACCGGCCGAGTCCGCGCTGGTGGCCGACAGCGTGACCGGGGATCGGCGGGCGGTCGCCTTTGGCCGGATCGCCTTCGCCTCCTCGCTCGGCGCCCTCGTCGGAGGCCTGGCGGCCGAGGTCGTCCGCACGACGCGTCACATGACCGCGGCGGAGGCGACCGCCGCGTACCGTCCGGCGTTCCTCATCGCCGCCGGCCTTGCGGTCGTGGCCGGGCTGCTCGCCCTGCTGCTCGAGGAGCCGTCGCGCCAGCGCGAGGATGTCGCGACAGGTCGCGGCCCGCGGTTCAGGTGGCCCAGGAGCTCGTGGCCGGCACTGTGGCGATTCTGGGTGACCAACGGCACGAACGGGGCGGCGATCGGACTGTTCGGGCCCTTCATGAGCTACTGGTTGTACCGCCGCTACGGGGCGGCTCCCGGGACGATCGGCGTGCTCTTCGCCATCGTCAACCTGGGGTCGCTCGTGTCCGCCCTCGTTGCCGCCCGTGTGGCCCGCTGGCTCGGGACCGTGCGGGCGATCGTCGTGGTGCGGGCGGTCGGCGGGGCGTTGCTCGTCCCGATGGTGCTCGCGCCGGCGTTCTGGATCGCCGGCGCCGTCTTCTTCGTGCGCATGCTGGTGCAGCGGGTCGGCCTGCCCCTGCGCCAGTCGTTCACCCAGGACATGGCGCATCCCGAGGAGCGGGCAAGCGTCGCTGCACTCTCCAACCTTCCGGCGCAGGCGACGATGGCCGCCGGCCAGGCGGCCGCCGGCTACCTGTTCGACGAGGTCAGCCTGGCAGCACCGTTCGAGCTGGCGGGGCTGCTCCAGATCGCGAACGCGCTGGTGTACGGCCTGCTCTTCTCCCTTCGGCCGCCCCGGCCGGCACCGGTGGCGGAGGCGCTGCCGGCTCGTGCGCTTGATGCAGCACCGGGTGCGGCGTCGGCGGGCCTGGAGCAAGTGGACCTCGAGTAGCGGGCCTCCTGAAGCTGGGCGCGCGAAGCCCGGGACTCCTCAACGGTGCTGTCCGCGAGGCCGGCCGGACGTCCACCTGTCCGGTCCGGGCGTGCGCCGAGCACGCTTCCGCCCGGTCAAGGCGGCGAGCACGGCCAAGGCAACCGGGACGCCGAGCACGGCGCGGACGGCCGCGTCCGGCGCGGCGCGTTCTCTTCATGGGAGCTGGCGGATGCGAGCTCCGGTCGCGCCGATGCCTGCGAGGTACCCGATCATCGGTAGGGGTCGATGCCGAGCAGGCGGTCGACGGTGGTGAACCCGTAGCCGCGGGCGGAGAGCTCGGCGACGACGAGCTCGACGGCGGCAACGGTGGCCGAGCGGTCGCCGCCTTTCGCTTCGACGCCGTCGTGGAAGATGAGCACGCTGCCCGGCCGTGCCTTGGCTACCGCTCGCCGTGCGATGCGCTCGGGGGAAGGTTGGAGCACCTCGAGCACGTGGGCGAACTCGCCTGAGACGAGCCGCAGCGACTGCTCGTGCGCGATGGTGAACAGGCCCGGCGTCCGCAGGAGCCACGGCGGCCGGAAGAGGACCGGCCGGAGCCCCAGGTGGCGGCTGAACGCTGCCTCGGCCCGGCTCACCTCATCTCGCAGCACCTCGAGACCGACGCACCGGTCGAGCCGGTGGGAGTAGCCGTGGCTGCCGAGCACGTGCCCGTCCCGAGCGAGGCGACGGGCCGGCTCGGGATCGCGCTCGACGCATGTACCGACCGCGAAGAAGGTGGCGCGGGCGCCGGACGCGCCGAGGACGTCGGCGATCTGGGACGTGTAGGGCTCGTTGGGCCCGTCGTCGAACGTCAACGCGACGACGGGCTCGGTCGTCGAGAACCGGTATGGGAACGGGCCGAGCAGCTGCGAGTACGGAGACATGAACGTCCAATAGGACGCTGCCGCAATGCCGATCGCTGCAGGTGCGATCCCTCGGGCCCCGAGCCGCCGCCAGCCGGCTCCCGGAGCGCCACCTGGCATCAGATCAGGCCCACCACGTAGATGCCGGTCCGGAACAGGACGAAGCCGAGGGCGAGCATCGTGGAGGTGAAGAGCACGCGGCCGACCCAGAGCACGGCCGACCGCGACCGGGTGTCGTGGCGGAACGCCGGTGCGGTGCCGAGCAGCGGACGCCCGCTGACCCGGTTCAGCCAGTAGGCGAGCAGGTAGTACACGAAGAAGGTGACGACGAGGTTGTAGGCGAGACCCTGGTTGAGGCGGCGAGGCGACGTGTACGTGGGGTTGTGCCCGTCGAAGACCACCGGTCCCTGTCGCTGGAGCCTGCGTAACAGGTCGAGCTCGTCGCCGCCCTGGGTCATCTGGGTGTTGTAGCCAGGCCACGCGGAGCGGCGGAACGCGAGGTTCGTCGCCGTGACGTAGAACACGTGCCCGGTCATCCGCTGGACGAGGGCGACCGCGCCGAACAGGACGCGTGGGTACGCCGCCGCCCAGGACGGGCTTCCCGCAGCGAAGCGGCACGGACCCGCGACGGCGACGCAGGAGGGATGCTGCTCGAGCGCACGGTCGATCCGGGCGAGCCAGCCCGGATCGAAGACCGTGTCTGCATCGGTGGACACGACGATCTCGCCTCGGGCAAAGGCCGTGCCGCGCTGGCGGGCCCAGCACACGCCAGCGCGCGCTTCGTGGACGACCACAGCGCCGAAGGAGTGGGCGATCGCCGCGGTCCGGTCGGTGCTGTTGTTGTCGACGACGATCACCTCGACCTCGCCGGCGAAGTCCTGCCGGGCGAGGGAACGCAGGCAGTCCGCCAGGTACCGCTCCTCGTTCAGCGCGGGAATGACGACGCTGAACCGCGGCCGCGCCACCGTTCGTGTCGCAAGCCGATCCTCGTCCATCAGCGTCTCCTCGCCCTGACCCACCTCCCTGCCGGCAGTGCCGTCTCGGTACCGTAGCGCTTCTGTGCCTCCGAGCCCGCGCGGGTGGTCGATGGGCTTCCCGATATCTCAGGCGCAGCAGGCGCCGGCCATACGCGCAGCTGACCGGCCATAAGCGCAGCTGAGAGGTGTATCAGCAGGTCACCGCTTCACGGACATCGTCGTCGGGCGGACACTGGCGCCGGAAAGGAGGTGCCGAGTGCCGGCAGCCCACGACGTGGAGATGGATGGTGCGCGAATCGAGATCGCCAGCAGCAGCGCCGCCGCGGTGGCGCTCACGCGGGCGACCCCGTGGGAGAGCATGGCGGGCAGCGCGTGGGCGCTCCTCCCGGGAGCCGGCGTCACCGCTGCGATCGCGCTGGTCGCCACGCTGCTCGGCGGGCTCGTTCCCGTCGTGGGCGCGCCGGTGATCGCGATCCTCTGCGGGATCGTGATCTCCTTGGTGAAGAGGCCCTCGCCGCGTCTTCTGCCCGGGATCTCCTTCACCGCGAAGAAGGTGCTCCAAGGGTCGATCGTCGTGCTCGGCTTCGGGCTTTCGCTTGGCCAGGTCGTCTCGACCGGCACCGGCTCCTTGCCGGTCCTCGTCGGCACCCTCGTCGCGGCCCTCGCGATGGCCTGGCTGGCTGGTCGCCTGCTCCGGCTGCCCGCAGACCTGCGCACGCTGATCGGGGTCGGCACCGCCATCTGCGGCGCGTCGGCGATCGCGGCAACGGACGCGGTCATCTCCGCGGACGAGGCCGACGTCAGCTACGCGATCGCCACCATATTCACGTTCAACGTGGTCGCGGTGCTCCTCTACCCGTTCATCGGCCACGCCTTCGGGTTCTCGCAACGAACCTTCGGGCTGTGGGCCGGCACCGCGATCAACGACCTGTCCTCGGTCGTCGCCGCCTCCACGACCTACGGCCACGCGGCCGCGTCGTACGGCGTGATCGTGAAGCTCACCCGCACGCTCGCCATCATCCCGATCAGCCTCGCCCTGGCGTCGCTCAGGGGCTGGCGCAGCGGTGCGACGCGCGATGCGTCATCGGGGAGGCGGGTCGACCTTCGCCGTGTCCTGCCGTTCTTCATCGTCGTCTTCGTCGCCGCCGTCGCGGCCAACACGGTCGGCTTGGTGCCGGCCAGCTGGCACCACCCGATGTCGGAGCTCTCGATCTGGATGATCACCGCGGCGCTGGGGGCGATCGGGCTGTCGACCGACGTGGGCCACATCCGTCGAGCCGGTGCCCGGCCGCTGGTGCTCGGTGCGATCCTCTGGCTCACGGTCGGTCTGGCGAGCCTCGGGCTGCAGGCCATGACCGGCACGCTCTGACGCCGCCGCCGGGGCACCGGCCCGGCGAGCGGCCAGGCTCTATGGTCGGCTCGTGCCGCTCCCCGAGCCGTACCCCGACCTGCCCTCGCTCGATCTGCTGGTGAGCGTCGGAGAGCTCGGGTCCATCAGCGCCGCAGCCGCCGCGCACGGCGTCTCTCAGCCCGCAGCCAGCATGCGGCTTCGGGCACTCGAACGGCTGCTGCGCATCCCCCTCCTGGATCGCTCGACCAGGGGAGCCCGGCTCACTCCCGCGGGCATGGCCACCGCGGAATGGGCTGTGGCCGTCCTCGGCGACATGCGCACGCTGCTCGCCGGCGCGGCGGCCCTGCGCAGAGATCGCCACTCCCAGCTTCGCCTGGCTGCGAGCCTCACCGTCGCCGAGTACCTCCTGCCGCGGTGGCTTCATCGGCTCTCGGCGGAGATCCCGAGCACCAGGGTCTCGCTCGAGATGGGCAACACCGTCCACGTCGCGGGCCTGGTCGCCCGCGGGCAGGCAGATCTCGGGTTCATCGAAGGCCCCCGACCCCCCGGACGACTCCGGTCCCGGGGACTGCTCGCCGACGAGCTGGTGATCGTGGTCGGTGCCGGACATCCCTGGAGCCGTCGCCGCCGGCCGATCACCGCCAGCCAGCTGGCGGGCACGCCGCTCGTCCTACGTGAGCCGGGGTCGGGCACGAGAGAGGTGCTGACCGACGCGCTGGCGACCCGCGGCCTTGGTGTCACTGCGGCCATGGAGCTCGGCTCCACGACCGCGATCAAGGCCGCGGCCATGAGCGGCACGGCGCCCGCGGTGGTCTCCGCGCTCGCGGTTCGCGCCGAGCTACGGGACGGGGGCCTCGTCGCGATCAGTTGCGCAGACCTCAGGCTCGAACGGACGATACGGGCGATCTGGGCGACCAGCCATCCGCCCAGCTCCGTCAGCTCCCGGCTTCTCGCGATCGCCGTGCGGGCAGAGGACGCGGACTGAGCGAGTCGCCCGTGAGCGTCCTTCGAAGCGGTAGAGCGGGTCCAGCAGCACGAGGAGCCCGTGCTGGTCGACCAGCGCGTCGCATCATGCCGCCCAACAGCCCGAACCCGGCCGTCGCGTTCTAGGAGTCGTTGGACCCGTCGACCGAACCCGTGGAGGTCTGGGTCGTAGCCACGTCGTAGAGGGCGGACTGGGTGTCGCGGCGCACGAGAGCGCGCGCAGCCGGTGCGGCGACGCCTGCCGAATGCCCCGGGAGGGGCAATCCGCGGGGCCTTTCAGGTCTGGTCCCCGCCGATCACCGCACGCGCGGCGCGCAGGATCTCTTCGTCGTCCGCCAACGCGAACTGGTCGCTCAGCCAGGCTCCGGCGAGCTCACCGTGGACGCGTCGCAACGACCCGTCGGGGCGGTAGACGAGCCGCTCCAAGAGGCCGTTGCGCACGACGACCCCGAACGGCTCGGGGTCCCAGCCGGCGCTCGTCACGATGGTGCGGATCTGCTCGAGGGAGTACGGCGAGTCGGCCCAGAGCGGGAGCCATGTCAGCAGCTCCTCGGGCTTGCGGCCCCCCGCCAGGTAGCCCATGCGCGCTGTGTCCTCGGTGAGGATGCCAAGGACGTCGATCAGCCGTCCGTGCCATCCGTTCTCGGCGACGAGCTGGGCGTCGACACCTGGCCGCACCGTTCCGTTCGCCGCGACGTGGTGCGCCAGAGCTTCGGCGAGTTCATGGAGGGTCGGCTCGTGTCGTTCAGGAGTCTCGGTTGCGGCGCCGGTCTGCGGTTGCATGGCTGCTCCTCCTTCCCGGTGCGGGTTGCCTGCATGGTGACGGCCCGCTACGACCAGCGTCGCAGGAAGAGCCCGAGACCTGATAGGGCCGAAGGTCACGGAGTCGAAGGCTGTCGATCGGCCAGCTGCCAATACCCCAGTAGGTATGATCACCACGTGGGGGCCTGAGTGCGATGCGAGGAGGCCGGAGTGGAACTGCCTGATGACGTGGTGAAGGATGCGCGCCGGCGTCTGCATCGAGCGGCAGGTCAGGTCGAGGCGGTCGACCGGATGCTCGCCGAAGGCCGCGAGTGCAAGGACATCGTGACGCAGCTCTCCGCCGCGACCAAAGCGCTCGAGCAGGTCGGGTTCAAGATCATCGCGGCGGGCCTCACGTTCTGCATCGAGCATCCTGTGGAGGCCGCCGAGCAGGGCTACCCCTTGGAGGAGCTGCAGCGGATGTTCACGCGCCTGGCGTGAGCGTCGCCGACGTGCACGTCACGCGGCGCAGCGGTTCGGTCCGAGCTCGAGCCGGCGCAGGTCGTCGACGAGCGGAGCCGGAGCGGCGCCGGCGTTCACGCTGACGATCTCGCGGTAGTGGGGCGGTCGCGGCCGGGCCCGGCTGGACGCCCACTCCACGAAGCGGTCCTCGGGCCACGAGAGCTGAGGAAGGGAGGAGCGGAGCTCTCCGAGCGACGCACCGACGACCTTGTGCGGCGTGACGGCGACCGTCTCGCCGTAGTGGGCGGGAAGCACGGTCGCGTCCACCGGCATCGCGATCACCTTGGTGTGCAAGGATCGGTGGAGCTCACGGGCGAAGGCTTCCGCATGGTCCGCGAGGTCCGGGCGGCCCACGCCGTCGACGAACAGGGTGTCGCCGGTCAGCAGCGCGCGGCCGCCCACTTCGTAGATCGTCGAGCCCGGCGTGTGGCCGGGGGAGCGCAGGACCGTCACGACGAAGTGCTCTTGGCCCCCGAGGCTGAACCATTGCTCGTCGTCGAGCGGCTCGAAGGGGAAGCGGTAGCCGTCGGCAGGGTTCAGGTGCACCGAGGCTCCCGTCGCCGAGGCCAGCGCGCGGACGCCGCTCAGGTGGTCGGCGTGCAAGTGGGTGTCGAACACCCGGGTGATCCGCCATCCGTGCTGTTCGGCCACGCCGAGGTAGTGCTCGACGTCGAGCGAAGGATCGACCACGAACGCCTCGTTCTTCGCGCCGACGACATAGGAGAGGCAGCCCTTGCCCCGGCGGCGGACCTGGACGACGCGCGCCGCGCCGAGCTCGAGGATCGCGGTGTCGTAGACGGCGGCCCATGCGAGCATCCCGCCTGCCAGGTTGCGTGCCGGGATCCCCGCCGAGCGCAGCGCCACGACCGCTCGCGCGGACCGCGAGCCGCTCGCGCAGATCACGACGACTTCGCGATCCCCCACGACGTCGTCGATCTCCGTCGCCAATCGCGCCAGGGGGACGTTGCGCGCGCCGGCCATCGCCCACGCGTCGAACTCCTCTGGCTCTCGGACGTCGAGCAGCTCTGGGGCGTCGGGGGTCCCGAGCACTGCTGCCAGCTCTGTGGCGGTGATCTCGGGCACTGCTCCGGGGCCAACGTTCATCGGTCTCCTCCGTGCAGGTTCAGGATCGATGGTCAGGGTCGATCTTCTCACTATATACCCCTACCCGTATGTAGGCATGCCGCACCCAGGTGCACGGAGCCAGCGGAGGCACTCGTCGTCCCCGAGCAAGGCGAGGCGACGCGCCAGCACAGGGTTGCCGTCGCATTGGCTCTCGTGGCAGGCGATCGCGCGGCGCTGGATGGTGCGGTCCACGTGCAGGACGATGTCGATCGCGTGCTCGTCATGCCCCCGGAACGACGTGCCGAGCTCGTCGTTCAGCGTGTCGGCAACCTGGCGGGGCAGAGTCCACGCCAGCACGGGCAGCTCCGGCGCGCCGGCAAGAGCTGCCTCGGTGGCGCGCCGGTGATCGGGATGCCCGGTGACGCCGTCGTCGTCGAAGACGACCACGAGATCGGCCTCGGCCTCGGCGGTCATGTCCGCCACCTCTCTGGCCAGCACCTCGAGCGGTTCGGAGGCCAACGAGCTGTCGGGATGCTCGAGTAGCTCCACCCGGCGTACGCCGAGCTCAGCGGCCGCACGCGTGAGCTCGGCGCGACGCAGCTCACCCAGCGCAGGTCCGGGGGTGCCCAGGGTGGACGCCTCGCCTCGGGTGAAGCAGAGGAAGGCCACCTGGGCGCCGCCCTCGACGAAGCGGTGGAGCACGGCTCCCAAGCCGAAGCTCTCGTCGTCGGGGTGCGCGCAGACCGCCAGGACCGATCTGGCGGACGGGAGGTCGTGGCTTCTCGGTGCGCGTGCCGCAGTCACCGGGCGATCATGGCGCGTGCCGCAGTCACCGGGCGATCATGGCGCATGCCGAGTCGTCGGGCGATCATCCTGAGCGATGCGTCCGGGTAGCCAGCGTTCCAGCGCCGGCGCTTACGACGCGGCGCCTGCCCGTTCTTCGACTTGGCGGCGAACGTCGTCCATGTCGAGCTCCTTCACCTTGGTGATCAGCTCTTCGAGGACGTGACCAGGCAGCGCTCCGGGCTGGGCGTACAGCAAGATGTTGTCGCGAAATGCCATGAGCGTGGGGATCGACATGATCCCAAAGCGCGCAGCGAGCTCCTGCTCGGCTTCGGTGTCGACCTTCGCGAACACGATGTCAGGATGCTCGACCGACGCCGATTCGAAGACCGGGGCGAACATGCGGCACGGCCCACACCAACTGGCCCAGAAGTCGACGAGCACCGTCTCGTTCGACTTCACGGTCTCTTCGAAGTTCTCGTTGTTCAACGCCACCGTAGCCATGGTGCCTCCCTCTCGGCCCTCTCTCGGGCCGGCTGTTGGAACGGCCGCCTCGGACCTGCTCCGAGAGCTGCCTCGCAGCTCCGACCAAGCACAACGACCATACCTGCCGGGGTATTCCCGCCGATCAGCCCCGCTCTCGTGCCCGTGCGACCTCTCTGTGCCAGTCAGCCCGCACGCTCCGGGACGGAGCCGAAATGGCCGGCGAACCAATCTCGGGCGGCCTCTGCGGCCGCGCGCAAGGTGCCGGGCTCCTCGAAGAGGTGGGAGGCTCCGGGGATGACGACCAGGCTGCTCTTGCAGGTCAGCTGACTCTGCGCGTCGCGGTTGAGGGCGAAGACGACTTCGTCGCGTCCGCCCACGACGAGGAGCGTCGGGGCGGTGACCCGGGGGAGGCGTGGTGCGGCGAGGTCCGGACGCCCACCTCTGGAGACGACAGCCGCGACGCCCGCGCCCGGTTCCGCGGCCGACCACAGGGCCGCGCCGGCCCCGGTGCTCGCCCCGAAGTACCCGATCGGGAGGCTCACGCGGTCAGGTTGGCCTCGCAGCCAGCGGGTGACCTCCGAGAGGCGCCGAGCCAACAGCGGGATGTCGAACACGTTCGCCCGGTCGAGCTCTTCCTCCGCGGTGAGCAGGTCGAACAGCAGGGTGCCGATCCCCGCCTGCTCGAGCACGCCGGCGACGTAGCGGTTCCGGGGGCTGTGGCGGCTGCTGCCGCTGCCGTGGGCGAACAACACGACCCCGATAGGGTGCTCGGGGAGCGCGAGGTGCCCTGCCAGACGCACGGAGCCGGCCTGGACCTCGACGTCCTCGTCGCGCGTCGGCGGATCGTACGTTCCCGCTCTCGACGGCGCGGCCGCGGGGGTGCCGAGGCGCGCTCGCTCAAGGCGGTCGACCACCTCTTCGTCGGTGGTCTGGGAAAAGTCGTCGTAGAACTGGCCGATCGCGAAGAACGACTCGGGCGTGGCGAGGCTGACCAGCTCGTCGGCATCCGAGCCGATCCGCGACTCCCAGCCTCGTGGCGCGGCCGGCACCGCGAGGATCACCTTGGCCGCGCCTTGGGCTCGCGCGACCTGGCACGCGGCCCGAGCGGTCGACCCGGTCGCGATGCCGTCGTCGATGACTACTGCCGTGCGGCCCGAGAGCGGGACCGGGGGGTGGTCGCCGCGGAAGCGCTGCGCCCGTCGCTCCAGCTCCGTCCGTTCGCGCGCTTCGACGGCCGCGATCTCTGCCTGCGTGATCCCTGCACGCCGGATGACGTCTTCGTCGACCACGCGCACGTTGCCCTCGCCGATGGCTCCCATCCCAAGCTCCGGCTGGAACGGCACGCCGAGCTTGCGGACGATGATGACGTCGAGCGGCGCCCCGAGCGCGCTGGCGACCTCGAAGGCTACCGGCACCCCACCCCGGGGGAGGCCGAGCACGACGACGCCGTCGCCTCGAAGATGGATGAGCCTCTCCGCGAGCCGCCGGCCCGCGTCGACGCGATCTTCGAACATGATCGCCACCTCCGCTGCCACCTTCCCCCGGGCCGACGCTCGGCGCCAGGGTCGATGGGCCCAAGAATGGCCGCGAGGTCTCCACGGACCCTGGCAGGTGCACCGCGTGGGGACCAACGGCCCTGTGGGAGGCCCGGGTAGCTGCCGACCCTTGAGGCACGCCTGGCCCCACCGCTTTCGATGCGCCGCCCAGGCCTTCGGAGCCTGGAACCTGGAACCTGGCTGGAACACGTTTCGAACGCGCAAGCAGAAGTGCCGAATGACCGCTCGACTCGTGTCCGGCTCGGTGCCCGCAGCGCTGACGAGCGCCGTCGCCGCGGAGGTGGGCACGGAGTTGGCTCCCTGCGAGGTCGAACGGTTGCCCGACGGCGAGCTGCGGCCGGTCGTCGCAAAGGCGACGACGACGTTTTCGTCTTCCGGTCGACCGGGCCGCCGGTCAGCGAGCGCGTCGTCGAGCCGTACTTCGGCTACGCCTGCCAGGACCTCCGAAGCAACCCCGGAGAGGCCGTCGCCCCTCGCGCGCTCGCCGATGCCGTCGCATCGTCCGCGGCGGACCGCCTCCTCGTCGTCGGCCCGACCGTCGTGGCCACGCACGGACCGCTCGTCGCTGGCGCGATGGAACGGATCGTGCGTCTGGGTCCAGGTGGCGTCCACCTCACCGACACGCTCCCGGTCAAAGAGGCGGAGAAGCTCCGCGTGTGCACGGTGAGCGCGCTCCTGGCCGACGTGGCCGACCCGCTCACCCACGACCGACCACTCGACGACCTGCTCTTTCCTGTCTCACCCGGCCCGACGAGCGAGAAGGAGCAGCGCGGGAGACTGGAAAGGTGACGTCGTCTCAGGAGCGAGAGAACAGGCGACGCAGCACCGACTGCCGGCTTCCAGTCGGCTTGGGGTGGCCAGGGCAGCGCTGGGACGCGGGCACTCGCCGCATCACCTGGTCGACGTGTTGGCCGCAGCCGGCCCACGTCGTCTTCCCGCACGTCCTGCACCTCACGGCACGGCACATTCTCGACCTCCCGTTGTCGCAGTCTGATACCCAGGAGGGTATCAGGTCCCACTTTCTGGACGGTACGCGTGCGCCGTCGACGATTCGGGCAAGAAACAGAGCGGACCCGAAACAGGGACCACACGGATGCGAAAATTATGAAAAGGCGCCCGTCCCGCGCCTTCGCAGGAATCGAGCGCCTCTTCTCAACTGTGCATGAGCAGTTCGGCGTGGAAAATCCAGCGGAGCCTTCGGGGCCCCTTGCCGCTGCAGCGTCTTCGAGAAGACTGCCCTGCCTCGCATTGCTGGCCCCGCTCGTCCCGAGCTCAGCTCACGACGAGCGACCCACGACCGTACGCCTCGCTCACCAATCCCTGGTCACGCCTCCCTGCCTCCTTCCGGGTCCTTCTCGGATCCTCGGATGGGTTCTGGGGCACCCGACCTTTTCAACACCGACGATTCGCGGATGTTCCCAGCAGAGACGCCGAGCGCTGAGATGCCGAGCGCGGAGAAGCCGGTGACGTGTGACGTTCGGCCCTGTCGCCGGCCAGGGCGCCGGCCCGACGATGGGTCTGGTGCTCTTTGCGACGGCCGTGCAGGCCGACGACGCTCAGCGGGAGGCGTGATGGCGCTGGAACTGAGCGCCGTCCCGATCGAGATGGCCGAACACGTCAACGTGATCATCGGGCAGGCGCACTTCATCAAGACGGTGGAGGACCTCCACGAGGCGATGTCGAGTGCCGGGCCGCATCTGCGGTTCGGCGTCGCGTTCTCCGAGGCGTCCGGGCCATGCCTCATTCGCCGGTCAGGCAACGACAGCGAGCTTGTGGAGCTCGCGACGAGGAACGCGGAAGCCATCGCCGCCGGTCACGTCTTCGTCGTCTACATGCGCGGCGGGTTCCCGATCAACGTGCTGAACGCGGTCAAGCTGGTTCCCGAGGTCGTCACGGTCTTCTGCGCTACGTCCAACCAGGTCGAGGTCATCGTGGCCCAGACCGAGCTCGGACGCGCCGTGCTCGGCGTGATCGACGGGATGCCTCCGGCCGGCATCGAGACGGCGGCGGACGAGTCGGCCCGCAGGGAGCTGCTGCGGAGCATCGGGTACAAGCTCTGAGCGTTGGACGCGAGCGAGGAGAGACGAGCCGAGGAGAGAAAGGAGAGCTCAGTGCACGCACACATCGGCGATCGGATCGTGATCAATGGCCACCGGGTCGACGAGCCCGTTCGGGACTGCGAGGTGATCGAGGTGCACGGCCCGGACGGGGGTCCCCCGTACCTCGTGCGCTGGAGCGACAGCGGGCACGAGACGCTCTTCTTCCCTGGCTCAGACGCCGCGATCGAGCACCTCGAGCACCTCGAGCACACCCGAGCCTGAGAGCTCGACCACCCCAGAAGTGGAGGACCACCATGCGAACGATCGATGCGATTCGCCGATCGGGCATTGGCGTCGGGCCCGAGCAGACCGTCCGTGAAGCCGCGCAGGTCATGGAGCGCACCGGCGTAGGGGCGCTCGCGGTGGTCGACGGAGCGAGGCTCCGCGGCATCCTGACCGATCGCGACCTCCTCCGTCGCGTGCTCGCCACGGGCACGTCCCCCGACGCCCGCGTGGACGACGTCATGACCTCGCCCGCCGTCTCGATCGAGGCCGACGCCGATCTTCACGAGGCGTTCGCCCTCTTCTGGACCCATGGGGTCCGCCGGCTCGGAGTCGTCCGCGACGGGCAGTTCGTCGGCATGGTCACTGTCGACGACCTGCTCGTCGACTTGGCGAGGGACCTGGTCGACCCGAGCCGCCCGATCACCGCCGAGATCGCCCACGCCCACCGCGACAGCGCCCTTCCGGTCGCGTGATCGCTCGGGGGGTCGAGAGGGCGGGGCGGTCCGGTCAGGGCTCCGCGGCAGTGTCCTCTGCCCCTTGACGTCTGTGACGCCCCACCGTGTCTTCGGCGTCGTCGGAGGCCAGAGGCGCCATTGCGAGGCGGAGGAGTGACGATCCCCGAGACCCTCGACACGACCTTCGAAGGGATCCTCTTCGACTGGGAGGGTACCGCGGTCGACGGCCGCGCCAGCGATGCCGGCGTCCTGCGCGAGCGGATCGAGGCTCTCTGCCGCTATGGCGTCTACGTGTTCGTGGTGAGCGCGAGGTCTGTGGACGACGTCGACGGGCAGCTCGCGGCTCGGCCGTCGGGCCCGGGTCGTCTCTACCTGTGCGCGAACCATGGGGCAGAGGCGTTTCGGGCGAACACGCGGGGAATCGATCTCGTCTTCCGTCAGTCCTGGACGCCGCAAGAGGCTGCTGGGCTCGAGCGCGCAGCGGCCCTCAGCCTCGCTGCGTTCGAGGCGAAGGGCCTTACGGTGCACATGGCTGCTGACGGACCGAGCCGCTACACGATCGACCTGATCCCAGAGGCCGATCGGCCGGACCCGAAGAAGGCCTGGAGGACCGAGATGCTGTCCGCGCTCGACACGCGCCTGGCCAAGGCCGACATCGCGGGGCTGGCCGGGGTCGTAGACCTCGTGCGGCGTGCGGCGTGCGGCGTGCGGCGCGCCGGGCCGCGCTCGACGACGTCCGAGTCACGACTGACGTGAGGTACGTCGAGCTCTCGCTCACCGCCAGGTCCGACTCGGCACGGTTCGCGGCGCGCGTGCTCGGTGATCAGGGGGTGACCGGCTCGCTCGTCCTCGTCGCCGGCGACGAGCTCGGCTCTCTCGGCGGCGTGCCCGGCAGCGACGCGACGATGCTGGTGGACGAGCTCGTCCGTGCGGTCGCGGTCTCGGTCGGCGACCAGACCGGGGGAGTCGCTTCCGGCGTGCAGCTGATGGGCGGAGGTCAGCTCCGGCTCATCGAGATCCTCGACGCGCAACTGGAGCGCCGGGCGGCGCGCCGTGTGCCCGGCGTCGACGACGACCCCCGTTGGGTGGTGCCCCTTCCCCGGGATCCCTCGAAGGTGCGGGTCACCGAGGCTCTCGGCACTCTTGCGAACGGCAGGGTCGGGGTACGCGGCTCGGCCGAGCGCACGGGTCAGCGTGCGTCTCCGCTGTTCGCCGCGGCAGGCCTCTACGACGACCGGAGCCGCCTCGTCCGCGGACCGATCTGGACGGTCGCCAACGTGGCGGACGACTCGCCGCAGCCTGTGGTCGGCGCCGTCGACCTGCGGACGGGCGTCCTCGTCCGCGTCGACGCCAAGACCGGTGTGCGCTCGCTTCGCTTCGTCTCGAGCGAGCAGCTGCACGCCATGGCGCTGCGCGCCGAGGCGTTCGACGGCGCGCTCTTGCCCGGGGACGTGCTCGAAGTTCCCGACGGAGGAGGTGGGCGCACCCGGCGTCAGGGAGGCGCCACGGTCGCGTCGAGCGGCTCGGCACTCGGAACGCTCGCGGTCGCTG
This sequence comes from Actinomycetes bacterium, assembly GCA_021844425.1. Taxonomy (GTDB): domain Bacteria; phylum Actinomycetota; class Acidimicrobiia; order Acidimicrobiales; family RAAP-2; genus JAJYVT01. The sequence goes on along the minus strand of JAKBTL010000076.1, from coordinate 97,945 downwards.
CACGCGAGCAGTGGGCAGGGGATGCTGACCGAGTCACCCTCGAGCGCCTCTGCGCATGGTCGACGGGCCGTGACGGAGCGCCGGCCGAGCGACGTGCGGCGAGGCAGCTCGCACGCGCTGCCTCCGTCGGGTTCGATGCCCTGTTGGCCGGGCAGCGCAGGGCATGGGCTCAGCGATGGCGAGGAGCCGAGGTGACGATCGTCGGAGGTCCCGAGGCGGCCAGGGACGAGCTCGCAGCTCGCTTCTCGGTGTTCCACCTGCTCGCGGCGGCTTCCGCCGGCGGCGAAGCGGCGGTCGGGGCGCGTGGCCTGACCGGCGACGCCTACGACGGCCATGTGTTCTGGGACGCCGACGTGTTCGTGCTGCCTGCACTCGTCGCGCTGCGTCCGGAGGCGGCACGTGCGATGCTCGAGTACCGCATCCGCCGGCTGCCTGCCGCCCGCGCGCAGGCCGCAGCGCTCGGGCGCACAGGTGCGCGGTTTCCGTGGGAGTCGGCGCGGGACGGGAGCGACGTCACCCCCCGCCTCGTCCACGGTCCGCACGGCGAGCCGATCCCGATCCTCACCGGAGCCCATGAGGAGCACATCGTGGCCGACGTGGCCTGGGCGGCGGTCCGGTACGCCGAGTGGAGTGGGGACGGGGCCTTCCTCGAGGGGCCGGGCCGCGGCCTTGTCGTCGAGACCGCTCGCTACTGGGCGAGCCGCATACGGCTGGACCGAGCCGGCCGGGCCCACCTCTACGGAGTGATGGGCCCGGACGAGTACCACGAGGTGGTCGACGACAACGCATTCACCAATGTGATGGCGCGCTGGAACCTCCGATGCGCTGCGGACCTCTTGGACCAGGTACAGGGGCCGGGTGGCGGGAGCGCCGACCCTGCGGGGTCGCGCGCGGGGTCGCGTGCGGGGTCGCGCGCGGGGTCGCGTGCGGGGGAGACCGCAGCGTGGCGTGATCTCGCTGCGCGCCTCGTGGACGGCTTCGTTGCCGAGCAGGGCATCTACGAGCAGTTCGCGGGGTACTTCGGGCTGGAGCCGCTCGTCGTGTCGGACGTCGCCCGCCCGCCGGTCGCCATCGACGTCCTGCTCGGCCCAGAGCGCGTTCGGGCGTCCCAGCTCATCAAGCAAGCAGACGTGCTCATGATCCATCACGTGCTGCCGACAATTCCCCCCCGGGGTTCGCTCGAGCGCTGCATCGACTTCTACGAACCCCGGACCGCGCACGGCAGCTCGCTCTCTCCAGCCATCTCGGCAACGCTCCTTGCCCGGGCGGGCCGGCCGGACGAGGCGCTGCACCTCTTCCGAACCGCCGCCAGGCTCGATCTCGACGACGTGACCGGGACGACCGCCGGGGGCCTGCACCTTGCCGCGATGGGCGGCGTATGGCAGGCGCTCGCCTACGGGTTCCTCGGTGTTCGCACCGACTCGCACAGGGTCGTCGTCGATCCGCACCTCCCGTCGGCATGGCGCGAGCTCTCGATGCGCTTCCGTGTCCAGGGGGTCCCCGTAGAGGTGCGCGCGTCGCGCGACGACGTCATCATCGCGTCCAGTGCCCCCCTCCAGCTCGCCGTGGCGGGAACCGAAATCGAACATCGCGGAGGAGCGCCGCTGGTCGTCCCCGTCGGGTCGCCGTCGCGCGCGGCCGTGAAGGCCGCCAAGAGGAGCCCGCCATGACCGAGATCCCACCGACCTCACGGACCCCGCAGGCCCCCGAGCAGCCCCGGTCACCCGAGCCCCCGCAGGCCCTCGAGCCCCCACGGGTGCCGGTGGTCCTCGCGGCGCTCGATAAGGACGATTCCTCGTCCTCGGTCCTCGGCACCGGGGTCAAGTTCGCTGAGATCATCGGTGCCGGAGTGGAAGCCCTGCACGCCGGCACATCGCTCCCCGCCACACTCTGCATGCTCGCCCGGCGCGCCGGCGTGGCGCTTCGTCGGATCGACGGCCCGGCGAACCGTGCGCTCGTCGCCGAGATCGTGCGGCCGGAGGTGCGCGCGATCGTGGTCGGTGCTGGTCTCGAGCGCAGCGGACGCCACCCTGTCGGCCCCACGACCCGGTACGTCGCCGAGCGGTCGAGCAAGTTCGTCGTGATCGTGCCAGTCGCGCCGAAGGGGTCGGAAGGGCCGCTGAGCCACCTGCTCGTGCCCCTCGAGGGCACGGCGTCCTCGTCACGCCCGATCCTCGAGGCGCTGTTCCCGTTGCTCGTGACCGGTGCCGAGGTGGAGGTGCTGCACGTGTTCACCCAGGAGACGTTGCCTCGGATGCTCGACGACCCGGTTCGGGACTTCGAGCTGATCGGTCGCGAGCTCCTCGCCAAGCACTGTCCGGGTGCGAGCCGGATCCTGCTGCGCGCGGGTCCCATCGCGGACCGCGTGCGCGAGGCCTGCGACAAGGGTCCGTGTGGCATGATCGTGCTCAGCTGGTCCCAAGTCAGCTCTGGTGGGCGAGCGCGCGTCGTGCGCGACGTGCTGAGCACCTCGGCGATCCCCGTCCTGCTCTTGCCGGTGGCTGGCGACGCGGGACGTACGGCCCTACCGGACGCCGCGTCGCATGGTGCACCGTGATGGTGCGTCCCGGCCACCAGAGCGGTGCGGCCGGCAGGTGGCCATGAGGACGAGGAGGAGACGTGGAACAAGGACAGTTCCAAGGCTGGCGCCTGCCCGGCGGCGTTTCGCTGCGCATCGCGCTGGTCGCGCCCCCGTTCCTGCCGGTGCCTCCCCCCGCGTACGGCGGAATCGAGCGGGTGGTCGCCATGCTCGCGGAGGGGCTCGTGGCGCGTGGACACGAGGTGACGGTGTTCGCGGGACCAGGTTCGAGGACCCGAGCACGCCTCGTCGTGCCGCTCGACGCCGCGCCGCTTCTCGGCGACCCGGCATCGTTGGCGGACGACCAGTACCACACGGCAGCAGCCTTCGTCGCGGCCGAGCAGTTCGACCTCGTCCACGACCACACGAGCTACGGCCCGGTGCTCGGCGCGATGCTCTACCCGCGCGTCCCGGTCGTCCACACGCTGCACGGTCCGTGGACGGCGCCCTCGAAGCGTCTCTTCAGGCTGCTCGACGGACGCGTGCACCTCGTCGCGATCAGCGACGCCCAGCGCCGGGCCAACCTTGCCGTGCACTACTCAGGCATGATCTACAACGGGGTCGACCTCGCCGCCCACCCTTTCCGAGCGAGGAAGGAGCGGTTTCTCGTCTACGTCGGACGGGTCAGCCCGGAGAAACGGCCGGAGCTCGCCATCGACATCGCCCGGCTCGCGGGGCTACCGCTGGCGATGATCGTGAAACGGAGCGAGCCTGCGGAGCTGGCCTACTGGGACGACGTCGTCGCCCCGCGCCTCGGCGCCGACGTGGAGGTGCTCGACCAGCCGCCCCACGACGTGAAGGTGGACGTGATCGGAAGAGCTCAGGCCATGGTCTTTCCGATCGACTGGCCGGAACCGTTCGGCATGGTGATGACCGAGTCCATGGCATGCGGGACCCCCGTCGTCGCGAGGCCACTCGGCGCGGCGCCCGAGATCGTCGTGGACGGCGTCACGGGGTTCCTCCGCTCGACGATCGAGGGCATGGCAGAAGCGGTGACGGAAGCCGGGCGACTTTCGCCGTACGCCTGCCGGGCAAGGGCGGAGCGGCGGTTCTCGGCCGAGGTCATGGTGGACTCCTACGAGCGCCTGTACCGCACGATCACGGGTAACAGAGCAGTCGAGCGCGCGCCGTTCGCGACCGGACCGGACGACGATCAGCCCGAAGCCGTTGCCCATGGGCGGCTCGGGCCGGTGTTCGGGCTCCCGGCGGCGGGGTGAGCCCGACGGGGAGCATCCGGCCGGTCGCCCCTGCCCAGCCCGGCATCAGCTTCGCGCGGCCCTCGGCTCGTGGCGCCGACCGAGCAGTCGCATCTCGAGGCGGTGCGCGCCGTCGCGCATCGTAGAGATCGCGGGGAGCCCCCCGCTCTTCAGCAGCTCGATCGCGCTGTCCGTGGAGGTGAGGAGGGCGGCTGCCGCTGGCTGGAGCCGTTCACGGGAGAGGAGGTCGACGAGAGCGTCGCCCCCGAGGACGATCGACTGCGACTCGCGCAGCGCCGCCGCGAGCGCGCGGGTTCCCGCACGGGACGGCTCGCGTTCGACCCTCCCGACGCTGCCGGCCCAGAGCACCGCCGCGGCTCCCTGGAGCTCCTCTCCGAAGCGCACGCAGGTGACAGGCCCGATGTCTACGACCTGGTCGCCTTCATGCGTGTGGGTCCGCGAGACGCGTGCCGGTCCGTCGTGTGCCCACACGAGGTCGTCAGGGAGGACGAGTCGGTGACGAAGCCGTTGGGCCAGCCCCAGCACCTCCCGGCACTCCCAGAGGAAGTCGTCGTCGGCGCCGTCGCGCGGCTCGCGTCCGACAGCCTGCAGCATCGCAAGCGCGAGGCCGCCACCAAGCAGCACGGCGTCGGCGCGCAGGACGAGCCCGACGAGCCCGTGGAGGCGCTGGTACGTCCGCTCGCCGCCGAGCACCACCACGAAGGGCCGGTCCGGCCCGGTCGTGAGCGGCTCGAGGGTGCTCAAGTCGCGCTGCAGCGTGCGCCCGATCGCCGAAGGGAGCCGCGTGGGAGGAAGCATGACGCTCGGGAGGGGGAGGAGCGAGTCCTGCAGGCTGTCGTTCACGAAGAAGTCGTGCTCCGAGGCGACACGGTCGACCGCCCTGGAGTCTTCGGTGCACGTCCGCACGTGAATGGCCGGGCTTCCGGCGAGCACAGGCTCGAGCTCGCGGACCACCGCCCGGACGTGCGGCAACCGCCCGCGCGCGGCACGCGGTACCCCGGAGCGATCATCCATGCCCGCACCGACGTCGGCATCGGTAGGGGGCGGGGAGCAAGGGCTTCCCCACACAGTGACCTGCGCACCTCGCTCGACGAGCCACCGTACCGTCGACGCCAGTCCCTCGGCTCGCGCTCGAGCGAGGGGATGGTCGGCGTCCGCCGAGAGCGGAAGGTCGAGCGTCGCTCGGAGGAGCACGCGCTTGCCGGTTGGGTCGGGCAGGTCCTCGATGGTCGGCAGCCCCATCGGGCGCCTGAGAGCAGCGGCAGCGCGCACGATCCCAGTCTCCGCCCCGTAGGTCGCGTGGACAAGTGCCCTTCGGCCTGGAGCCTCCGGCGGCTGCCCTTAGGCTTCGTCGCGCGGTTCGGGCTTCGACGGCGGAGGGAGGGACCTTGGTCCCTTTTCCTCAGGGGTGCCGCGCTGCGACCATGCAGTATGGCACTGGGTTCCGAGCTCTCCCGCATCGCCGAACGGGCGGATCGCTTCGACTCGACATCGGGTGCGATCGTGGTCGGCATCGACGGCTCACCGGCGGCGCGGGCGGCATTGGCATGGGCCGTCGAACATGCTCGGCGCGTCGGCTCGCCTCTTCTCGCCGTGTCGGCGTGGTCGCTGCCGGCAGACGTCGAGGGCCCCGTCAGTCCCGAGATCGAGCGCTACGTGAGGAACAGGCTGGCCGAGACGCTGGCCGAGGTCGTCGGCGACACCGGCGTCACGGTGACGGCCAACGTGCTTCGAGGCCAGGCTGACGCGGCCCTCGTCGAGCTGTCCAGCTCGGCGTCACTGCTCGTCGTGGGGTGCCAGGGACAGGGCAACGGCGAGCCGACGGAGCGGCTCCTGGGCGACGTGACCGAGCGCGTGGTCACCCATGCGCACTGCCCCGTCGTGGTGGTCCGGGCCGACGCCCGCTGGACGTAGTCGGCGCTGGACAGTCGGCGCTGGACGTAGGCGGGCTTGGCCGGCCGGCCTGCCTGCACGTGACGCACGACGCCCGAGGCAGCACGTGGCGCACGACACCCGAGAGATAGCAGGACGTGGAGCTGCGCTCATCCCCGACGCGTGTTGCCGTATCTCCTGAGATCGCGCGGTACCCGCCTCGCGATGGACGACGGGACCGTCGTCACCCATCGCTGCGGGGTCCATCGCTCCACGTCGCTTCGGGCTGCCAGCCGCAGCTCGAGAGGGACGATGAGCTGCCGCTGGGTGTCTGCGAGCGACTGGCCACGCGCCGTCGCCTCTAGGAGCTCGGCCGCCACGTAGGCGCGTGCTGCCCGCCATTCGCGCGTGTCGACCGGGGCCACTCGGGAGTCATCTGCCGTCCGGCGCAGGTCGTCGGAGGTCCCGTGGGCGAGGACGTTGGTCCACGCCCATACGGGCACCGCCAACGAACGGGACTCGAGGTGCTCGAGGTAGCGTCCAAGTAGGAAGGCCTCGCATTCCCCCACCACCTCCCGTGAAAGCTCTCGCTCGTGGCGCCGCGCCAGGCTGATGCCGCGTCCCCGCCTCCTCCTGGTCGCTGCTTCGAAGGGGTCGTCTCGGGCGCACGGGCGATCTGGGTCTTGCACGTGACGCGCCCGCCATGGCCCGAGCCACCTCCATCCCGAACTGTTCGACGGTCCTCGTGCCATGGACCCTCCCTGTGCCGAGCCTGGTGAACCGGACCCCGTTCCCCGTCTTCAACGACTATGCGCAGCCGGCGTCGTCCGCGCAAGGGACCTTCGGTCCTCACTGTGCGAGCGCGGGCACGCGAGGAGCCCGCGGTCGCAAGCTCGGCTGCGGTCCGGAGGAGCACATCTCCAGTCATCGCCTCGGCGTGTTCCCGAGGAGCCTCTCGAGGCGGGTCACTCCCCGAGGCGGGTCACTCCCCGAGGCGGGTCACTCCCCGAGGCGGGTCACTCCCCGAGAGCCGACCCGAAGAAGTGCTCCGTGGCTCTCCAGTGGCGTTCGGCCGCGGCAACGTCGTAGCTCGGGTTGTCTGGGACCGCGAAGCCGTGGCGCGCTTCGTAGGTCTCGATGGTGTGGGTGACACCCGCCTCGCTCAGCGACTTCTCGAGCAGCGCTTTCTGCTCTTCGGGGAACGAGGGGTCTTCGATCGCTCCGGCGACGTAGACCGCTGCCTTGATGGCGCGGGCCTTGTAATGGGGGCTGCCGGGGTCGTCGGCCTTGGCGAGGTTCCCGCCATGGAAGGAGGCTGCGGCTGCGGCGCGCGTGCCCAGGGACGCTGCGCTGAGGAGCGAGAGGCGCCCCCCCATGCAGTAGCCGGTGATGCCGATGCCACCTGGCTTCTTCTGGGGCACGGAGTCCAGGTAGTCCGCGAACGCCTGGGCGTCGCGCAGGGCCATGTCCACCGTGTAGCCCTGCATCATGGCCATCAGCTTCTCGGCGCTCTCCTTCGTGGAGAACGCGGTGCGCATGTCGACCGGGTCGTACGGTCCGTTGCGGTAGTAGAAGTCGGGCACGAGGACCACGTAGCCCAGCGTCGAGAGCCGCTCACCCATGTGCCGCATCGTGTCGCGCATCCCCCCGGCATCCGCGTACATGAGCACTGCCGGCCAGGGCCCGTCGCCTTCGGGGACGCTCAGAGAGGCTTGACAGTTCCCGTCTGCAGCCTCGAATTCCACAGGTCGTTGCGCCACGGTCGCTCCCTTCGTCGTCAGGGCCTGCTGCAGGACAAGGTAACGCGCTGGGGCGCGACGTTGCGCAGTCGGCTCGGGGCGGCGAGGCTGTGGAGATGCCCCGGCGGCTCGTCCTGTGGGACATCGACGGCACGCTGCTCACAACCGGCCCCATCGGTCGGCGCGCGCTCGAGCTCGGCGCGTGCCGGGCCGCGGGGCTCGCCGAGGTTCCGTGCGTCGCGATGGCCGGAAAGACCGACCCGCAGATCCTGCGGGAGCTCCTCTCGCTGGCGGGGCTCTCGCCGCAGGAAGTCCGCAGGGTGCTGCCGCGCGCGCTGGAGGAAGCAGAGCGCGTCCTCGCGGCCGCGGCTGATCGGATCCGCGAAGACGGCGTCGTCCACCCCGGCGTGCCGGAGCTGCTCGAGGCGCTGTCTTCGGTGGAGGGCGTGCGCCAGAGCCTTCTCACCGGGAACATCGCCCCGAACGCTCTCGTGAAGGTCCGCACGTTCGGGCTCGAGCGGTACCTCGACCCCGAGGTCGGTGCCTACGGTACAGACCACCCCGAACGCGAAGGCCTCGTGCCGATCGCGCTCGAGCGCGCCGAGGAGCGACGTGGGGAGACTTACCTCCCGAGCGAGGTCTGGGTGGTCGGTGACACGGTCCGAGACCTCAGCTGCGCGAGGGCCGGCGGCGTCCGGTGCCTCATCGTCGGCACTGGGCGCGACGGATTCGACGCGGTGCGGGCTCTCGATGCCGACGCGGTTGTCGAGAACCTCTCTGAGACGGAGCTGCTGGTGAAGCTCCTCGCCGGCTCATAGGCGCGAGGAGGCCTTTCGCCGGCCCGTCGCGCCGGATCGCTTCACCGGCTCCCCTGTCGCCGCGGTCCCGGCCGCTGCAGCGTGCTCGCCCGTCGAGGCGGGCACCGAGCACCGGGCGGCGCGAAGGCTCGCCTCGAGCGCCTGGAGGAGGTCGATGACCGGCGCTCGCTCGGTCGCCTGGGGCGCCGCAGGCACGACCGTGCCGGCGCGCTCTTGGTCGATGAGGTCTTCGAGCCGTTCCCGGTAGGTGTCGTGGTAGCGCTCTGGCTCCCCGTCGGTCGTCATCGAGCCGATGAGCAGCAAGGCGGTGTCCAACTCCTGGGGCGACCACTGCGCGTCCGCCGACAGCGTGCTGATCTCTTGGACCGGGTCCCGCACCTCGTCGGCGTAGAGGAGGCCTCTCGTCCTGCGAGGACCCCGAAGCTCTCCAGTGGGTCTGCGATCGTCTCGGACCGGGAATGGTAAAGGGCTTCTTCTGGCGCTGGCAACGCCGCCTCCCGTCCCCCTTCACCCGGCGAGACGTGCGGCAGGGCATCGTCTACGACCTCGCGTTCCGCCAGTTCGAGCTCTCCGGTTCGCGCGTCGTCGACCGGCCCCAAGCTGGCCGGGCGTTCTTCGAAGGCGTCATTCGAGAGCATCTCGACTTGGGGCGCCCCGAAGAGGTGGCGCTCCTCTTCGACCGTGCGATCACCCGGCGGACTCCTGGCGCCTTCCGTACCAAGGTCCTCACCAAGGGGGTCGACCCCCAGATCACGATCTTCTACGAGTCCTCCCGGCTGAACCAGTACTTCAAAGAAGGACGGGCGCTGCGCACCGAGACGGTGATCTGCGACAGCCGGGACTTTTGGGGCTCTTCGCGGTGAGCCCTGGGTAATGGCACTTCTCAGCGCGCTGGCGAGCTATGGCCACGCCTTGGGGGGGTTCACCATCCGCCAGCTGGCGGAGCTGGCGGAGGCGCTACTTGGCGAGGCGTGCACGAGCCGTCAGGCCACCTACGACCTGCGACGTCTCCGACGAAAAGAGCTGATCGTCCGACGATCCCACAGCCAGCACTACGACGTCACCCCGACCGGCCGTCGCGTGGCGGTGCTCCTCACCAAGACCCATGGCCTGGTTCTCGCACCGGGCCTCGCGGTCGTGGACATCGCGTTGCCCGACGACGTCGCCGCTCGCAGTCCGCTCGCCGTCGCCTGGCGCGAGGTCCACCGCACCCTCGATCGGTTCATCGACGATGGGCTCGCGGCGGCATGAACGCGGTCCAAACTTGACCGATCCGTGAACATTGGCTTCGCCTACTGGGCCTAGTCCGCCGTTCGGGAGCTCGAGCCGTTTTCCACGCCTCGAGCCCTACTCCGAGGCCGGCTGGCTGCGTCAGGGAGCCGCCGGAGACTCCCACAGCTCTCGGAGCTCGCGGGGCAGCACGGCTGCGATCTCGCGCACGTCGCCCGGGACCAGGTCGCGCAATGCCCGGACGACGCGCACGGTCACTTGTTCGGCTCGATCGAGCGGCAAGTCGGACGTGGTCACGAGCACGCGCCCGACGAGGTCGCGCAGCGAGCGCGCGGGCGAGGCTCCGTGGATGCGCCGCGGCGGTGTGAAGAGCGGACGGACGTCCGCGGGGAGATTGGACGAAAGGTGCGCGCGTTGGGCGGGGGGCAACCGATCTGCGAACGTCGCGAGCACGCCTCGCACGACCAAGGGTGCCGCCGTGGACGAGACGCCTGCCTTCTCAGCGGCACAGAGGAGGGCTTCCATCGCCGCGGACGGACGGTGGACGCGGCGTCCCGCCGAGGGTCGCGTGTCCCACGGACCCAGCCCCACGTGGAGGTACGACTCGACGCCAGCCACGCCCGGAACGGCCGCGACGGCTCGCTCGATCTCCTCCGCGTCGTGCTCGGTTCCGACCGCCCCGTGGAGCAGCGCCACGTGGTGCTCCACCATGACGTGCACATGGGGGAGGTCCAGCTTCCGCTCGGTCTCGCCGAGACTGGAGCGGATGCGGTCGGCGAGCGTGAGGTCTGTGACCGTGGGATCGGGTTCACGTCCGCGCAGCCGATAGACGGCTCCTTCGATCCGGCCTTCCGTGTAGCGCAGGCGGCTGCGCACGTGGGTGAGCGCACGGCCGCAGCTCTTCGAGAGCAGGGTGCCCGGACGGCATTTCGCAACGGCTGCGGCAGTCATCGCGGCACTCGCTCCCGCGACCATCCAACGCGTGCGTCTTCGCATGGTCTCCTCCTCGCCAGCTGTGCTGTGTCCCTCTTCTTCCGAGATGCCAGGCCGCCTTCACGCGTCAAGCGACGACGCTCGACGCGAGCAGTCGGGCGCCGTAGTAGGTGCGTAGGTAGTCGAGCGCACGGGCTTGCCGCTCTGCGAGGGGCTCCATCGAACCGGGCTCGAACACGGTCGTCGCGTCAGGGCAGACCGCGAGCTCGAAGGCCCTGGCGAACGCGTCGTACGCGGTGTGGCGCACGCAGCAGTCGGTGTGCTGGCCCACGAGGACGACGCGTCCGACGTCGTGCGCGCGCAGCTCGTCTTCGAGCCGGGTCTCGGTGAAAGAGGAGTAGAAACGCTTTGGCACCACCACGTCGCCGTGCTGGGGCTCCAGCTCGTCGACGACGGCTGCGCCCGGCGTGCCGGCCATCGCGTGCGGGGGAAAGACCCGGAGCTCGACGTCCGAGAGCTCATGGGCGTCGCAGGCATAGACGACGACCCAGTCGGCTGTCGTTCGGGCACGGGCCGCGAGCTCCCGGATCGGTACGACGATGCCGGCTGCAGCCGGGTTGCCGAGGACGCCGTCCATGAAGTCGTTGAGCATGTCCACCACTACGAGCGCGCTTCGCATCGTCGTCGGTCCTCCTTCCATCGTCGTCCTGAGCCTCCGTGCTGCCTCATGACGGCTCACCGTCGTCTGGGCCCCCGTCTCTCGGGCTTTCGGCGCTGATCGCCACGCCGAGCCCCACGATGATCCCGTCGAGCCAGCCCGAGAGCTGTGCGAAGCCGGTGCGAAGCTCCGAGACGCGCGGCGGCACCTCGCCGAGCCAGTCGAAGTACTCGTGAAGCTCGGGGACGACCGACTCGGGCAAGACGGCGACGAGCCCGGCACGCCAGCGGCGTTCGAGCACTGCGATGCTGGTGCACAGCGCCTCGTCGTCGAGTGACGTGAGCTGAGCGATCTCGGCACGCACTGCAGATACCGATCCCTCGATCCTCCAGAGCTTGCCAGGCTTGCGGGCTCGCTGTGCTTCGAGCGCCTGGCCCTGTCCCCGGTCGTCTGCGCTCCCTGCCACAGCGCTGGGAAGTCCCGTGCTCATTCGGGCTTCCCGAAACCGGCGATCGCAAGGACGAGGAGCACGGACGTGAACACGGACGTGAACACGGAGAAGATCCCGATCTCTGCGGAGAGCGAGAGCGTGGTGTCGAACGGCCTGATCCCGGTGGAGAAGCGAGCCGCGGCCGCGGGCGGCATCGCCTGGGCCGCGAAGACCACTCGGCGGAGCGGGTCGACTGCGTAGGTGACGGGGTTCAGCCGGGCCGGGACAGCGAGCCAGGTGGGAAGCCCGTTCAGGGGGAACATCGCTCCGGAGAGGAACAGCATCGGGAGGAGCAGGAGCTGCATCACGACCTGGAACGCCTCGATCCGCTGGACGCGGCTCGCGACGAACAGGCCGAAGCTGGTCAAGCCCACCGCCACGAGCAGCTCGAGGCCGATCATCTGTCCGACGAGGACAGCGGTGAGGTGCACTCCGATGCGCGGCGCCAGCGCGAGCATGATCGTGCCCAGCACGGTTGCGATGCTCGAGCCCCCAGCGCCTTTCCGATGACGAGCGAGGACCTGCTCACGGGAGCCACGACCATCTCGCGCAGGAGGCCGAGCTCTCGATCCCACGCGATGGAGATCGCCGAGAAGAGCGCGGTCATGACGACCGACATCGCGACGACGCCGGGAAAGACCAACTTCTTGAATGTGAAGCTCGCGGTCGTCCCCACGAGGGTCGTCATTCCGTAGCCGAGGACGAACAGGAACGAGATCGGCTGGACGAAGCTCGAGAGGATCCGCGTCCGGGTCCTGGCGAATCGGATCGCCTCACGCTCCCACACCGTACCGATGGTTCGGAGCTCAGCGACCAGGTCGCCGCGCTCGTCGAGAAGCCTCGGTGTGGACGGATGCAAGGGGAGAGGGGCCGACGCCAAGGTCAGTGCCGCCCTGCTCGTGCGCGCACGGCCATCGGCACCACCCGCTCCCCGTGGTCCTCCAGGATCTGACGACCCGTGAAGTGCAGGAAGACGTCCTCGAGCGTCTGCTCCTGGAAGACGAGGCCGATCCGGCGAGGGACGGCTTTCGGTTGGCGCCGGACGTCGAAGCCGCCGACCTTCGCCGTGCCACTGCTCGGGAGGGCGAGCGTGCGGAGCGTCTCGATGGTGGTGCTCTTCCCGGCGCCGTTCGGGCCGAGCAGAGCGAAGATCTCGCCAGGGCCGACGTCGAATGCGACCCCCTTCGCTGCCTCGACGTCGCCGTAGCGCTTGGAGAGGTTCGACAGCTCCACGGCGAGCGTCGGGCCTGGTTCGCCTGCGGATACCGTCACAGGCTCGGCGGTCGTCGTGTCTGTGGGCACGCGACGAGACTTGCCATCTTTGCGGTACCCGCACAAGGGCCGAACGGCCCTGTGCCGGGGGACGTCACCCCACTTGGGACGCGGCGGTCCTCGGTTCGGTCGCTTCCGCCGCGGTCAGACAGCCTGCACCTCGATGGTCACCATGAAGGCTACGACCAGGTCCTCGACCAAGGCGCCGTTGAGTGGCAGGTGGCCGTGGAGCAGCCTTGGGTGGGCGGGCCCGTGGAGGAGGTCGAGAAGCAGGTCCGCCACGAACGCGTCGAAGCCGAGCGTGCCCTCCGACGACCACCGGTGGCAGATCGAAGCCTTGGCGACGCCGCCGCGCTCCTACACTCGCTCGACGTGACGAGCGAACGCTGTTCCGAAGCCGCTTGCCGCGCCGCCGCGCCGATGGGGGCGCCGCCGGCGGTGGACCAGCATGTCGAGCGTCCCTCGTTGTCGCTCGGCTCGGCCCGTCCGCTGCCTTCCGGCCAGCGGGCCGCGCAGATCCTCGCCAGAGTGCGAGCCATCCCGCCAGGCTTCGTGCGCACCTACCGAGACGTCGACCCGAAGGCCCCACGCCTCGTAGGGCACGTGCTCGCCACCACGCACGAGCGCGTGCCCTGGCACCGGGTCGTCCGAGCGGACGGTTCGGTCCCCATGGGTGATGCCCAGCGTGCTCGGCTTCGGCGCGAGGGGGTGCCGCTCAACGGTGGCCGGGTCGACCTCGCCCGGGCACGGATGGCGGGATGAGCATCTCGTACGCCGGGGCGGCCCGCATCCTCTCAGGGCGCGACCCGGTGATCGCCCGGCTCTACGAACAGGTCGGGGCGCCGCGGCTTCGCCCACCCCTTGCGAGCCACTTCGACGCGCTGGTGCGCGCGGTCGTCTACCAGCAGCTCGCCGGCCCCGCTGCCGCGGCGATCCACGGCCGGCTGCTCGAGCGGCTCGGGGGTCGAGTGGAGCCCGATCGGCTCCTCCAGCTCTCCGGTGCACAGCTGCGTTCGGTCGGGCTCTCGGCTACGAAGGCAGCGTCGTTACGCGACCTCGCGTCGAAGGTGCTCGACGGCACGGTCGTGCTCGGAGGGGGAGGGCTCGACCGTGCAGACGACGAGGAGGTCGTTGCCCGCCTTTCGAGCGTGCGCGGCATCGGCAAGTGGACGGCGGAGATGTTCCTCATGCTCCAGCTCCGCCGGCTCGACGTCTGGCCGACCGGGGACCTCGGGGTCCGCCGCGGCTACGGCCTCGCGTGGAGCGTGCCGAGGCCGAGCGCCCGCGAGCTGGACCCGCTCGGCGACTCCTACCGGCCGTACCGGTCGGTGGTCGCGTGGTACTGCTGGCGGGCTGTCGAGCTGTACGCGCGAGACAATCGCGGCGCCGAGAGTGCCGTCACCAGGTGACGGCACATTCCCGTTGCCCCTCTCCGGCGCGCCGAGGCCATTTGGGCGCTGGGGGCACAGCCGCGGCGCCCGCGGCCCCTGAGGGCGCCGCAGGCGCCGCGGGCTCGCTCAGGCCGCGGGTTCCCCTTCGGGGATCCGGACTGCCGAGATCTCGAATTCCAAGGTGACGTTCTCGCTCACGAGGACGCCGCCTGCTTCGAGCGCCACGTTCCAGTTCACTCCCCAGTCCTTCCGGTTGACCGTGGTCGACCCTTCGAAGCCGATCCGGGTGTTGCCCCACGGGTCGACGACGTTCCCGGTGTACTCCAGGTCGAAGGTGATCGACTTGGTGACGCCCTTGAGCGTGAGGTCACCGGTGACTCGATAGGAGTTCGCCGACAACGGCTCGACCTTGGTCGAGGCGAAGCTGATCTCTGGGTACTCGTCCATCGAGAAGAAGTCGTTGCTCCGCAAGTGCGCGTCGCGCTCGGCGTTCCGGGTGTCGATGCTCGCGGCCTTGATCGTGAGCTGGAAGTGCGATCTCGAGGGGTTCTCGGCGTCGAAGTACCCAGTGCCGTCGAACTCGTTGAACGAGCCCCTCACCTTTGCCACCATGGCGTGACGGGCGACGAACCCGATGCGGCTGTGGCTCGGGTCGATCTTGTACGTGCCCGTGATCGTCGCGGGGACCGTGGTGGTCATGGGGACCCTCTCCTTTTTCTCGGGGAGCTCCTCGTGCTCCCGGCTCGATCGTGCTCGCACTGCCCGCCCGTTCCCCTCTGGAAGCGGACGTCCCTGTCAACGTTGAAGGACATATCACATATTCCCGCGGTTCCGGCGTACACTGGGTCGATGACGCAGCGCCCTGCAGTCCAGGGGGAGACGGTCCAGGGGCTAGAGCTGGCGCCGTGGCTCGACGAGCGCGAGCAGCGTGCCTGGCGCTCGCTCCAGGTGATGCAGGCACGTCTCAACGCCGCGCTCGGGAGCGAGCTTGCGGCGGACTCCGACCTGTCGCTGGCGGACTACATGGTCCTCGTCGTCCTCACCGAGAGGCCACAGGGCGCGGCGCGGCTCTTCGAGCTGGCCGTCGCCCTCGGCTGGGAGCGCAGCCGGGTCTCGCACCAGATCGCACGCATGGCAGCGCGGGGTCTCGTGCGAAAGGAGCGGTGTCTCTCAGACCGCAGAGGATCGGTCGTCGTCGTGACCGACGCGGGCAGGCGCGCGATCGAGTCCGCCGCGCCCGGGCACGTGCGCGCGGTCCGGCGGTTCTTCATCGACCCGCTCTCGGACGAGCAGCTGGACGCGATCGCTGACGTCGCTCGGCGAGTGGTCGACGCGGTCGAGCGTGCCGAGCGCACGCACGGCCGTGACGATGGGGGAGGAGCCGTCACGGCTGTTGTGGCACAGGACGCCACCCTCGCCGTTGCTCAGGGGTGATCCGCGGCTTGATCCCGGTCAGCCTGCAGGCCGCGTCCAGCCATCGGCGGCGACGTGCTCTACGATACGGCCGTGTCTCGCCTGGCTGCTCGGAAGCTGTGACGGAGGTATTCGCCGCTCGGCGCAAGGCCAGCCTCGCCCTGGTACCCGAGAGCGTCGAGCCGCCGAGGGCGGCGGTGGGGGCGAGCTAGTTGGGACGGCGGATCCGGTGGCTGGGGGTCGTGCTGGCCGTGTGCTTCGGGCTCGTCCTCGCTCAGCTCGTGAACATCCAGATGCGCCAGGCGCACGCCCTCGACGCGTCGCCGACAAACCCGAGAGTCGCCGCGAGCCTCTACGACAACCTGCGCGGCGACATCCTTGCCGCCAACGGCGAGATCCTTGCCCGCTCGGTCAAGGCGCCGAAGGGCTCCGGGCCCTACGAGTACCTGCGCCAGTACCCGACCGGGTCGCTGTTCTCCCAGATCGTCGGCTTCGACTCGCCCTTCTACGGCACGAACGGCGTCGAGGGCGAGTACAACCGGTGGCTCATCCCTCATGCCCAGTCGCCGCAGAACCTGGGGCAGGTCCTCACACCGCCTCCCCCGACGACTGACTCGGTCGCGCTCACCGTGGAGCCCTACCTCCAGGCGTTCGCCATGCACGAGCTCTTGACCATCCCCTCGGCGAACAAGGACGGCGCGATCGTCGTGCTGAAGCCGCAGACAGGAGCGGTGCTCGCGATGGCCTCGAACCCCACCTACACACCCAACCCGCTCGTCTCGCCGAACATCGCCACGGAGAAGGCCGCGGGCCACGCAGACTTCACAGTGCCCGACCACGAGGGCTTCTACCCTGGGGCGCCGGTCGCGACGTACGACCCGGAGCCTCCGGGCTCGACGTTCAAGGTGGTCACCACCACGGCCGTCTACAACCTGAAGCCGTCGCTCGAGAGCTTCGACTATCCGACGCACAGGTGCACGACGCTGCCGGACTCGACAAAGCTGCTCTGCAACGACGCGACAAATCCCGGTGGTGCCACCCCGTGCGGGGGCACCATCGCCCAGATGCTCCCGCCCTCGTGCGACCCGGGCTATGCGAACCTCGGGCTCGCTCTCGGCGGCACAGTCCTTTCTCGTCAGGCCGACCTCTTCGGGTACAACCAGAGGCCTCCGATCGACCTTCCGGGCTACGTCTCCGCGTCGACCTTCCCCGCTCCCGGGACATTCGCGGTGACAAAGCTCGGCCCGCCGGGTCTCGCGTACTCTGCCTTCGGGCAGCAGGACGTGAAGGCGACCGCCCTGCAGCAGGCCATGGTCGCCGCGGCGGTCGCGAACGGCGGCAACCTCATGACGCCCCATGTCCTCTCCGTCATCCGAGACTCCAACGGCCAGGTCGTGAAGCGCTACCACCCGACCGTCTACAAGCACTCGATGAGCGCGTCTGCCGCCGCCGAGGTCGGCAGGCTCATGCAGACGGTCGCCACCGCACCCGACGGGACCGCGTACGGCATCTTCCCTCCGTCGCTCAGGGTCGCCGTGAAGACCGGCACCGCGCAGACCGGCCTCCCGAACCTCACAGCCGACATCCACGACTGGATGATCGGGTTCGCACCGTACACACACCCGGAGGTGGCGGTCTGCGTGATGGTCCCCTTCCAGCCGTCGGGCACCTACGGGGCGACCACGGCGGGACCCATCATGCGGGCGGTGCTGACAGCAGCGCTCCACCCGCCTCCGGGCCAGTAGCTCTGCTCGGCGTCCTGGGGCGTACCCCCTGGGCTGGGCGAACGCGGGGAATACTCGTGGGGATGGCCGTCGGCAAGCCTGCTCTCCTCCCTACGGTGCCCCTTTCGCCGACAGGTCACGACGGTGCAGGCGGCAAGACGCCGGTCCCCCCTGAGCGCCCGGGCGACCACGTCGGCAAGTGGCGCTGGCCGCGATGGCTGCCGCCCCTGAAAGTCCTCCTCGTCATCGTGATCGTGGTCGCCTTCGGGATCCTCCTCTATCGCATCCGAGGAGATCTCGACACCGCCATCCACCGCATCAGTCCCTATGGGCTCGTGTGGCTGCCCGCCGCGTTCTTTGCAGAAGGGGTCTCGTTCTTCGCGTATGCGCTCGTGCAGCGGCGGCTGCTCGCGGCAGGCGGGGCGCACTTGACGCGCAGGACGATCGTGAGCCTTACTGCCGCCGCCACCGGTATCTCCAACTTGGTGCCGGGCGGCACCGCGCCCTCGAGCGGGTGGCTGGTCACGCAGTACCGTCGCCACGGCGTGCCGCTGCCGCTCGCGCTCTGGGCCGTCCTTGCCGGTGGCTTCGCCGCAGGGATCTCAGTGCTGTTGCTGTGCCTTGTGGGTGCGGCCATCGCGGGGCTGCTCGGCCCGGGGCCGCTCGTCGGGCTGCTGGTGGTTCTCGCAGGTGCTGCAGTCGCGGGCGTCGCCATCGTGCACCATCTCTCGGCGGTCCGGGAATGGCTCGAGCGGGAGCGGAGGATGCCCGGGCTGGGACTCGCGCGGCGCGCGATCCGTCACGTTGGCGACGTATCGCACTTCCGGACGACGGTCTCAGGCGGACTGGAGGTCTACGCCCTCAGCGTCGTCAACTGGGGCCTCGATGTCGTGGTGCTTGCCACCGGCTTCGCGATCGTGGCCCTGCCGGTGCCCTGGCGCGCCCTGTTGTTCGCGTACGCGGTCGCGCAGGTGGCCGGCGCGCTCTCCCCGGTGCCGGGCGGCATCGGCTTCGTCGAGGGCGGGATGATCGGCGCGCTCGCCCTCGCTGGGACCCCCGCAGGTGACGCGGTCGTCGCCACCGTGATCTACAGGCTCGTGACCACTCTCGGGATGGCCGGGATCGGCAGCCTGGCGCTCGTCTTCGTTCAGCACCGCGCGCCCAAGCCGGCCCGGCTCACTGGCGTGGCGGCAGCCCTCGTGCACCGTGGCCCACACGCAGAGCACGCGGAGCGCGCACGTCGAGAGGAGGCGAAGGCACCGACGGAGGGCGAGCAAGAAGGAGGAGGGGCAGCTGAAGAAGACAAGAAGGCAGAAGAAGAAGGGGGCCCGGCGGGCAACGACGAGGAGGGCGAAGTCCGAGGGGGGTGAGCCAGGTCGGCCCTGTTCGTCCTGGCGCTCGGAGATCTCTTCGGGTCAGCTCTCCGCTCGACGGGCGACGAAGACCGGGATCTCCCGAGTGGTGCTCTCCTGGTACTCCGCGTAGGGGGGAAAGGCAGCGACTGCCAGCGCCCACCACGCTGCCTTCTCCTGGCCCGTCACCTCGCGTGCGACGAAGTCGAAGGCCTCCGGACCGTCTTGGATCATGAGCGTGGTGGGGTCGGCCTTCAAGTTCCAGTACCACTGCGGATGATCCGGGGCGCCGCCCTTCGAGGCCACGAGCGCGTACTCGCCGTCGTGCTCGACGCGCATGAGCGCGAACTTGCGGAGCTTTCCCGTCTTGGCACCCCTCGTCGTGACGATGACGACCGGCAGTCCCGTGTCTCGCAGCGTGTTGGCGCGCGTCCCGCCGGAACGCTCGTACTCGGCGACCTGGTCGCGCACCCACTCCGACGGCGAGGGCTCGTACTCTCCGTCGAGAGGCATCGTTGGACCTCCTTCGTGTCGTGGGCCGGGACGGTTGTCGGCCGCGGATCGAGGCGGCGGGTTCGGCATCCCGTCGTCCCGCCGGACGATAGCTGCTCTGCTCGCCTGATCGCCTCGCGCCCTCTTCGCTCGAGTGGGCCGGTGGCGGTCGCGCCGGTAGCATCCTTCGAGGTCGAAACGGAACGCCGGGAGGCCCGGAAGCGCTGGTGGCGCCGAATGGGGACGAAAGAGGTGGTCGCAGTGGGAGCAGAGAGCATCCAGCGGGTCGGCGTGGTCGGCTGCGGGCTCATGGGCTCAGGCATTGCCGAGGTGTGCGCCCGCAAGGGACGGTCGGTGACCGTGGTGGAGCTCGACCCCGGAGCCCTCGCACGCGGGCGGAACCGCATCGAGGCGTCGATCCGACGAGCTGTCTCCGCCGGAAAGCTCACCGAGGAGGAGGGTGAGGCGGCGCTCGGGCGCATGGAGCTTGGCACGGACGTCGGCACTCTCGGCGACTGCCAGCTGGTGGTCGAAGCCGTCGTCGAGGCGGAGCCCGAGAAGGTGCGCGTCTTCGAAGCCCTGGACAAGGTGGTCGAGGCGCCCGACGCGCTGCTGACCTCCAACACCTCCTCCATCCCGATCATGAAGCTCGCGATGGCCACCCAGCGTCCCGAGCAGGTCGTCGGGCTCCACTTCTTCAACCCCGTGCCGATCCTTCCGCTGGTCGAGGTGGTCGCCTCCCTTCTCAGCTCGAAGGAGGCCATCGAGCGCGCCGAGGAGTTCGCGGTGGGCGCGCTCGGCAAGCACGCGATCCGCTCGAAGGACCGCGCGGGGTTCATCGTCAATGCGCTCCTCGTCCCGTACCTGCTCTCCGCGATCCGCATGATGGAGTCGGGCTTCGCGACTCCCGAGGACATCGACACCGGCATGGTGAAGGGCTGCGCGCACCCGATGGGACCGCTCGCGCTCACCGACCTCATCGGTCTCGACACGACCATGGCCGTCGCGAACTCCTTGTACGAGGAGTTCAAGGAGCCCCTCTACGCTCCCCCGCCACTGCTCGCACGAATGGTCGACGCGGGTCTCCTCGGCAAGAAGACCGGACGCGGTTTCTACGACTACTCCGGCGGGGAGGCGAAGGTCGCCCGCTGAGGCCGGGCGGGACGAGTCGCGTGCTACGACGAGGCCCGAGCGCTTCTCATTCGGTCCACCGAATCGCGAGCAGAGCGACGTCGTCGGGAGCGGCGTCGGAGGTGAGCGTCGAGATCACGCGGTCGAGGAGCCGCTCGGGGGCTTCGGGCACCACGGCCACCACCTTTCGCAGTCGAGCCAGGCTTGCGTCGAGCGGCTCGCCGCGGCGTTCGACCAGGCCGTCGGTGTAGGCGAGCACCAACGCGCCCCGGGGTACCTTGAAGGTGCGCGGCACGTAGTGATGGCCCTCGACGACGCCGATGGGCGCGCCGGGAACGACGTGGACGAAGCGGGCGCCTTCGGCTGAGACGACGAGCGGCGGCAGGTGACCGGCGTTCACCAGGGTCAGCCGATGGCCCGGGACGTCGACGTGGCCGAGGAGCACCGTGGCGAAGTGGCCGTCGCGCGCCACGTCGAGCAGGGACGTGAGCTTGTGGAGGATCGCTTCCGCGCGGTCGCCTTGCGCCGCGTAGGCGCGGATCGCGTAGTGCAGGGAAGCCATGACGCTTGCCGCCGGGACCCCTCGTCCCGAGACGTCGCCGACCGCGAAGATGAACGACCTGTCGTCGCAGCGGATGACGTCGTACCAGTCGCCGCCGATGTCCGCCGAGGAGTCCCCCGGCACGTAGCGCGCCGCCAGCGCGACCCCCGGCACGGAGGGCAGGCGCTTGGGGAGGAGGGCGTTCTGCAGCACTTCGGAGATCGAGCGTTGCTCCGCGTAGAGGCGCAAGTTCTCGTGGGCGAGCAGCTCGGCGGTCTGGCGGCGTCGCATCAGCCATTGGGTGGTGACGGCCGCGGCGACCAAGAGGGCGCTACCCAGGATGCCGACGATCCACGGAAGCGCAGGCAGGAGTCCGCCGCCGAGGGGGCGATGGGCAGACGCGACGAAATCGAGCGCGGTCGTGCCGAACGGCACGCGAACGCTCGCAGTCGCGCCGTGCGGCGGCGGCGGCGGCGACGTCGCTTCGAGCAGGCGGCCCGCGCGCGGCCGGGTGCCGAGGTAGAGGGCGAATTCGAGGTCGCGGAACGCCGGAGACGGCGGGACGATCGCGTGCCGCCCCAGCGGGAGCGCCACGTCCGCGAGCACCGCGTAGGTCGGTGTGCCGGCGGACTCCAGCGCGCAGTCGAGCCGAGGCGGCGAGCCGCGAGAGCTGTGGAAGTCGACGACGGTGAGCTCCTGCGGGCCCCGGATCCTGGAGATCACCGGGGCGAACGTCGCAGCGCGGGCGCTCAGGGATGTGTGCTCGCCCAGTCCCATGAGCCGCACCGGGCCCCGAGCGGTGAGCTCCCATAACGAGAACGACCGGAAGAGCCGCGGCCGCGTGCCGACCTCGCTCCCGACGGAGCGTTCGACCGCGACGACGTCACCATGGGTTGCCTGCGCCACCGCTGCAGCCGTCGCGAGGGGTGTCTGGACGAGGGAGACGCCCTCCCCGAGGAGGGCGCCCGCGGCGTCCGTCTGGATGCTCAGGAGATGGGACTGGGTGTGGGAGCTGACGACGCCGGTCAGCCAGACCAGCGAGGCCACCACGATCGCGCCCACGGCGCTGACGAGGACGGTGACGAGGTGGACGCGACGCCTACGAGCTGGTCGTTCGCGCTCTGAGCGGTTCGGAGCGCCGTCGGGGAGCAGGTCGCCGACGGCCGGTGGAACGGCCTTCTGGGCACCTGCACGGGTCACTGCGGTGGAGTCGCCGATGGACCGACGCTAGCTTCGCCGTTTGCACAGGACCTGTCACGGGCGTGTCCGCGACCGCTGCACGCCCCAGGCGACCTCGCGGCGCCGCTGCGTGGTGCGCGCCTTCCGATAGCGTCGGGCGTCGTGGTGCGCCTGGATCTGCCCCCTGTGACGATCGCGTACTACTCGATGGAGATCGCCCTCGACGACCGGTTGCCGACGTTCAGCGGCGGGCTCGGAGTGCTGGCGGGCGACCACGTGCGGGCAGCTGCCGATCGAGGCCTGCCGCTCGGCGCGGTGACGCTGTTGTACGCCCACGGGTTCTTCGACCAGTCGACTGCGGGTGGCGAGCAGCATGAGGAGCCAGTCGAATGGTGCCCGTCGTCGCAGCTCGAGGAGCTCCCCGTGCGCGTCGCCGTCGTGATCTCGGGGCGACGGGTCGAGCTCGGCGTGTGGCGGACGGTCGTCGAGGGCGTCGACGGCCACCGTGTGCCGGTCCACTTCCTCGACACCGACCTGCAGGAGAACGCGCCCGAAGACCGCAGGATCACCGACCGGCTGTACGTGAGCGACCCCTACGATCGGCTGCGCCAGGAAGCGGTGCTCGGGCTGGGCGGCCCTCTGGTCCTCGACACCCTCGGGTACCAGGGCATCAAGGTCCACCACCTGAACGAGGGGCACGGCTCGCTCGTCCCCGTGGCGCTGCTCGCACGGCGCGTCGCGGGGTTCGATCCCGCCGGAGCGCTGTCAGGCCACCTCGTCGGTGTGGCGCAGACTGACCTCGCCGCCGTCCGGCGACGGTGCGTCTTCACCACCCACACCCCGGTTCCGGCTGGGCACGACCGGTTCTCCCGAGGAACTGCCGACGTCGTGCTCGGGCAACCCTTGCTCGACGCCTTGGACGCTCTGGGGTGCCTGGAGGAGGACGGCACGCTGAACATGACCGTGCTCGGCATGCGCAGTGCGAGCTTCGTGAACGGCGTGTCTCTCCGGCACCGCGACGTGACGCATGCGATGTTTCCGTGGCGGCCGGTCGAGGCGGTGACCAACGGCGTGCACAGCGTGACGTGGGCGGCGCCTGCGACCGCGGAGCTGTTCGACCGGCACCTGCCGGGCTGGCGCCAGGACAGCCAGCGGCTCCGCTGCGCATCCGGCATCCCGCTGTCGGAGCTGCGCGCGGCACACGAGCGGAACAAGCACTTGATGTGCGCCGAGGTTCGCCGGCGCTCCGGCGTCGCTCTGCGGCCCGATGTGCTCACCATCGGGGTCGCGCGGCGGTTCGCGACGTACAAGCGCAACGACCTCGTCCTCGCCGATCTCGACCGGCTTTCTGCGATCGCCGAGTGCGCGCCGATCCAGATCGTCTTCGCAGGTAAGGCGCACCCCGGTGATCTCGAGGCGAAAGCGATGATCCGCCACGTGGCGTCGGCGACCGGAGCACCTCCGAGCGGGGTGAGCGTCGCGTTCGTGGAGAATTATGGGATGCAGGTCGGCCGCCTGCTCTGTGCGGGTGTCGACGTGTGGCTGAACACCCCGATCCCTCCCAACGAGGCCTCCGGCACGAGCGGGATGAAGGCGGCGCTGAACGGCGTGCCGAGCCTGAGCACGCTCGACGGTTGGTGGCTCGAGGGCTGGATCCAGGGTGTCACGGGGTGGGCGATCGACGTGCCCGAGGGGGCTGGGGGAGGCCCCGCCGGAGAGGCCATTCCCGGCGACGGAGATGCCGAGCGCCTCTACAGGGCGCTCGAGACGGTCGTCGCCCCTCTGTACTACAAAGACCCGGACGCGTTCTCGGCCGTCGGGCGTCACGCCATCGCGCTCAACGCGTCCTACTTCTCGGCCCACCGCATGGTCGAGGAGTACGTGCGGAGGGCGTATCGTCCGGCGATCGACGCCTGAGGCCGGTCGGGGAGCTACGAGGACCCGTGGTCGACCATGTGGAGGCGTGGCCCGGTCGTGCCTACCCGATGGGGGCCACGTACGACGGCGCGGGGACGAACTTCTCGGTGTTCACGGAGGTCGCCGAGGGCGTCGACCTGTGCCTCGTGGCCGACGACGGGCGGGAGATACGTGTGCCCCTCGAGGAGGTGGACGCCCACTGCTGGCACGCGTACCTGCCTGGAGTAGGGCCAGGCCAGCGCTATGGCTACCGTGTGCACGGCCCGTGGGACCCCTCGCAGGGGCTGCGCTGCAATCCCAACAAGCTGCTCATCGACCCCTACGCGAAGGCGATTGCCGGCATGGTCGACTGGGATCCTGCCTGCTTCGGCTCCGCCCCCGGCGACGAGAAAGCCCGCGACGACCGAGACAGCGCTCCTCACGTGCCGAAGAGCGTCGTCCACAGCCCCTACTTCGACTGGGGCTCCGACCGTCCGCCCGGCACTCCGCTGCATGACACCGTCATCTACGAGGTCCACGTGAAGGGCTTCACGATCGGGCATCCTCAGATCCCGCCGCACCTGCGTGGCAGGTATCTCGGTCTCGCGCACCCGGTGGCGATCGACTACTTGCGCGCGCTTGGCGTCACCGCGGTCGAGCTCCTGCCGGTGCACCAATTCGTCCACGACGCGCGCCTGGTCGCGCGGGGCCTGCGGAATTACTGGGGCTACAACTCGATCGGGTTCTTCGCGCCGCATAACGAGTACGCCTCCGGCGACCTGGGTCAACAGGTCCAGGATTTCAAGACGATGGTCCGGGCGCTGCACGACGCGGGCATCGAGGTGATCCTCGACGTCGTCTACAACCACACTGCAGAAGGCGACCATCTCGGCCCGGTGCTCTCGTTCAAGGGCATCGACAACCGCGCGTACTACCGGCTCGTGCCCGACGACCCGCGGCACTACTACGACACGACCGGGACCGGCAACAGCCTGAACGTCCGCCATCCCCGGAGCCTGCAGCTGATCATGGACTCGTTGCGCTACTGGATCTCGGAGATGCACGTCGACGGGTTCCGCTTCGACCTCGCCGCGTCGCTCGCGCGCCAGTTCCACGAGGTGGACCGGCTCTCCGCGTTCTTCGACCTCATCGAGCAGGATCCGCTCGTGAGCCAGGTGAAGCTGATCGCGGAGCCGTGGGACGTCGGAGAGGGCGGCTACCAGGTGGGAAACTTCCCCCCGGTCTGGTCTGAGTGGAACGGCAAGTTCCGCGACACCGTCCGCGACTTCTGGCGCGGCGAGCCCGCGACGCTTCCCGAGCTCGCGTCGCGGCTGACCGGGAGCTCCGATCTCTACCAGTCCGACTCTCGCCGCCCCGTCGCCAGCGTCAACTTCGTGACCGCCCATGACGGGTTCACGCTCGCCGACCTCGTCTCCTACAACGAGAAGCACAACGAGGACAACGGCGAGGACAATCGCGACGGAGAGAGCTTCAACCGCTCTTGGAACTGCGGTGTCGAGGGCGGGACCGGCGATCCCGCGATCCTCGCCTGCCGCCGACGTCAGCAGCGGAACCTGCTCGCCACCCTGTTCCTCTCCCAGGGTGTGCCGATGCTGCTCGGGGGCGACGAGATCGGGCGCACCCAGCGTGGGAACAACAACGCCTATTGCCAGGACAACGAGGTCTCGTGGTTCGACTGGCAGCTCGCGGACGACGAGCTCCTCGAGTTCACCCGGCAGGTGATCGCCCTGCGGCGCGAGCACCCCATCTTCCGACGGCGCCGTTGGTTCCAAGGGCGGCCGATCCGTGGCACGCCCGACATCGCGTGGTTCCGGCCCGACGGGAGGGAGATGGACGACGCCGACTGGGAGTCGGGGTTCGCCAAGTCGGTCGCCGTCTTCCTCAACGGCGACGCGATCCCCGACCGCGACGAACGCGGCAGGGAGGTGACCGACGACCGGTTCCTCCTCGTCCTCAACGCGCACGACGAGCCCATCGACTGGCGGCTCCCGCCCCACCGGGCGGCGCGCTGGACGGTCGCCCTCGACACCGCCGGCGACCTCGTGGTCGGGTCCCATGTCGATCCGGCGAAGCCGTTCCTCGCGCCGGCCCGGGCATGCACGCTCTTCGTGTCGCCGGGCTACAGGCAACGGCACCATCGCCGCTGACGGCCGGCTCACCGGCCGCTTCTTGTCCCCTCCCCCCGGGGGTCGTGGGACAATCGGTCACGGTGACCATGGCAGATCACGAGAAGCGCGTCGCAGCTCGCGCCGCGGCCGAGCTCGTCGAGGACAAGATGTCCGTCGGGCTCGGGACCGGCACGACGGTCGCGTACTTCGTGCCGGCGCTGGCCGCTCGTCGCCTCGACGTCCGCTGCGCTGTGACCTCTCCGCACACCGAGACCCTGGCTCGGGGGGCTGGTCTACGGGTCGAGCGCTTCTCCACGGTCGATCGCCTCGACATCGCCGTCGACGGAGCTGACGAGGTCGCGCCGGACGGGTGGCTCGTCAAGGGCGGCGGCGGCGCCCACACGCGTGAGAAGCTCGTGGCATCGGCTGCCGACCGCTTCGTCGTGATCGTGGACTCGTCGAAGCTGGTCCACGCCCTCCGTCCGCCCGTGCCCCTCGAGCTGCTCGCGTTCGGCCTCGCCTCGACCGTCCGTAGGATCGAGGCCATAGGTCCGGTGCGGCGCCGCGACGCCGCGCGGAGCCCCGACCGAGGCGTGATCTACGACTACCTGGGCGCCGTGGACGATCCGCGTCGGCTCGCCGACGCGCTGTGTGGGATCCCGGGAGTGGTCGAGCACGGCCTCTTCCCGCCCGAGATGGTCACCGAGGTCGTCGTGGGCCGTGGCGGGAGTGCCGAGCGGCTGCGGCCCGGTGGAGACGGGCGGTGAGCCGGTCAGTCGCGGCCCGGCGCCGCGGCGCGGTCGGCCATGATGAGCGACGATCCCGCCTCCACGCGCCCGGCGGGGATCGAGGGGTCCGCTGCAAGGAGCTTCTCGAGCGCTCCACGCTTGTCGTCACCGCTCACGAGCCACAGCAGCCAGCGTGCACGCTTGATCCCCGGGTAGGTCAGCGTCATGCGCCGCCGCCCCCCATACCCGGTGGCGGTGAGCGCCACCGGGAGGTCCTGTACCGAGAGGACCGGGTCTGTCGGGACGAGGGACGCCGTGTGCCCGTCGGGACCGAGGCCGAGGTGGACGAGGTGCAGCCGGTTCGGCAGTGCAGCCCCGTAGCGCGCGGCCGCGGCGTCGAGATCGGCGTCCTCCACCGGCATCGGGCGGACCTGAGCCGCCGCGTCCCCCAGTGCTTCCCGCAAGTGGGCCAAGTTCCGGTCGGGGTCGTCTTCGGGCGCAACCCGCTCGTCGACCTGCCAGATGACGGTGCGCTCCCAGGGCATGTCCAAGGTGGCCAGCACGGCGAGCATCTGCCACGGCGTCCTGCCGCCGCTCACGGCGAAGTGGAAGGTCCCGTCGTGACGGACCGCGTCGTGCGCGAGGCCGGTCACGTAGCGGGCGCCTGCCCGAGAGAGCGCGTCGAGGTCGTCGAAGACGACAAGGTCGTGGTGCACCGGCCTCTACGGCCCTGCCGGCTTCTCGGTGTGGCCGCCGAATTCCCTGCGCATGGCCGAGAGGAGCTTCCCCGTGAGCTCGCCTCGGCCGCGTGACTCGAACCGCTCGAAGAGCGACGCGGTGATCACCGGCGCCGGCACGCCCTCGTCGACCGCTGCGAGCACCGTCCAGCGGCCCTCTCCGGAGTCCGACACGCGGCCGGCGAACTGCTCGAGCTCGCCTGTCCGGGCGAGCGCGTCCGCCACGAGGTCGAGCAGCCACGACCCGACGACCGAGCCACGCCGCCACAGCTCTGCCACCTCCGCGACGTCGATCGAGTAGCGGTACGCCTCGGGATCTCGAAGCGGCGTGGTCTCCGCGTCGCTCTCCTGGGGCTTCGTGCCCGCGTCCGCGTGCCCGATGATGCTCAGGCCTTCGGCGATCGAGGCCATCATCCCGTACTCGATGCCGTTGTGGACCATCTTCACGAAGTGGCCGGCGCCGCTCGGCCCGCAGTGGAGGTAGCCGTCGGGCGCCGTCCCGCGCTCGCGTGACCTCCCCGGCGTGGGCGGAGCGCTGTCACGGCCGGGGGCGATCGTCTTGAAGATCGGATCGAGCCTGCGAACCGGTTCCTCCTCCCCGCCGATCATGAGGCAGTACCCGCGCTCGAGGCCCCACACGCCGCCGCTGGTCCCGCAGTCGACGAAGTGGACTCCGCGACCCGAGAGCTCCTTCGCTCGAGCGATGTCGTCTCGGTAGTAGGAGTTTCCCCCGTCGATCACCGTGTCGCCCGGCTCCAACGCGCCGACGAGCTCGTCGAGCGTCGTGCCCACGATGGCCGCCGGCAGCATCAGCCACACCGCGCGCGGCGGTTCGAGCTTGGCTGCGAGGTCGGCGAGAGAGGACGCGCCCGTCGCACCGTCCGCGTGGAGCGCCTCGACGGCATGGGGGTCCACGTCGTAGACGACGGTGCGGTGGCCGTCTCGGAGCAGGCGTCGGACGAGGTTGGCGCCCATCCTGCCGAGGCCCACCATGCCGAGCTGCATCGGGTTGTCCGTGGCCATGGCGCCACCCTACGCCGGGCACTGCTCGCGTCGTCGAGCGCGCGGGGGCCGGACAGCCGCCGCGGACCGGGCGCAGGGCCTCAGCCGAGCTGCTTGAGCGCGCGATAGCGCCGGATCAGCGCGTTGGTGGACGCGTCGTGGGCGAGCTCCGGTTCCGAGCTGGTCTCGAGCTCGGGGACGATCGCCTTCGCCAGCTGCTTGCCGAGCTCCACCCCCCACTGGTCGAACGAGTCGATGTCCCAAAGTGCGCCCTGGACGAACACGTTGTGCTCGTAGAGCGCGACGAGAGCGCCGAGGACGCGGGGCGTGAGCTGCTCCGCGAGGAGCACGTTGCTCGGGCGGTCCCCGGGCATCTCCTTGTGGGGGACGATGGCTTCCTCGGCGCCCTCGGCCCGGACCTCCTCCGCGCTTCGCCCGAAGGCGAGCGCCTGCGCCTGTGCGAAGACGTTCGACATGAGCAGGTCGTGGTGCTCGCGTACGGGGTTGAGGCTCCTCGCGAAGCCGATGAAGTCGACGGGCACGAGCCGCGTGCCTTGATGGAGGAGCTGATAGAAGCTGTGCTGCCCATTGGTGCCGGGCTCGCCCCAGTACACGGGGCCCGTGTCGTAGTCGACGGGAGCGCCGTCCAGCGTGACGCGCTTTCCATTCGACTCCATGGTGAGCTGCTGGAGGTATGCGGGGAAGCGCTTCAGGTACTGGCTGTAGGGCATGACCCCCATCGACTGCGCCCCGAAGAGCTCGTTGTACCAGAAGGAGAGCAGCCCCATGACCACGGGCATGTTGCGCTCGAGCGGCGCGGTGCGGAAGTGCTCGTCCATCTGGTGGAAGCCGCTGAGCATCTCGTAGAAGCGGTCAGGTCCGATGGCGAGCATCGTGGAGAGCCCGATCGCCGAGTCCATGGAGTACCGGCCGCCAACCCAGTCCCAGAAGCCGAACATGTTCTCGGTGTCGATGCCGAAGCCGGCGACGCGCGCTTTGTTCGTGGACACGGCGACGAAGTGCTTGGCGACGGCCTCGTCACTGCCGAGGGAGTCCACGATCCACGCGCGCGCGGACGTCGCGTTCTCGATCGTCTCGAGCGTGGTGAAGGTCTTCGACGACACGATGAAGAGCGTCTCGTCGGCCAAGAGGTCCCTCGTGGCCTCGACGAGGTCGGTCGGGTCCACGTTGGAGACGAAACGGAACGCCATGTCGCGGCGCGAGTACCACCGCAGCGCCTCGTAAGCCATCTCGGGCCCGAGGTCCGAGCCGCCGATCCCGATGTTGACGACGTTTCGGATCGGCCTTCCGGTGTAGCCCAGCCATTCTGCCGAGCGCACCTTCTCAGAGAAGCTCGCCATCCGGTCGAGGACCTCGTGCACCTCCCTCACCACGTCGGTGCCGTCCACCACGAGCGAGGTGCCTCTGGTCATGCGCAGGGCGACGTGCAGCGCGGGACGGTCTTCCGAGACGTTCACGTGCGCGCCGGCGAACATGGCGTCGCGGCGCGCCTCGAGGCCCGACTCGCGCGCGAGCTGGACGAGGAGGCCCAGAGTCTCGTCCGTGATCTTGTTCTTCGAGTAGTCGCAGAAGAGGCCCGCCGCCTCCAGGCTGAACCGGTCGGCTCGGCCAGGGTCGACGGCGAAGAGCTCTCTGAGATGGGTGCGCGCGACCTCGGCGTGATGGCGCTCGAGCGCACGGAAGGCGGGGCGCTCGCGCAGCGGGCTGTGCGGTCCGGGCACGGAGGGAACCGAGGTGGAGGGCACCGAGGGAACCGAGACGGAGGGCACGGAGGGAACCGAGACGGAGGGCACGGAGGGAACCGAGGCGGAGGGCACGGAGTCGGACATCGACCCTCGACGCTACCGGGCGGCGGCTCCGCCCACCTCGCCGTCGCGCTCACGCGCTGCTCGGGAGCTCGACGCGGCGCGACCCTCTCTCCCCGACGGACGCGTGCTCTGGCGCTCCGGCTGCGCCGGCTGCGCCTGTCCGCCTGACTGGGTGCTGCCTGCCTCGGCGACGCTCGAGCGCAGCCGCTTCAAGCTCGCGGCGAGCAGGCGCGAGACGTGCATCTGGCTGATGCCCACACGCGCGGCGATCTCCGACTGGGTGAGGCCGTGGGCGAACCGAAGCTGGAGGATCAGCTGCTCGCGGGGCGCGAGGGCCGCGAGCGCCGGTGCGAGCAGCTCGCGGTCTTCGATGGTGCCGAGCGAGGCATCCTCCCCGCCGATGTGGGAGCCGATCGTCTCTTCGTTGCGCCCGGTGGCGTCGATCGACGACGTGCGGTACCCCTGGCCGGCTTCGAGCGCTTCGAGGACGGCTTCCTCCGTCGCGCCCGTCGACGCGGCGAGCTCGCTCACCGTCGGGGAGCGGCCGAGCTGCTGTGAGAGCGTCTCGGTGGCCCTGCCGAGCTCGAGGTACAGCTCTTGCACCCGGCGCGGGGCGCGGACTGCCCATCCCTTGTCGCGGAAGTGGCGCTTCAGCTCTCCGATCACCGTTCGCGTCGCGAAGGTCGTGAATTCGATGCCCCGGTCCGGGTCGAAGCGGTCGACCGACTTGACGATGGCGAGAGAGGCCACCTGCACCAGGTCCTCGTACGGCTCTCCGCGGTTGAGGTAGCGGCGTGCGAGCTGGTGGGCGAGCCCGAGGTGCGCGGTGACGAGCCGGTCTCTGACAGCCGGATCTCGGCTCGCGGCCAGCTCGAAGAAGAGCGCCTTCGTCTCTTCCCCCTGCCTGGGTGCATCGTCCGTCAACATGCCATCGTCAGACCACCCTGTCGGATCGACGCTTTCGCAACCAGGCGCCTGCGCGCCCGTCCCGGAGCCCGCGCCCGTGCTCGTCCACGAGGGCGTCGAGGATCCTCAATGAAAGGTCGTCCGCTCGCACCAGGCGCGCGCTGTCCACCGCGTGGTCGTCCTCGTACCAGCAGGCCACCTCGATCGCATCACCTTCGCATTCGTAGCTCAGATGGAGCCGGCCGTGCTCGCGGCTTCCGACGAGCGAGAGGCACAGCTCCTCGACGGCTAGCCGAAGGTCCTCGATGTCTTCGACGCCGAACCCGGCGCGGCTCGCGAGCGTCGCGGCCGCCAGCCGCGCGAGCACGACGAGATCAGCCTGGACCGGGATCGAAAGATCGACCGAGATGGTGCCCGTCTTGCGCTCCGTCATGTGCACCTCACGCTTTGGACTGCCGCCTTCACGCTCCCGAAGATCGAGAAGACGCCGGTGAGGCCGGTGATCTCGAACACCCTGAGGATGCGCGGCTCGTCGATGACGAGGGGGAGGTCCCCTCCGGTCTCGCGGCAGCGCTTGAGCGCGCCGACCAGCACTCCGAGCGCGGTCGAGTCGAGAAAAGTCACCCCGAGGAGGTTCACGACGACGGTGGGCTTGCCGGACGAGCTGAGCGCCTGCAGCCGGTCGCGGAGCGGCGGCGCGGTCGCGACGTCGATCTCCCCGGACGCCGAGACGACCGGGATGCCGTCGATCTCCTCGTCGTCGATCGTGAAGGTCTGGTCCATTCGGTCACAGCTCCTTTACCTGGGTTCTCTCCGCGCGCGGGCTGGTTCGGGACCCTCGCCACCGGGGGCCGCCGTGCGCAGGGCGCAGTACGGGTCGGGGCGCGCAACCTCGTTTGCTCGGTGAGCGAGTCCTCCGCAGATCTCCCCTATACCCCGATCCCTGCATCCGCCCACCTGCGTTCCAAGACCCGGCACCGCCTTCGCCGACGGGCCCGACAGGAAACCTACGCGCTCTTGTCGAGGATGACCGACACCGACGAAGGCTCACCCTCCTGCAGGACGAGCCCTTCGGCGTCGATTCCGCCGGCGTCGAGGAGATCGCGACGGGCCGAGCGCAGATGGTCCAGACGCTGCGGGTGGTCCACCACCGTGAGACTGGCAACACGTGCCCGCATGGACCTCTTCTGGGCAGTCTTCTCCCTGCGGACCGCCGCCAGGACGGCCGTGACGGCGTCGAGCACGGGGGACTCGCCCCAGCGCATCGGCGTCTCTCCCTCAGCTGCCTCGCGGTCACTGCCGCGCACGAACGGTGCGAGCTCTGCCCAGGCGTCGGGCCAGGGCGCGCGATGGACCGACCCCGCCCGCCACCAGCTCCAGACCTCCTCGGTCACGTAGGGGAGGAACGGTGCGAAGAGGCGGAGCTGTACGGAAAGCGCGAGGGAAAGGGTCGCGCGCGCCGAGGCCGCTGCGGCGTCGCCGGGCTCACCGTAGGAGCGGAGCTTCACGAGCTCGAGGTAGTCGGCGCAGAACGACCAGAAGAAGCTCTCGGTGGTCTCGAGCGCTCGGGAGTGGTCGTAGCCCGCGAGGGCGCCGGTCGCCTCTTCGACGACGCCTCCGAGGCGGCGAAGGAGGTCCTGGTCGATCGGCTCGCTGACGCGCACGTCGCCGACTTCCCCGACCCCGCCGCCTTCCCTGGCCTCTTCGGCGAGGGCCGCTCGATCCGCCTCCTCGGCGTCGCCGACTCGACCGAGGACGAACTTCGACGCGTTGAGGATCTTGATCGCGAGGCGCCGCCCGACCTTCATCTGCCCCTCGTCGAGCGCGGTGTCGGTGCCGAGCCTTCCGCTCGCCGCCCAGTAGCGGACCGCGTCGGCGCCGTGACGCTCGAGGTAGGGCAGAGGGGTGGTCGCGTTGCCCTTGGACTTCGACATCTTCTTGCGGTCGGGGTCCACGACGAAGCCGGAGATGGCGGCGTCGGACCATGGGAGCACCCCGAGCTCGAGCTCGGAGCGGACCACGCTGGAGAAGAGCCACGTCCGGATGATCTCGTGCGCTTGCGGGCGCAGGTCGAAGGGGAAGACCCGGGCGAAGAGATCCGGATCTTCCTCCCACCCGCCGGCGATCATGGGCGTGAGCGACGACGTCGCCCAGGTGTCCATCACGTCGGGGTCACCGACGAAGCCGCCTGGCCGGCCTCGCCGGTCGGGGTCCCAGCCGTCGGGCACGTCGGTCGACGGGTCGACCGGCAGCCGGTCCTCGGAGGGGATCAGCAGCTTGTCGTAGCGCACGGTGCCGTCGTCGTCGACCGCGTACCACACCGGGAAGGGCACCCCGAAGAACCTCTGACGGCTGATGTTCCAATCGCTGTTCAGACCTTCGACCCACGCCCGGTAGCGATGCGCCATGAACGGGGGATGCCACCGGAGCTCGTCGCCGCGCTGGAGCAGGCGTTCCCGCAGGCGCAGGGTCCGCACGAACCACTGGCGCGAGGAGACGATCTCGAGGGGGTGCTCGCCCTTCTCGTAGAACTTGACCGGGTGGGTGATCGCCTGGGGCTCGCCGATGAGGTCGCCCGAGCGAGCCAGCAGCTCCACGATGCGTTCCTGAGCTTGGCGGACCGTCCGACCGACGAGCTCGCCGTAGGCGCTGAGCGCCCGGTCGAGGTCGTCCGACTCCCAGCCGGCGGCGCCCCACGGCACGGGCTCGAGGCGCCCGTCGCGCCCGACCACCGTGCGCGTCGGGAGGTCGAGCTCTCGCCACCACACGATGTCGGTCGTGTCGCCGAAGGTGCAGACCATCGCGATCCCCGTTCCCTTCTCCGGATCGGCGAGGCGATGTGCGACCACCGGCACGTGCACGCCGAACAGCGGCGTGCACGTGCTGCGCCCGAAGAGCGGGCGGTAGCGGTCGTCGTCAGGGTGCGCGACGAGCGCGACGCAGGCAGGGAGGAGCTCGGGACGCGTCGTCTCGATCTCGACGGACGAGGGGCTGTCGACATCGACGAGCCCGAAGCGGATCCGGTGGTAGGCCCCCGGACGCTCCCGGTCCTCGAGCTCGGCCTGGGACACCGCCGTGCCGAAGTCGACGTCCCAGAGCGTCGGGGCTTCGTGGTGGTAGACCTCGTCGCGCGCGAGCATCCGGAGGAACGCCCGCTGAGAAGCCCTGCGCGCGACGTCTCCGATCGTGGTGTAGGTCCGGCTCCAGTCCACTGAGAGGCCGAGGGTCCGCCAGAGGTGCTCGAAGGCCCGCTCGTCCTCGGCGGTCAGACGGTGGCAGAGCTCGACGAAGTTCGGCCGGGAGACCGCGATGAGCTCCTTGCCCGGCTGCGGCGGCGGCTCGAAGCCGGGGTCGTAGGCGAGGTCGGGGTCGCAGCGCACCCCGAAGTAGTTCTGCACCCGGCGCTCGGTGGGGAGCCCGTTGTCGTCCCATCCCATCGGGTAGAGCACGGCTTTCCCGCGCATGCGCTGGAACCTCGCGGTGACGTCGGTGTGGGTGTAGGACATCGCGTGCCCGATGTGCAGCGCCCCGGACACCGTGGGAGGGGGCGTGTCGATGGCGAACACCCGATCGGCAGGAGCGTCCCTGTCGAACCGGTAGGCGCCGGCCGCCTCCCACGCCTCGCCCCACTTCGTCTCCAGGCCGTCGACGCTCGGCTTGTCCGGGACGCGCACCGCGCGCGAGGTGCCGGGTGCGCGCGGCGTGCCGGGTGCCGACTGGACGGCGTCACCTTCGTTGCCTTCCTTCGGAGCGGACATGACCGCGTTACCGTACCTTCATGCTGCGACTCCACGACACGGCCACCGGTTCCGTTCGTCCGCTGGCGTTGCGCGACCCAGGCCGTTGCTCGATGTACGTCTGCGGCCCGACCGTCTACGAGGCGCCCCACCTCGGTCACGGGCGCTTCATGCTGGTCTTCGACGTCCTGCGCCGGTACCTGACGTTCACCGGGCTCGACGTGGTGCACGTCTCCAACGTCACCGACATCGACGACCACATCATCGAGCGCGCGGCACGGGAAGGTCGCAGGGAGCCGGAGGTCGCGGCAGAGTACGAGGCCCGATGGTGGGAGGCCATGGACGCCCTCGAGGTGCTACGTCCCACCGGCGTGCCCCACGCGACCGCCTACATCCAGGGCATGGTCGACCTCGTCGCCGACCTCGTCGCCCGCGGCTCGGCGTACGAGACCGACGATGGGGTCTACCTGCAAGTCGACACGGTCGACGGGTACGGACTGCTCGCGCACCAGCCGCTCGAATCGCTGCGCTCGGGGGCGCGCGTGGAGAGCTCCGCCCAGAAGCGCTCGCCCCTCGACTTCGCACTGTGGAAGAAGGCGAAGCCCGGCGAGCCCACGTGGCCCTCTCCGTGGGGAGAGGGACGCCCTGGATGGCATACCGAGTGCGTCGTGATGTCGCTCAGCCTGCTCGGCGAGAGCTTCGACCTGCACGGCGGCGGCCAGGACCTGATCTTCCCCCACCACGAGAACGAGCGCGCGCAGGCCGTCGCGGCGGGGAAGGACTTCGCTCACCATTGGCTGCACAACGGCTGGGTCACGGTCGGCGGCGAGAAGATGTCGAAGTCCCTCGAGAACTTCACGACGATCGCCGACCTGCTCGAGCGCGGCGACGCTCGTGCCTACCGGCTCCTCGTCCTGCGCGCGCACTACTCGTCGCCGATCGAGGTGACCCCCGAGACGATCGCCGACGCGGAGAAAGCGTTGGACCGGCTCGACGCGCTGGCACGTCGACTGTCGCTCGCCGACCCGATGAACGGGCCAGTGGTGCGGGAGCGGTATGTCGCCGCCGCGCCGGGCAGGGTGGACGAGGACGCGGTCCTCCGCTTCTGCGCTCACATGGACGACGATCTCGACACCGCGGCCGCGATGGGGCTCGTCTTCGAGCTGGTGAACCGCGCGCACGCGGCCGCAGACGCCGGCGAGATGCCGGCCGCGCAGCGTCTCGGCGCCACCGTCGCGCTGCTGTGCGGCGCGCTGGGGCTTCGCCTGCGCGCCACCGCCGGCGAGGTCGACGAGGCTGCCGAACGGCTCGTCGCGCTCCGCGACGCAGCGCGGCGTGCCCGGGACTTCGAGCGTGCGGACGCGCTGCGCGACGAGCTCGTCGCGGCCGGTTGGACGGTGGAGGACGGACCTGACGGAACGATCGTGCGCCGCTGACGCTGCGCGCGACGGCGCGGGCCATCTTCGCGTTGCTCACGACCGAGCGCCGTTCCGTGTACTAGCGTCCTTGCCGCAACGGAGCGCTGGGGCACCGGCACCTGGGTCGACGTCGGGACGTCGGTGCAGGCCTGGCCAGCTCAGGCAATAGAGAAGCAGCAGGATGAAAGGGGATCGCCACCGTGGCATCGGGGACGGTCAAGTGGTTCAACGCGGAGAAGGGCTACGGGTTCATCTCGCAGCCCGATGGGGGTGCCGATGTGTTCGTGCACCACACCGCGATTCAGATGAACGGCTACCGGGTGCTCGAAGAGGGGCAACAGGTGGAGTTCAGCGTCGAGGAGGGCCCCAAGGGCCTCATGGCGAAGGACGTCCGACCGACCGGCTGACCCGGCGTCGCCGGCCCCGGGGCCTGCCGGGGTGTCGTCTGCTCTCTCGTGCGCTCAGCCGTGCTGTTTCGCGCCCAGGCGAGCCGTGTCGACGACGCGACCCCCGCCAGCGCGCCAGTGGAGCGGCCCGGCCTCTTCGTGGTTACCTTTGGGTAACCTCGCGATCGTCAACCGCTCGGGTCCCCTGGGCGGGGCGGGGGTGATGCGAAGGAGTGCGCTCAGATGGCCGATTTTTCTCTCGAGCTCAACGAAGACCAGGTGCAGATCCAGAAGTGGGTGCACGACTTCGCGCAGAACGTGGTCCGCCCCGCAGCCCACGAATGGGACGAGCGCGAAGAGACGCCGTGGCCCATCATCAAGGAGGCGGCGACGATCGGGCTGTACTCCTTCGACTTCGTCGCCAACGCCTTCCTCGACCCCACCGGCTTGACCCTGCTCCTCGTGAACGAGGAGATGAGCTGGGGCGACGCCGGCATCGCGCTGGCGATCTTCGGCTCGACGCTCGCGGTCGTGGGGATCTACGGGAACGGCACGCCCGAGCAGCACGCGGAGTGGATCCCCCAGTGCTTCGGGACCCCCGACGACGTCAAGCTCGCCGCGTTCGGCGTCTCCGAGCCCGACGCAGGCTCGGACGTCTCCTCGCTCAAGACCCGTGCGGTCTACGACGAGGCCAAGGACGAGTGGGTGTTGAACGGCACGAAGACGTGGATCACGAATGGGGGCCTTGCGAACATCCACGTCATCGTCGCGTCCGTGACACCTGCGCTCGGTGCCCGCGGCCAGGCGAGCTTCGTCGTCCCCGAGGGCACGCCCGGCGTCAGCCAGGGGCAGAAATTCAAGAAGATGGGCATTCGGGCGTCGCATACGGCAGAGGTGGTGCTCGACGATTGCCGTGTTCCTGGTCGTTGCCTGCTCGGGGGCAAGGAGAGGCTGGAGGAACGCCTCGCGCGGGCGCGGGAGGGGGCGCGCACCTCGTCGCAGGCCGCGATGGCCACGTTCGAGATGTCCCGCCCGTCGGTCGGGGCGCAGGCCGTGGGCATCGCGCGCGCCGCCTACGAGCACGCGCTCGACTACGCGAGGGAACGCAGGCAGTTCAACCGGGCGATCATCGAGAACCAGGCGATCGCCTTCAAGCTCGCGGACATGAAGATGCGCACGGACGCGGCTCGCCTGCTGTGCTGGCGGGCCGCCTGGATGGCCGCGAACCGCAAGAAGTTCGAGGCTGGCGAGGGCTCCCAGTCCAAGCTCTTCGCCGGAGAGACGGCGGTGTGGGTGACCGAGCAGGCGATCCAGATCCTCGGCGGCTACGGGTACATCCGCGAGCACCCCGTCGAGCGCTGGTACCGGGACGCCAAGATCTACACCATCTTCGAGGGGACCTCGGAGATCCAGCGGCTCGTCATCGCCCGGGCGATCTCGGGGATCCACATCGACTGACCCGGGCGAGGAAGGCGCGACGCCGCGCAAGGGAGGCGGCCAGAGCCTCGCCGGCACCGCAGGGATCGTTCAGGTCTCCTCCTTGGCGTCGTCGAGATCCTGCAGCCCCTCGAGCCTTCGGCGGTGACGCTCGAAGCGCTCGTCGAGGTCGGCGAGAAACCCTTGGAGCGCGGCGATCTTCGCCTGCGCCGCGTCACGGAGCTCGTCGAGCGCCCGAAGCGCCTCGTCGAGGACCTCGCGCTGACGCCCGCTGTCTGAGCTCGCGCGAAAGTCCTCGCGCAGAGAGCTGAGCCGCGACTCGGCTGCGGTCACCCTCCGGATCTCTTCCAGGTTGAACCCCATGAGGTTCTGGAGCTCGCGGATCCTCAGGACTCGGTCGATGTCGTCACGGCAGTAGCGGCGCATGCCGCCGGGGCTGTGGTCCCGCGGGGAGAGCAGACCGATCTCTTCGTAGTAGCGCAACGTCCTCTCGGACACGCCGGTCTGCGCGGCCACGGCACCGATGCCGTGCAGCTGCTCGCCGCGCGCCTGGGTGCCGTCGGGCCCCTCAGCGTCCAACGCCGCGCCCATGAGCCCCGCCCCGTCGCCTGCTCTTCGCGCCATTGGCCGTCGCGCCCTTCGCGCCGTTGTCGCTGTCGGCGGCGACCGCGTCGGCGACGGCGACGGCGACGGCACCGTTCGCGCCGAGCGCCGCGTCGGCGCGTCCGTCCGCAGCGACCTGGACGGCACTGGGGAGCTCAGCTCCTTCTACGTAGTGGTACTTGCCGCCTCGCAACCACGATGCGCCCGCGGCGACCGCGCACGCCGCGAGCGCGAAGTAGAAGGCCTCGTGCAGACCGTCGCCGAAGGCGTGCGCGATCAGGTGCGGGAAGAACGCCCTGCCCGTGAGGTACGCGACCCGTGTCGCGGGCATGTGCGCCAGGACTGGGCCGAGGAGGCTCTTCACCGGGTTGTAGCCCAAGAATGCGGCGAAGACGGTCGCGGTCGGGGGCAGGTGCGACACGCGAGCGGCGTCTCGTGCCCGGACGCCCTGGTGCACGAGACCGCTGTACATCTCAGCAGGGAGGTGCGACGCGAGACCCGTGATGATCAGGGTGAAGAAGATCCCGATCGAGAGCACCATGGCCGAGTTCTGGAAGGTCGCCGACATCCCGCCGCCCGCACCACGCTGGTGCGGCGGGAGGCTGTTCATGATCCCCGCGCGGTTCGGCGATGCGAAGAGGCCCATGGCGAGCCCGTTCAGGAGCAGCAGCAAGGCGAAGAAGACGTACGAGAAGTTGACGGGAAGGAAGGTCAGCAAGAGGAAGCTGATCGCCGCGACGACCATGCCCCCGGTCGCGAACGGGCGGGCACCGAAGTGGTCGGACAGGTAGCCCGACGTCGGACCGGCCATGAGGAAGCCCGCGGTGAGCGGCAGCATGTAGATGCCGGCCCAGAGCGGGGTGTTCTGGAAGCTGAAGCCGTGCAGCGGGAGCCAGATCCCTTGAAGCCAGATGATGAGGATGAACATCATCCCGCCTCGCCCGAGCGAGGCGAGCAGCGCGGCCACGTTGCCGGCGGCGAACGCCCGTATCCTGAACAGCGGCAAGCGGAACATCGGGTTCTTCACCTTGGTCTCGATGAAGGCGAAGACCGCCAGCACCGCGGCCCCGCCGGACAGGGCGAGGAGGACGAGGGGATCGGTCCAGCCCATCGCGTCGTGCCCGTAGGGCATGATGCCATAGGTGATGCCTGCCAACAGGGCGACCAGTCCGACGGCGAACGTCGCGTTGCCCCACCAGTCGATGCTGGTCGGGACGCGCACCCCGATGTCGCGCAGCTTGCTGTAGGACCAGAAGGTGCCGAAGATCCCGAAGGGCACCGAGACGACGAACACCAGGTGCCATTCGACCGGGCCGAGCAGGCCGCCGAGGATCAGGCCGAGGAACGACCCGGCGATCGCAGCGACGTTGTTGATGCCGAGCGCGAGCCCTCGCTGGTGCTGGGGGAACGCGTCGGTCAGGATCGCCGCGGAGTTGGCGAAGAGGAAGGCGCCGCCGACGCCTTGCAAGATGCGCATGACGATCAACCACAGCGCGCCCGCCCCGCCCGTCATCCAGGTCACCGACAGCAAGATCGAGAACGCGGTGAAGATGACGAAGCCGAGGTTGTACATCCGAACTCTGCCGTACATGTCGCCGAGGCGGCCGAAGCTCACCACGAGCACCGCGGTGACCACGAGGTAGCCCATGAGGAGCCAGAGCAGGTAGCTCGTGTTCGACGACACGAGCGGGTTCATGTGGATGCCTCGGAAGATGTCCGGGAGGGCGATGAGGATGATCGACGAGTTGATGGTCGCCATCAGGATGCCGAGGGTGGTGTTCGACAAGGCGATCCACTTGTACCCCTCGCCGGGGGCCTCGGGCGTTGCGGGGGTCGTGCTGCTCGTCGCTGCCATCTCTCGTCCTCTGCTGCTCCTGCGCTGCGTTGACTCGCCCGACGCGACTCGCCCGACGCGACTCGCCCGACGCGACTCGACCGACGCGACTCGACCGAGTGTCCGCGCCCGGCTGAGGGCCGTTGCGGGTGGCCCGGTGCCGCAGCTTGCATCTCTGGTTTACGTCAACGTCAGACTATTGGCTCTGACCGCGCACTGCCCGCGTCCCGCGGAGGTTCGAGAGGGCCAGCGGCGAGAGCGGCCACCGGTCGAGGGTGAGGCGGTTCAGGCGGATCGGTTCGACGGGCCAGCCCAGACCGAATGCGGGTCCGAGGCAGGGAGCGACTCGGCCTCTTCCTCGTCGAGGTGGCCGTCCACTCCGCTGATCACCTCGAGTGCCTCGAGGGCCGCGCAGTCCTCGGGGGCGGCGCCCAGCCCTCGTGCCGCAGCCAGGTACACGTCGGGGAAAGGCTTCCCGTGCGCCACCTCCTCGCAGGGCACGGTCACGTCGAAGGTGCCAGCCAGGCCTGAGAGCTCGAGCACCTCGTCGATGACGACGCGGTTCGACGACGTCGTGAGAGCGGGAGGCCGGTGCGACGCGACG
Organism: Actinomycetes bacterium; assembly: GCA_021844425.1. GTDB lineage: Bacteria > Actinomycetota > Acidimicrobiia > Acidimicrobiales > RAAP-2 > JAJYVT01. The sequence continues at coordinate 56,669 of JAKBTL010000076.1, read as the reverse complement.
CGGCGGACGGCCTCGATAGCGCCGGGGAGGAGCGGCAGCTCGCGTCCGCAGCGCGCGAGAAGCCCGGTGACCACGCGACGCACGATCTCCTGATCCCGAAGCGGCACTCCCAGCCGATCGTGCCGGTAACGGGACCCCTCTGGCGAGCTCATGCCCTGCATGGCGCTGGTGGCGTCGTCACGCCACGCTCCGCCATGCTCGGCGACGACCGAGCGGCGCGCCGCGTCCCAGAGCTGCTCGGAGCCGACGACCATGCCGTCGAGCCGGCGGTCCCGCGCGCTCCGAGAGCCGCGTCCGAGAGCCGCGTCCGAGAGCACGGCTCGCGTACGGCGGTAGCGTTCTCGCTGGGCACGCGTCGTACGACGCGTGTCGTGCCGGCAGACGACGTCTAGGAGGAGAGCAGTGATTGGCGCTGTGCACACGGGAGTTGGGCAGGAGCGCCGAGCTCGCGGCGAGCACTTGGCCTGCGGCCGGGCGGCGTCGGCTTCGAACAGCTGGATCCCTGTCCAGGTGGACCATGCCTCGTGCGGCAGCTGCGAGGAGGGCTCATGGCGCTGACCAAGGTCGTCGACAGCGCTACGGCGGCCGTCGAGGACGTCGGAGACGGCGCCTCGTTGTCGGTCGGAGGCTTTGGGTTGTGCGGGGTCCCCGTCGACCTGATCGACGCGCTCGTCGAGAATGGCGCGACCGATCTCTCGGTCGTCTCGAACAACTGCGGAGTCGACGGCTGGGGGCTCGGCCGTCTCCTCCAGCAGCATCGGATCGCACGCGTGACGAGCTCCTACGTCGGCGAGAACAAGGAGTTCGCCCGCCAATTCCTCGCCGGCGAGCTCGAGGTGGAGCTCATCCCCCAGGGGACGCTCGCCGAGCGGCTCCGCGCCGGCGGCTGCGGGATCCCTGCCTTCTACACCCCAGCAGGGGTGGGCACCCTGGTCGCCGAGGGGGGTCTGCCGTGGCGTTACGCACCCGACGGCACGGTCTCCGTCGCCTCGCCGCCGCGCGAGGTTCGCGAGTTCGGCGGCCGACAGTACGTCCTCGAGCACGCGATCACCACTGACTTCGCGCTCGTCCGGGCGAGCAGGGGGGACACGGTGGGCAACCTCGTGTTCGACAAGGCGACCCGGAACTTCAACCCGCTGTGCGCGATGGCGGGCCGTGTCACGATCGCGGAGGTCGAGGAGCTGGTCCCTGCCGGGACGCTCGACCCGGCGGTGGTGCATGTGCCAGGCATCTTCGTCCAGCGGGTCGTCCGAGCGGATCCGAGCCGGGAGAAGCACATCGAGAAGCGCACGGTCCGCCCGAGGGCGGCCGGCGTAGAGGGGGGAGCCGCGTGAGCCTCACGCACGAGCAGATCGCCGCCCGGGCGGCGATGGACCTTCGAGACGGCGCCTACGTGAACCTCGGCATCGGCATGCCGACGCTGATCTCGAACCACCTGCCTCCCGGTGTGCACGTGGTGCTGCAGAGCGAGAACGGGATCCTCGGCGTCGGGCCCTACCCCCACGAAGGCGAGGAGGACCCCGACCTCGTCAACGCGTCGAAGGAGACGGTCACGATCGAGCCGGGGGCGTCGTTCTTCGATTCCTCGCTGTCATTCGGGATGATCCGTGGAGGTCACGTCGACGCGGCGGTGCTCGGCGCGATGCAGGTCTCGGCGTCCGGAGACCTCGCGAATTGGATGATCCCCGGCAAGATGGTGAAGGGGATGGGTGGGGCGATGGACCTCGTCCACGGCGTCCGCAGAGTCATCGTCGTGATGGAGCATGTCGCGAAAGACGGCTCCTACAAGATCGTGGAGCGCTGCTCGCTCCCGCTCACGGGCGCGGGCGTCGTGGACATGATCGTCACCGACCTCGCGGTGATCGACGTGACGCCGCTCGGGCTCGTACTTCGTGAGGTCGCTCCGGGCGTCAGCGCCGACGACGTCCAGGCAGCTACCGAGCCGAAGCTCCTCGTGCCCGAGCCGCCCGCGACGATCCCGGTCGGGGGACCTTCGGAGGATCGTCGGGGGATCGAGGCTCGGCACTGAGCGTCCGGGGGATACTCGGCGTCGGGCCCTTGCCAGGGCTGCGCCTCAGCGGGTAGGAGTGGTCCCCGAAGCCGCGCGCAGCGCCGCGCCCGCCATCTCGCGCAGGAGCGCCGACATGGCGTCGCTCGGCAGCCGCGCCGAGTGCGGGGTCGAGTTCATGAGGCCGAAGCCAGCGTGCGCGGCCGCGATCGCGCGCTCCGTACCGCAGCCCGTGATCCGCTCGACGACCTGCGCCCAGATGAGGACGTACTCGTGCTGGAGTGCACGAACCGCTCGGCGAGCACGCGGGGGAAGGCTCGAAAGGTCGCGCTGGTGGACGGTGATCACGTCCGGTTCGTCGAGCGCGAACGCCACGTGGAACGCGATCAGCGCGTCGAGCGCCTGGCCCGGGTGCTGCGCGTCCTGGACGCGCCGGCGTCCGCCGTCAAGGAGGCGCTCGCTCGCCGAGACGAGGAGCTCGGAGAGAATGTCCTCTTTCGAGCGGAAATGGCGGTAGAGGGCCGGGCCGGTCACGCCGGCGGCGGCTCCCAGGTCGTCGACGGAGACCCCGTGGAAGCCGCGGCCGGCGAAGAGCTGCGCGGCGCAGCGCAGGATCTGCTGCCTGCGCTCCTCGCGGGCAGGGCGCCGTCCGGCCGTGGTGGTCGCAGGCACGGGGCGAGGCTAGCGCTAGCGCAGTCCCGTTAGCGATCGCTAACATCGAGACGATGGCCCCGGCGGCAACCGCCCCGTTTCCCCCGCTCCGCTCGACCCTCGACACCACGTCGCAGGCGTTCTCGGAGAACGTCGCCTGTAACCGTGATCTCGTCGACGACCTCCGGGCGCGCCTGGAGCGGGCGGCACTCGGCGGTCCCGAAGCGGCTCGTCGCCGGCACGTCGAACGTGGGAAGCTCCTGCCGAGGGAACGGCTGGCTCGGCTCCTCGATCCGGGTTCGCCGTTCCTCGAGCTCTCGCCGCTCGCGGCCACTGGCTGCTACGACGACGAGGCGCCCGCTGCGGGGATCATCTGCGGCATCGGGCGCGTCGGCAGAAGAGAGTGTGTCATCGTCGTGAACGACGCAACGGTGAAAGGTGGCACGTACTACCCGCTGACGGTCAAGAAGCACCTGCGCGCCCAGGAGGTCGCGTTGTCGAACCGCCTGCCGTGCATCTACCTCGTCGATTCGGGAGGTGCCTACCTGCCCCGCCAAGACGACGTGTTCCCGGACCGGGAGCACTTCGGGCGCATCTTCTACAACCAGGCCACGATGTCGGAGAAGGGGATCGCGCAGATCGCCGCCGTGCTCGGCTCGTGCACCGCGGGTGGTGCGTACGTGCCGGCGATGAGCGACGAGGCGATCATCGTGAGGAACCAGGGCACGGTCTTCCTCGGCGGCCCGCCGCTGGTCAAGGCCGCGACCGGCCAAGTCGTGACGGCGGAGGAGCTTGGCGGCGGAGAGCTGCACGCCCGCCAGTCCGGGGTCACCGACCACCTCGTGGACGACGACCAGCACGCCCTCGAACGGGTGCGCGAGATCGTCTCGACGATCGGCCCGCGGCCGGCTCGCCCCTGGGAGGTGCGAGCCGCCGAGGAGCCGGCGCTCGATCCGGCCGAGCTCTTCGGCATCGTGCCGACGGACCTTCGCATGGCCTACGACGTGCGCGAGGTGATCGGGCGCCTCGTCGACGGCTCGCGCTTCTTGGAGTTCAAGGCGCAGTACGGGTCGACCCTCGTCTGCGGGTTCGCCCACATCTGGGGTCATCCGGTCGGGGTGGTGGCGAACAACGGCGTGCTCTTCTCGGAGTCGGCGCTGAAAGGGGCGCACTTCATCCAATTGTGCGATCGCCGGTGCATTCCGCTGCTCTTCCTCCAGAACATCAGCGGCTTCATGGTGGGGCGCGAGTACGAGGCCGGCGGCATCGCCAAGCACGGCGCCAAGATGGTGACCGCCGTCGCGTGCGCCCGCGTCCCGAAGATCACCGTCGTGATCGGCGGGAGCTACGGCGCGGGGAACTACTCGATGTGCGGCCGTGCCTACAGCCCACGCTTCCTTTGGATGTGGCCCAACGCGCGGATCTCGGTGATGGGCGGGGAGCAGGCCGCGTCGGTGCTCGCGACGATCAGGCGGGACCAGGTCGAAGCGCTGGGGGGCAGTTGGGGCGACGACGAGGAAGAGGCGTTCAAGGCCCCGATTCGTGCGCAGTTCGAAGCGCAAGGGAACCCGTACTACTCGACCGCCCGGCTGTGGGACGACGGAGTCGTCGACCCTCTCGACACCCGCCGGCTCGTCGGGCTCGGGCTCTCGGTGGCGCGCAACGCACCGCTCGACGACGTCGGCTACGGCATCTTCCGGATGTGACCGTGAAAGGGATCGGTTCGGTTCTCGTCGCCAATCGCGGCGAGATCGTCGTGCGGATCTTTCGGACGCTCCGTGCGCTCGGCATCCGTTCGATCGCCGTCTACGCCCCCGACGACGAGGACGCGCCCCACGCCCTGGCCGCGGACGCCGCCCGTGCGGTGCACAGCTACCTGGACGCGGACGCGCTCGTCGACGCGGCGAAGTTCGCGCGTGCAGAGGCGGTCCACCCCGGCTACGGCTTCCTCTCCGAGGACCCGGCGTTCGCACGGGCGGTCATCGCAGCGGGCTTGCTGTGGGTCGGGCCGCCGCCTGGAGCCATCGAGGCGATGGGGGACAAGATTCGAGCCAAGCAGACCGTTGCGGCAGCGGGAGTCCCCGTCGTCCCCGGTGCCGGACGTCCCGGCATGGACGACGAAGAGCTCGCGGCTGCCGCGCTCGACCTGGGGCTTCCGGTGCTGCTCAAGCCTGCCGCGGGAGGCGGCGGGAAGGGCATGCGCCGGGTGACGGCACCAGAGGATCTCTTCGGTTCCATCACCTCGGCGCGGCGCGAAGCCAAGAACGCGTTCGGCGACGGCACGCTCCTCGTGGAGCGCTGGATCGAGCGCCCGCGCCATATCGAGGTGCAGGTCTTCGCGGATGCTCTGGGCAACGTCGTGCACCTCGGGGAGCGCGAGTGCAGCTTGCAGCGGCGTCACCAGAAGATCGTCGAAGAGAGCCCGTCCCCCCTCGTCGGCGACGCGATGCGGGCAGCGATGACGCAGAGTGCCGTCGAAGTCGCGAGGTCCTGCAGCTATGTGGGAGCCGGGACCGTGGAGTTCATCGTCCCTGGCGACCGTCCCGACGAGTACTTCTTCATGGAGATGAACACCCGCCTGCAGGTCGAGCACCCCGTCACCGAGGCGGTCACGGGGGTCGACCTCGTCGAGTGGCAGCTGCGCGTGGCCGCCGGAGAGGCGCTCCCCGCCGCCCAGGTTGCACAGACCCCGCCGACGTGCCGCGGGCACGCCGTCGAGGCGCGGGTGTACGCGGAGGATCCTGCACGCGACTTTCTCCCTGCCAGCGGCACCGTGGCGGTCGTCGCTCTCCCCCCGTCCCTGCCCGACGTTCGCCAGGATCCCCACGTACGCGTGGACGCTGCGCTCGCTTCTGGGGCGATGGTGGGGACGCGCTATGACCCGATGCTCGCCAAGGTCGTCGCGTGGGGGACCACGCGCGACGAGGCAGTCCGGCGGTTGCGCGCAGCACTCGAGGAGACGGCCGTCCTGGGGGTCACGACGAACGTCGGCTACCTCACCCGACTGCTCGCGCACCCCGAGGTCGCCGCTGGGCGCCTCGACACGGGTCTGGTGGACCGGACGCTCGCGGAGCTCGCCACCCCCGACGACGGCGATACCCGCGACGCGGCAGTCGCTGCGCTGTGCGTGCTCGCGGCCGAGGTCGAACCGAACGGCTCTGTCATCGACCCGTGGGAGGTGCCCGACGGCTGGACGATCGCAGGGCCCAGGGAGTGGGAAGTGGCCTTCGGGCACGAGGGGCGTGCGGTGAGCGTGCGCGTGCAGGGAAGGGTCTCTCTCTCGGCGAGGGTGCGCGTCGACGACGGACCGTGGCTCGAGGTGCGCGCCCGGGCCCGGGGCGCGGGCGAGCTCGCGCTGGAGATCGACGGCGTCACGGGGAAGTGGCGCACTGCGGTGCAGGGCAGCGACGTCTGGGTCTGCCGGCGGGGAGACGCGTGGCGCTTTTCATCCCGCGACGCGCTGCGACGTGGATGTGGCGAGTCGGAGCGCATGACGGGGCCGGTCAAGAGCCCGATGCCTGGGGTGGTCGCCGCTGTCCACGTCGGTGTCGGAGAGGCGGTGCGCGCCGGGCAGCCGCTCGTCGTGATCGAGGCGATGAAGATGGAGCACGTGGTGGTCGCTCCTGCAGACGGCGTCGTGACCGAGCTGCTCGTGCGCCAGGGCCAGTCGGTCGGCCTCGATCAGCTGCTCGGGCGCGTGGGGGAGGGCGAAGCGGTCGAAGGCGCTTCGGGGGGCGACTGACGTGACGATCGCGCCGTGGCTGCCGCCCGTGCACCGGCGCCCGGACCTGCCCGCCGCTGTGCGGATCTGGGAGGTCGCCCCTCGGGACGGGTTGCAGAACGAGCCCTCTGTCGTCCCCGCCCAGGTGAAGGCAGAGCTCGTCACTCGGCTCGTCGACGCTGGGCTCACGACCGTCGAGACGACGAGCTTCGTGAACCCCGCTCGGGTGCCGCAGCTCGCCGACGCAGAGGAGGTCTTCTCGCTCCTCGCCCCTCTTCGAGGAACCTGGGAGCAGGCGCGCGGCGCAGGGCTCCGCTTCCCGGCGCTGGTGCCGAACCTGGCGGGTCTCGAGCGTGCCGTGTCCTCCGGCGTGCGCGACGTCTGCGTGTTCGCCAGCGCGACCGAGACGTTCGCCCGCAGGAACCTCGACCGCTCGCGTGACGAGGCACTCGAGATGTTCGCCCCCGTGGTCGCCGGAGCGAAGGCCGACGGGCTGGGGGTTCGGGCCTACGTGTCGATGTGCTTCGGCGACCCGTGGGAGGGACCCGTGGCGGCCGAGGGCGTCGTCTCGGTGTGTGAACGGCTGCTCGAGATGGGTGCCGACGAAGTGAGCCTTGGCGACACGATCGGCGTCGCGACCACGGGCCAGGTCGTGGACGTGCTGGACGCGCTCGCGCGCGCCGGGATCGTGGCGGACCAGGTCGCCGTCCACTTCCACGACACCTACGGCCAGGCGTTGGCGAACACCCTCACCGCGCTGTCGTGCGGGGTCACGACCGTCGACTCTTCGGCGGGCGGGATCGGCGGCTGCCCGTTCGCCAAGAGCGCGACCGGCAACCTCGCGACCGAGGACCTTTGCTGGGCGCTTGCCGGAGCCGGGGTGGCGACCGGTGTCGACCTCGGCCGGCTCGTCGAGACCTCGGTGTGGATGGCCGAGCACCTCGGGCGGCCGAGCCCGTCCAAGGTCGTGCGGGCGCTCGCCCAGGGGCACAGATCCCGGGAGTGAGCGGAGCGAGAGGAGGGAGGCAGGACGATGGCCCCAATGGAGGCAGGAGAGCTGAGCGAGGAGCACGAAGAGCTCCGGGCGACGGTCCGGCGTTTCGCCCAAGAAGAGGTCGCGCCGGTCGTGGCCGAGTACTACGAGCACGGGAGCTTCCCGTACGCGCTGGTCCAGAAGATGGGGGAGATGGGGCTCTTCGGGCTACCGTTTCCCGAGGAGTACGGCGGCATGGGGGGCGACGTCTTCGCGCTCTGCCTCGCGATCGAAGAGCTCGCGCGGGTCGACTCGTCGCTCGCGGTGACGCTCGAAGCGGCCGTCGGCCTTGGCGCGATGCCGATCTACCGTTTCGGGACCGAGACGCAGCGCGGGCGCTGGCTGCCCTCCCTCTGCGCGGGTAGCGCGCTCGGCGCGTTCGGCTTGACCGAGCCCGGCGGGGGCTCCGACGCCGCGGGCACGCGGACGACCGCGGCGCGCGACGGCGACGCGTGGGTGGTCAACGGCTCCAAGGCGTTCATCACGAACTCGGGCACCGACATCACCGCCTTCGTGACGGTCACCGCGGTGACGGGGCGCGCCGGCGACGGGCGGCCGTCGATCTCGACCATCGTCGTTCCGACCGGGACGCCCGGGTTCACTGTCGCGCCGGGGTACTCGAAAGTGGGATGGTGCGCGTCGGACACCCACGAGCTGGCGTTCGACGACTGCCGCGTCCCCCTCGATCACCTGCTCGGAGAGGAGGGCCGCGGGTACCCCCAGTGCCTCTCGGTCCTCGACGCGGGTCGTGTCGCGATCGCCGCGCTCTCTGTGGGGCTCGCGCAGGGGTGCGTCGACGAGTGTGTCCGGCATCTCTCCGAGCGCGAGGCGTTCGGGCGAACGCTCGGCGAGTCCCAGTTCCTCCAGTTCAAGCTGTCGGACATGGACGCCCGTACGCACGTGGCGCGTCTCGCGTACTACGAGGCGGCGCGGCGGCTGACCACGGGGAGGCCCTTCAAGCGCGAAGCAGCGATCGCCAAGCTCGTCGCGTCGGACGCGGCGATGGTGAACGCCAGGGAGGCGACGCAGATCTTCGGCGGGTACGGGTTTATGAACGAGACGCCGGCCGGTCGTTTCTACAGGGACGCCAAGGTCCTCGAGATCGGGGAGGGCACCTCGGAAGTGCTCCGCATGGTCATCGCCCGCCACCTGGGGTTCGGAGGCACTCGTGGAGGCCCGGGCGAGGCGTGACCAAGGCCGCGGAGCTCTCCGACGCTGGGCGCGCGGAGGCGAGCGACAGGTAGCGGCACGCTCGCACCCGCCGCCAGGCGCTCGCAGTGGCACGCCGGATCGCCGCGTATCGTTCGAAATCGTTCGGGTGCTCGGACGGCTCTGAAACGTTCTTCGACGTCTCTTCGAGAGATGAAATCTTGCGCGGGATGCTTCACAGCAAGGCGAAGGCCCCGCATACTGAACACGTGGCAGTCACCGACGACGGCCGTCTCCCCGCCGACGCGGATCCCGCCGGTCCGGACCCCGGTGTCCTGGGCCCCGCCGGTCCGGACCCCGGTGACCTGGACCCCGGTGACCGCTGGGGGCCGGATGTGCCGAGGGTGCACCTGTCGGGCGTCCAGGCGACCATCCGCGTGCTCGTCGACGCACTTCGTGCCGACCGAGCGGCAGGGAAGCGCACGGCTGCCTTCGTCTCGGGGTACCAGGGGTCGCCGCTCGCCGGCTTCGACAAAGAGCTCGAGAGCGCCTTGCGCTCGCACCTCGACGTCGAGATCCTTCACCGCCCCGCGGTCAACGAGGAGCTCGGTGCGACCGCGGTGATGGGAAGCCAGCTCGCCAGCACCCACGCCTCGGCGCTCGTCGACGGGGTGCTCGGTGTGTGGTACGGCAAGGCACCAGGGCTCGACCGGAGCCTCGACGCCCTGCGTCACGCGAGCTTCGCGGGCGCGTCGGCGGACGGCGGCGCCCTCGCGATCGTCGGCGACGACCCCTCCGCCAAGTCCTCCACGCTTCCGAGCGCATCCGAGGCGGTGCTCGCCGACCTCGGTATGCCCGTGGTGTTCCCCCGCTCCCTCGAGGAGGTCCTCGACCTGGGCCGCCACGCCGTGGCGCTCTCGCGCTTCACGGGCGCGTGGGTGGGGATCAAGCTGGCGACCGCGGTCGCGGACGCTGAAGGCACCGTGGTGCTGCGACAATGGCGCGAGCCTGTCTTGCCCGACGGGTACGTGGCCCCGCCGGTCTCAGGCGATCTGCTCACGCCGGCCACCCTCGAGCGCGAGCGCGTCGTGCTCACGGATCGCATCGCAGCAGCTGCCCGCTACGGCGACGCGAACCGGCTGAACCGGCTCTTGGTCGCGCCCGAGCGGCCCCGGCTCGCGATCGTGGCGGCGGGCATCGTGTTCTCGGAGGTCGTGGAGGCGCTGCGCCTCCTCGGGCTCGACGACGACGTGCTGCGCGCCAACGGCGCGGCCCTTGGCGAGGTCAGACTGCCGTTTCCGATCGGCCCGAGGTTCGCACGAGCGATCTCGGACGGAGTCGACCAGGTGATCGTGGTCGAGGAGCGTCGCGACCTCGTGGAGAGCCAGCTCCTCTCCATGATCGCCCGCCGGCCGAGGAGCCCCGCTGTCCTCGGAAAGCTGGACCTGGACGGACGCACGCTCGTTCCTCGCCATGGCGTGCTCGACGCAGCGTCGATCGCCCGCATCCTCGGGCCCCTCCTGCGTGCGAGCCTCGGCACCGTCGTCAAAGAGCTGCCGGAGCCCCGTCAGCGCGTCGAGCTGCGAGCGACCGCCCCCGGATCGCCGGGAGCGACTGCGCCCGCACCGCCGCGGCCGACTGTGGCCACACAGGCGTCTCGCGCGGTGCAACCGGGCACGCGCGTCCCGTGGTTCTGCTCGGGGTGCCCGCACTCGGTGAGCACCGTCGTGCCCGAGGGGACGCTCGTGGGAGAAGGGATCGGCTGCCACACGATCGTCCACTACATGCCCGAAGCACGCGTCGGCCACCGTGTCGGCATCACCCAGATGGGAGGGGAGGGCGCGCAGTGGATCGGCATGGAGCCGTTCGTGAAGGAGCACCACCTCGTGCAGAACCTGGGCGACGGCACCTTCTTCCACTCGGGCCAGCTCGCGGTGCGCGCTGCGGTCGCCGCCGGAGTGCCGATCACCTTCAAGATCCTCTGGAACGGCACGACCGCGATGACGGGTGGCCAGCGGGTCGTCGGAGGCACCGCTTCACCGATCGATCTCGCGCGCATGTTGCTGCTCGAGGGCGTGAGCCGCGTGGTGATCACCACCGACGACCGCTCCCGTTACCGCCGCACGCGGTTGCCCCGAGGTGTCTCGGTTCGCTCGCGCGACGACGTGGTCGCCGTCCAAGAGGAGCTCGCGGGCGTCGATGGCGTGACGGTGCTGGTCCACGACCAGCAGTGCGCGACCGAGCTGCGCCGAGCGAGGAAGCGTGGGCTGGCGCCGTTGCCGACCGAACGCGTCGTGATCAACGAGCGGGTCTGCGAGGGCTGCGGAGATTGCCAGGTGAAGTCGAACTGCCTGTCGCTGCAGACGATCGACACGCCATTGGGCCAGAAGACCCGCATCGACGAGGACAGCTGCAACGTCGACCGCTCGTGCTTGAAGGGTGATTGCCCCGCCTTCACGCTCGTAAAGGCGCGCTCCGGCGGCCGGCCGCGTGCAGTCGCTCCGCCCATGGAGGACGCCGCCGCGACCAGCGCCTCGCGCGGCCTGCCGGACGCGCCGGTCGTCGAGCTCGATCGGGCGCTCACCGTGCGGATCGCGGGGGTGGGGGGAACCGGCGTCGTCACGTCCGCGCACCTCCTCGCGTGGGCAGCGCTGCTCGAGGGCGTGGAGGTCTGGGGGCTCGACCAGACCGGGTTGTCGCAGAAGGCCGGCCCGGTCATCTCCGACCTGCGTATCGGCCCAGGCGCGGGCGATCGCTCGAACGTGCTCGGCGAAGGCGAGGTCGACGTCCTCCTTGCCGCGGATCTCATGGCCGCGAGCGAGCCGAAGGTGCTCGCGAGCATGGCACAGGGGCGCACTGCAGTCGTCGGCTCTTCCGCCGCCAGCCTGAGCGGGCCGATGGTCCTCGGTCTCGAATCGCGCGAGGTTCCGGTCACCGAGCTGGAGGCCGTTCTTGTCGCCGCGGCGGCTGACGACTGCGCCACCTTCGTCGACGCGATCGCCGTCGCCCACGAGGCGGGCGCGCCCTCGACCGCGGCGAACGTCGTGCTGCTAGGGGTGGCGTGCCAGCTCGGGATGCTCCCCGTCTCTGCCCGGTCGATCAGGACCGCGATCGAGCGCAACGGGGTCTCTGTCCACGCCAACGTCGCTGCCTTCGAGGCGGGGCGTCGCTGGGTGGTGGCACACGATCGCGCAGAGCGCGCGCCGTCCGCCGGTGCCGGGTCGAGCGGCGGGTCGAGCGGCGGGTCGAGCGGCGGGTCGAGCGGCGAGGCCGGGACCGAACCGACGACGATCCCCGAGCAGGCCGGTGCTCGCGTGCTGTCGGGGATCGACCCCTCGGGGCTCCCCGCCGCGGGCTGGCGGCACGTCCAATGGCTCGCCGGCGACCTGGTGGACTACCAGGACGAGGCGCTCGCACGCCGTTTCGCCCGGCTCGTGGGAGAGACCGCGGCCGCCGAGCGGCGCGTGGGAGGAGACGGCCGCCTCACGGCCGGTGTCGCGTTCGGCTACCACAAGCTCCTGGCGTACAAGGACGAGTACGAGGTGGCCCGGCTCCTCCTCGACCACCCGGCCGTCGACCCTTCTGAAGGAGATACGACCTGGCTCCTGCACCCGCCGGCACTTCGTGCGAAGGGGCTCGCTCATAAGATCCGCCTCGGCACCTGGTCGCGCCCCGTGATGCGAGCCCTTCGGGCGTCCCGCCGCGTGCGAGGGACCGCGCTCGACTTCTTCGGCCGGACCGAGCTGCGCCGGATCGAACGCCAGCTTCCCTCGGAGTACGCCGAAGCGATCGGCTCCATCTTGCCGAGGCTCGACGCGTCGAACCTCGGCCTGGCTACCGAGATCGCGAGGCTGCCCGACCGCGTCCGCGGCTACGAGCGCATCAAGGAGAGGAGCGTGGTGTCGTACCGAGAGGAGCTTGCCGAGCGTCTGCTGCGCTTCCCACAGCGGTGAGCTCCTCGCCCGGAGGGGTCTCCCAGGCGCGCACCTGGTCGTAGACGAGGGACGTTCGCGCGTCGACCACCTCGCGGCGCCCCGTCACGTGGTCGAGGACGAAGTCCCGGAGGTGGGCGACGTCGCGCGTCGCGACCTCGACGAGGAAGTCGTCCGCTCCGGTGACCGTCCACACCGCGAGCACTTCGGGGGCGCTGACCATCGCCTGCTGGAAGGCCCGAGCCGAGGCCGTGGTCTTCGGGCGCAGGCGGACGCTGATCATGGCGCGCAGCGGCCTGCCGATCGCGTCGAGGTCGACATCCGCGTGCCAGCCCCTGATCACCCCCTGCGAGCGCAATGCGCGGACGCGCTCCAGGCAGGTCGACTGCGCGATCCCGACCGCCTCGGCCAGGTCCTTGTTGGTCTGGCGCGCGTCGCGCTGCAAGAGCCGCAAGAGCGCGAGGTCCGTGGCGTCGAGCCGCTGCGGTTGTCCGTCCACTGCTTCCAGGTTATGCCGCCCGTCGGATCCGTTCTCGGGACTCCGGCGGCCGACCCCCCGGTACGGTCTGCGGTCCGCAGGCTCAGTCCGCAGGCTCAGTCCGCGTGCACTGCGCGCAGTCCCGCCCACGCCAGCTCGGCGATGCGCCGCGCGAGCCGCTGCGCCTCCGTGCCCAGCCATCGTGCGTCGCGCGAGCCGTCCGATCGCTCCCCGCGCGTCTCGACCCAATGACGGCTCGCTCCTTCGGCCATGCCTACGACGGCATGTGCGAGGAAGCGGCGGTGACCTGGATCGAGTCCCGCTGCGATGAGCGGGTCGATCGCCACGGCGATCGCGTCTTCCACTCTGCGAAGCGCGTCGCCGAGCTCAGGGTTGGCCGAGCTGCTCCTCGAGTAGAGCAGCCGGAAGGCTGTCTCGTGCGTGACGACCATGCGGAAGTACGCCGCGAACCCGTCTTCCACCTGCTCTCTCGGCCCGGAGGCCGCGGCGGTCGCGGCCGAGATCTCGGCGAGAAGCTCCTCGGCCACCGAGTCCACGAGCTCCAGGTACAGCGCCCGCTTGGAAGAGAAGTGCTGGTAGAGAAGCGGTTTGGTGACCCCTGAAGCTTCTGCGATCTCGTCCATCGTCGTCGACTCGTAGCCGCGCTCCGCGAAGAGCCGCAGGGCCACCGTCGAGAGCTGCCGTCGTCGCTCGCCGCCGCTCAGGCGACGCGACGGGCTCCCTCGGGCCATGTGGCCCAAGGGGAGCTCACGGGATTGCGCCGACGCCACGCCGTGACGCTAACGACTCGCCGGCTACCCGTGCGGCAATCCAAGCGGGGCGAGCACAGCGCCCAGCTTGTCTGGCAGCGACGCGAGCGAGAAGCTCCGCCTCGCCACGGACGCATTGTGCTCCACGAGCGCCGGGTCAGGTACCTCGAGCCATGCCCCGAGTCGAGAGAGGTCCGCTGCCGATTCCGTGAACCACTGGAAGCCGAAGCCGGCGAGCTCGGCTGCGACCCGGTACGGGCCGACCACGAGCGGGCGGCGGTGGGTCGCAGCCTCGAGCGCGGGGTTGCCGAACCCCTCGGCGCTCGAGGTGAGCGCGACCACGTCGCACGCGGCGTACGCGTCGGCCACCGTGGCTGCGCCACCCAGCGCGAGCTGTGGCGCACCCTGCCGCACCGGACAGCGTGCTGCTGCGAGCACGCGCTCGAGCTCGGGGCCGTAGCCGTCCTCCGCTTGACCGAGCAGCCAGAACGTCGCTCCGAGCCGTTGTGCGACGCGAACTGCGGCGTCGACGCGCTTTCTCGCGAGCGCGCGCGTGGGCTGCAGCACGAGCCGCTCGTCCTGGGCGACGCCGAGCGCGGCGCGGGTCTCGCTGCGTCTGCCCGGCAGGGGATCTGGGTCGAACGCGTTGTAGATCGTGGTCGCCTCGATGCCGTGGGTGGCCAGCTCCCGTCGACTCTGCTCGTTGATGGTGACATGGCGCCAGGCTGGGTCGTCGGGGGGCGGTGGCCAGCCGGCGAATTGCGGGCGTTGCCAGGGGAGGTCGTGGTGGTGGAGAACCGCTGGCCGCCCGGCGAGGACGCGAGCCACGACGTTGGCACCGGGCGGGTTCAGCGGGAGGGAGCAGAGGTTCTCGACGACGACGAGGTCAGCGTCGCGAAGCGCCTCCTCGACGTCCGCCTTTGTCGGGGGCGACGTGGCATCGATCGCGAGGCCTGGTACGAGCCGATCGGGGGTGCCCGAGCCTGCGACGCCGACGGTCTCGAACCCTAGCTGCTCGAGCGCCCAGGACCACTTGGTCGCCTCGACCGAGACGCCGTCGCCGCCGCCGAGCCGGAAGGAGACGATTGCTGCCCTCGGCACCTGCGCACTGTAGCGAGTGCGTCGTGGTCTCAGCGGTGCCCTGGTGGGTGCAGGCGCCCTGGCGGGCGTCGGCACCCTGGCGGACTGCGCGCAGCTCCTCTCGGCTACCGTGGCGCCATGGTCGCGAGGCGCGCGTTGATCACCGGCGTGACCGGACAGGACGGCTCATACCTCGCTGAGCTCCTGCTCGAGCAGGGTTACGAGGTGGTCGGAGTGGTCCGACGGTCGAGCACCTTGAACTTCGAGCGGATCGCGCACATCCAGGACCGCATGACCCTGGTCCCGGCCGACCTGCTGGACGAGGTGTCGCTCATCGCCGTGCTCCGCGACCATCGCCCGACCGAGGTGTACAACCTCGCCGCCCAGTCCTTCGTCCAGACGAGCTGGAGCCAGCCGGTCTTCACCGGCGAGACCACGGCGCTGGGCGTGACGAGGCTGCTCGACGCGATCCGCATCGTCGACCCGGAGATCCGCTTCTACCAGGCGAGCTCGTCCGAGATGTTCGGCAAGGTCAACGAGGTCCCGCAGACCGAGACGACGCCCTTCTATCCCCGGAGCCCCTACGGGGTGGCGAAGGTGTACGGGCACTGGATCACCGTCAACTACCGCGAGTCCTACGGCCTCCACGCATCCTCCGGCATGCTCTTCAACCACGAGTCGCCGCGCCGTGGTCTCGAGTTCGTCACGCGCAAGGTCAGCCACGGCGTCGCCCGGATCGCCTGCGGCCTCGACGACAAGCTCGCGCTGGGCAACCTCGACTCCCAGCGCGACTGGGGCTACGCGGCGGACTACGTCCGAGCGATGTGGCTCATGCTCCAGCAGGACATCCCTTCCGACTACGTCGTCGCGACGGGGCAGACGCACTCGGTGCGCGAGCTGTGCGAGTTGGCCTTCGCTGCAGCAGGGCTCGAGTGGGAGGAGCACGTCGTCGTCGACGAGCGGTTCCTGCGCCCTGCGGAGGTGGACCTTCTCGTGGGCGACCCGGCGAAGGCACGCACGACCCTTGGCTGGCAACGCGACGTCGACTTCCCGCGGCTCGTGGAGATGATGGTCGAGGCGGACCTCGACCTGGTCCGCAGCCAGCTGGGCTGAGGGCTGAGGTGCTCGCCGGCGCGATCACCTTCGGTCCGCTCGGAGCGCTCGTCGCATTCGGCGCCGGCATCTTGTCGTTCCTCTCACCGTGCGTCCTGCCGCTCGTGCCCGGCTACCTCTCGCTCGTGTCCGGGCTGTCCGCTGCAGAGCTCGGCTCCTCGAGGGCAGCACCCTCACCCTCACCCTCACCCTCGCCGGCGCTCGTGCCGCTGCTCCGCGGCATCTTGCTGTTCGTCGCGGGGTTCACGGCCGTCTTCGTCGCACTCGGAGCGACCGCGTCGGGGGTGCACGCGTTGTTGTACCGCCACCTGCATGTGCTGACCCTCACCTCGGGCGCTGTCGTCGTGGCGCTCGGCGCGGTGATGCTCGCGACCTCCCTGCCCGCCGGTGCGTGGTCCCGGCTCGGGCCGCGCGTCGCGGGGCGAGCGGCCTGGTTCGTCGGCGAGCGCCGAGTCCACGTCCGCCCGGAGACCCTCGGCGCGTGGGCGGCGCCGGTGATGGGAATGGCCTTCGCGTTCGCTTGGACCCCCTGCATCGGGCCGGTGCTCGGGGCGGTCCTCGCCCTCACGATGGCCCGCTCGACGCTCGGCGGAGGCGTGGCCCTGCTGTTCGCGTACTCCCTCGGCCTCGGCGTCCCGTTCCTCTTGACGGGCCTGGCATTCGACCGAGTGACGACCTTCTACGCTCGTGCTCGCAAGCCCCTCGCCGTGCTCCAGGCTGCCGCAGCGCTGGTGCTGGTGGCCTTCGGGGCGATCCTTCTCGCAGGCGACCTCGGGTGGCTTTCCGCACAGTTCTCCTCACTGCTCGATCACCTGGGGTTGCAGCGCCTGACGGTCAGCTAGGCCCGCTTGGACCGCTTCGACGACCGCCCGTAGCATGTCGGCTCGGGTCATGGATCGTGCAGTCCACCTTCGCTCGGCGGTCGCCCTGGCCGGCCGGTTCCCCGCGCTCTCGGGAGTCGATCTCGACGTCGCGCTCGGCGAGGTCGTCGCCGTCCTCGGACCGAACGGGGCTGGCAAGACGAGCCTGCTGCGTACCTGCGCCGGGCTTCTGCCGGTGACGTCGGGGGAGGCGACCGTGCTCGGCTGCGATCTGCGGGCAGACCGGACCCAGGTACGCCGCCGGGTCGGCCTTCTCGGTCACGACCCGGCGCTCTATGACGAGCTCACCGCGCTCGAGAACGTGCGTTTCTCCGTCCGCGCGGCGGGCCTTGGCACCGAGCGTGTGGGTGCAGCGCTCGACCGGCTCGGCCTCGTCGGGCGCCTGGGTAGGACGCCCGTGATTCGGATGTCGGCCGGTCAGCGGCGTAGGACGGCGCTCGCGGTGCTCGTGGCACGTGGGCCGGAGGTGTGGTTGCTCGACGAGCCGCATGCAGGGCTCGATGCCGATGCCCGAGCGTTCGTCGGTGCCCTCGTCGGGGAAGCCGCCGCGTCCGGCGCGGCGGTGGTGCTCACCTCGCACGAGCCGGACCTCTCGGTTCCGCTCGCCGATCGTGTCGTGGTCATGCGAGGCGGACGGGTCGACGACGTGCGCGACGGGGGACGATGCGTCGCCGGCGCCGCGGATCGGGTTCTGGTCGCGGTGAGGAGGGATGACGTCGGTGTGGCGTGACGCGCTCCTCGTCGCGGGGAAGGACATCAGGATCGAGTTGCGCTCGCGCGTGGCGCTGTGGCAGGTGTTGCCCTTCGCAGTCCTCGTCCTGGTGCTCTTCGGTTTTGCGCTCGGTCCTGGCCCGAAGGCGCTGCGCGTGGCCGCTCCGGGGCTGTACTGGCTGGCCGTGCTCTTCTCCACCGTGCTCGCGACGCAGCGCAGCATGGCGATCGAGTCCGGGGAGGGCACGCGCGATGGCCTCCGGCTCTCTGGGATCGACCCGGCAGGGGTGTTCTTGGGGAAGGCAGCGGCCGTGGCGATCCAGCTCGTCGCGGTCCAGGTCTTGCTCGGAGCGGGCATCGTGGTGCTCTTCGACGTGCACGTGCAGACCTGGTGGCTCGCGCTTGCCGCCTCGGTCCTCGCCACCATCGGGCTGTCGGCGGCCGGCGTGCTCTACGGCGCCTTGTCCGCGGGGCTCCGAGTTCGCGAGACGCTGCTCCCGCTGCTCGTGCTTCCGATCGTCGCACCGGTGCTGATCTCCGGATCGCGTGCGTGGTCGGCCGCGGTCAGCGGTGCGGTCGCCTCCGGCGCGTCGTGGCTCAAGATCCTCGGGCCGTTCGCCGCCGTGTACCTGGCGGTCGGGGTCGCGCTCTACGGGCCGCTCCAGGAGGTAGCATGAGCGCCCGCATGCGGTCGGTCACGCGCTGGGTCGGCGCCTCGGCGGTGGTGACCACCGCCCTCACCGTCTGGCTGGGGCTCTGGGTGACCCCTCCAGCTGAGGTCCAGGGAACACTGGCGCGCCTCCTCTACCTCCATCCGCCGATCGCGTGGGTGGCCCTCTACTGCGCCTTCGGCGTCGCAGCGCTGTCGAGCGTCCTCTACCTCTGGCATCGCACCCGGTCGCTGTTCTGGGACCGTCTGGGGGCGTCCGCGGTCGAGGTGGGGGTGGTGTTCACCGCCCTCACGCTCGTCACCGGGTCCCTGTGGGGCCGGCCGACGTGGGGCGTGTGGTGGACGTGGACAGCCCGACTGACCTCGAC
The DNA here is from genome assembly GCA_021844425.1 of Actinomycetes bacterium. Lineage (GTDB taxonomy): Bacteria > Actinomycetota > Acidimicrobiia > Acidimicrobiales > RAAP-2 > JAJYVT01. Next base: position 38,104 of record JAKBTL010000076.1, on the reverse strand, counting down.
TGCCCTCTTGCTCGTGCTCTTCCTCGGCTACCTCGCGCTCCGGCGCGTCCCTGCGGATCCAGAGGTCCGGGCACGGCGATGCGCGGTCGCCGCGCTCGTCGCGTTCGTCGACGTGCCGATCGTCACGTTCTCGGTCGACTGGTGGCAGACCTTGCACCAGCGAGGGACGGTGCTGAACCCCGGGCTCACACTCAAGGTGCACGGGTTGATGGCGTGGACCATGGGGCTCGGGTTCCTGGCCATGACGTTGGTGTTCGTCTGGATGCTGCTCGTCCGCTATCGGGTCGAGGCTCTCTCGGACCGGATCGGTGACGAGGAGCTCGAGGTCTCGTTGTCCGAGCGCTGGGCGGAGGGGTCGACGCCCGTCACGCCGGTCGCCACGACACCCGTCACGACGCCCGTCACGCCGGTCGCCACGACACCCGTCACGACGCCCGTCACGCCGGTCGCCACGACACCCGTCACGCCGGTCGCCACGACGCTCCGCCAGCCCGCAGGGGGAGGACGATGAGCTACGTCGACGCGGGGTACGGGATCGCGCTCGGCGTCCTCGCGCTCTACTCGCTCTCGTTGCTCCTGCGCCGTCGACGGCTCGAACGTGCTGCGGAGCGGGTGGGAGCGGGGGGAGAGGACGGTGTCCGGTTGGGCGATGCGCCTTCCCGGGGATCGGATCGGTGAGCGTCGCCACGACTCCGGCGGCGGCCTCGGCCACGGCCGCGCACCGTAGCCCTCGCCAGCGGCGTACCCGCCTTCTCGTCGTCTTCGCGCTGCTCGCGGCGGCGATCGTCTACCTCCTCGTCGAAGGTCTCGGTAGCTCGCTCGACTACTTCGACACGGTGAGCCAGGCGCTCGCGCACAAGACGAAGATCGGGACGACCGTCTTCCGCCTCGAAGGCCTTGTCGTCCCCGGCTCGGTCCGCCGCACGGCTCGCGGGGCGGACTTCGAGGTCTCCGGGGGCGGCCACGAGGTCGTCGTGCACAACGTCGGCTCTCCCCCGCAGCTCTTCCAGCAGAACATTCCCGTCGTCGTGGTCGGGCACTTCGCGTCGAGGAGCTCGGACCTCTTCGTGTCGAACCAGATCATGGTGAAGCACTCGCCCACATACATCGCCGAGCACCCGGCACGTGTCCGGGCTCCTAACGGCACCGTGCGCTGATGCTGCCTGCAGCGTTCGGAGCGGCGGGTCTCTGGCTCGCCTTCGTCGGGGCGCTTGCGGGCGTGGTCGTGTGTGCGGCGGGGCTGGCTCGCCGGCGACCCGCCAGTCTCGCTCGCGGGAAGGTCGAGCACGTCGACGCCAGGCGGATCGGTCGCGGTCCGGGCCCCCGAGAAGCTGGGTTCGACGCCAGGCTGCTGGCGCCGATCGTGCTCCTCGGCGCTGTGGTCTCAGTGGGGGCGATGGAGATCGCGCTCGTGACGCACGACTTCCACCTCGTCTACGTGGCGGACAACAACGCGAAGGCGACGCCGCTCATCTACTCGATCACCGGGCTTTGGTCGGCGCTCGCCGGGTCGCTCCTTCTGTGGGGCTTCATGCTGGCCGTCTTCACCGCGCTCGTCGTCTGGCGCTACCGCCGACGTGCCGACGACGACGTTGTCCGGTGGGCGATGCTCGTCATGTACGCGGTCACGGCGTTCTTCTTCGGGCTGATGGTGAGCCTGGCGAACCCCTTCCTCACGAGCACGGGGCCGCTCAAGGGCGCGGGGCCGAACGCGTTGCTGCAGGACAACCCGCTCGTCGCGGTCCATCCTCCGCTCCTCTACATCGGGTTCGTCGGGTTCACGGTGCCCTTCGCTTTCGCCGTCGGCATGCTCGCGACCGGACGGGTGGGGGAGCAGTGGCAGGCGGAGGTCCGGCGCTGGACCTTGATCGCGTGGACCGCGCTGAGCGTCGGCATCGTGCTCGGGGCATGGTGGTCGTACCAGGTCCTTGGCTGGGGTGGCTTCTGGGGCTGGGACCCCGTCGAGAACGCAGCGCTGATGCCGTGGCTGTGCGGCACGGCCTACCTGCACTCCGTTCTGGTGCAGGAACGGCGGGGATTGCTGCGCGTCTGGAACCTGTCGCTCTCGGTGGCGACCTTCTCCCTCACCATCCTCGGGACGTTTCTCACGCGTTCGGGGATCGTGGTCTCGGTGCACGCCTTCAGCGAGTCCAACCTCGGTCCGGTGCTGATCGGCTTCTTCCTGCTCGTCGCGGTCACGGGGTTCGGGCTCATCGCGTGGCGCGGTGACCGTCTTCGATCGCCCGTGGGCGTCGACGCGCCGCTGGGGCGCGAGGGCGCGTTCTTGGTGAACAACCTCGTGCTCGTGGGGTTCGCCTTCGTCGTCCTTCTCGGCACCCTGTTCCCGATCCTCTACCAGGCGCTGAAGAACCAGGCGGTCACCGTCGGAGCTCCGTACTTCGACACTGTGGCGGTGCCTGTCGGCCTGGCGCTCCTGCTCCTCATGGCGGTGGCGCCCGCGCTCTCGTGGCGCAAGGTCGACGCCGGCGTGCTGTGGGGCCGCCTTGCCCTGCCCGCATGGGCGGGAGTCCTCACGGTCGTTGGGTGTGTGGCAGGCGGTGTGCGCGGGGTCGAGCCGCTCCTCGGGTTCGGTCTCGCCGCGTTCGCGGCGGCGTCGGCGCTGCGGTCGCTCGTCCTCGCGGTCCGAGGGAGCGTGCGCCGAGGCGCCGGAGCGTGGCGCGGGCTCGTAGGGCGGACCAACGGAGGGATGGTCGTCCACCTCGGGGTCGTCGTGCTCGCGATCGGGCTCGTCGCGGCGACCTCGTTTCGATCGCAGGCCGAGCTCGTGCTGCGCCCCGGGAAGGTCGTTCACTTCGCCGGGCACACCTTCGCCTTCGAAGGACTGCGCACGGTCGACACCCCCCAGCGGCTCGCCACCGAGGCGCTCGTACGTGTCGACGGCGGTGGTCCGTTCACCCCGGCGGTGAGCCAGTACGGGGGACCGAGCTCGGAGGTAGTCGGCACGCCCGCCATCGACTCGGGGTTGTTCGGCGACGTCTACCTCACGTGGGACGCCACAGGGCGGACAGGGAAGTCGACCGGGGGGAACGTCGTTCCGACACTGCCGAAGACATCGATCGCGATCGGTGCGATCGTCGAGCCCCTGATGGCGTGGATGTGGGCGGGAGGCCTCCTCGTCGGGCTAGGGGGGCTGCTCGCGATGGTGCCTGGGGCGAGACGACGCGCGACCGATCCGGTCTCCGCCCTCTCGCCGCTCGTGGCAGGTGCCCCGCCCCCGCCCGAGCCCGAGCCCGAGCCCGAGCGGGCGAGCGTCGGGAGCGAGGCGCGATGACCGAGGTCACGTCTCTGCGAGCCGGCGTACCGCAAGGCGGAGGGGAGCGACGCCCGCGCCGCCACCTCACGCGTTGGGTAGCCGGCGGCGTGCTCGTCGCGCTCGTCGCAGTGGCCGTCGTGGCGGCAACCCGACCCTCGTCGCAGGCGACCCAGGTGCAGAGCCCGCTCGTGGGCCATCGCGCCCCCCCGCTCAGCGGGACGACGCTCGCAGGGCACGAGTTCTCGCTTGCGAGCGAGCGTGGTCACTACGTCTACGTGAATTTCTTCGCGAGCTGGTGCCCGCCGTGCCAGGAGGAGGAGCCCGCGCTCGTCGACTTCGCCTTCCGCCAGTCGCGTGATGGCAGCAACGGCGCACGGATGGTGAGCGTCGTGTTCAACGACACGGTGAGCGATGCCCGGCGCTTCGTCGCGGACTGGGGGATCCGCTGGCCTGTCGTTCCGGACAGCCAAGGGGCGATCGCGAACCGCTACGGCGTCGGGTCGCCACCGATGACCTTCCTCGTCGATCCGTCGGGGGCCGTGGTCGGGACGTGGGTCGGACCGGTGACTGTCGCACAGCTCGATCAGATGCTCGCCGCGGCTCGCCGTGGCGAGCTCTTCAGCGGCGGCGCGGGAACCGGCAATGGCTGATGCTGTGCACGATGGCTGAAGGCGCGAGAGGGCAGCGGCGCGTGCGCGGGCGAGCGAGCTTCGTGTTGGCGCTCGCCGTGCTCGCCGCGGCGCTCGTGGTCGGAAGCGGGGTCGCGTCATCCGCCGCGCCGACCGCGGCCCAGCGCGCGGCCGCACTGGAGACGCAGATCCGGTGTCCGAGCTGTGAGGACGTGTCGGTCGCGCAGTCCTCTGCCTCCTCGGCGATCGCCGTGCGTCATGAGGTGGATCGTCTGGCGTCAGCCGGGATGAGCGATCACGCCATCGAGCAGCGTCTCGTCGCCCAGTACGGTTCGAGCATCCTGCTCTCGCCTCCGGACTCCGGGCTCTCTTCCCTTGTCTGGCTGCTCCCGCTCGTCGCCGGGCTCGTCGCCGTGGGCGGCCTCGGAGTCTTCTTCTGGCGGCGTTCCCGTTCGTGGCGTCGGCTCCGTGCCGAGGCTTCCGCATGACCGGGTTGACCGGAGGTGCCGAGAGGGTCGCGGGGGTCCGCAGTGGCGATGATTGGCACCTGCGCGACGAGCGCGAGCTCCTTGAGCGATCCCTCGTGGACGCCGAGCGCGAGCACGGAGCGGGCGACCTCACCGACGAGGACTACGCGCTGCTGCGGGCAAGAGACGAACGCCGGCTGGCCGAGGTCGTCGCCGCGCTCGAGGGGAGGCTCGCCGAGGCGTCCGAGCCTGCCGAGGCCGACGGGGGCGACGAGCCTGCCGAGGCCGACGGGGGCGACGAGCCTGCCGAGGCCGACGGGGGCGACGAGCCTGCCGTGGCCGACGGGGCCGGAGGCTCCGGTGACGACGCCCGCGGACGTCGCGTCCGCCAGCGCGCACGGTGGCGCCGGCGGTGGCGCCGGCGGTGGTGGCTTGCGGCGGGCGGTGCGGCGGCGGTGCTCGCGGCGGCGGTCCTGCTCCTCGTCGACCTGGTTGCCCCTCGGCTCCCGGGCCAGTACGCGACCGGCAGCATCTCGCTGAACACTGCGCAGAGGATCGAACGGCAGCTCGGGCAGGCCAAGGCCCTCGTGGCGGACGGCAAGAGCACTGAGGCGCTGGCGCTCTACGGCGACGTTCTGGCCGAAGACCCGCGTCAGCCTGTCGCGCTCGCCGAATGGGGCTGGCTCGACTGGCGAGCCGCGTCCAGCGCGAAGGAGCAGACATTCGCTGTAGAGGGTGCGTCCGCCCTCGAAGAAGCGGTCAAAGTGGATCCTTCCCTGTTCGCAGCGCAGTACTACCTCGGGGTGGTGCTCTACGAGGAAGGTGCCGCGGCGAAGGCGGTGACCCACTTCGCCCGTTTCCTCGCCGACAAGCCCACAGCCACGTGGCTGCGCGACGCGGCGCCGAAGCTGCGTGCCGCATACCGCGCAGCCCGCGAGCCGCTGCCGCCGAGCGTCCCGGCAGGGTAGGGGACGTAGACCGTGCACCCGAACGCGCTCCGAGTGCAAGGCGCGCTTCGGGCCGCAGGTGGAGGCGCCGAGGTCGTCGAGCTCTCCGGCTCCACGCGCACCGCGGTCGAGGCAGCCGCGGCGATCGGCGTGGAGGTCGGCCAGATCGCCAAGTCGCTCGTGTTCGTGGTCGATGGCGAGCCAGTCGTCGCGGTGCTCTCCGGTGTGGACAGGCTCGACGCAGAGAAGCTCCGAAGACTGCGAGGGGGGCACCGGGTCGAGCGCGCCGACGCGGACACGGTCCGGGCGGCGACCGGCTTCCCGATCGGCGGGGTGAGCCCCGTCGGTCACGACGTCCCAGTGGTCGTCGACGCTGGGCTCGCTGCCTACGACGTCGTCTGGGCTGCCGCCGGCACCCCCCACGCGGTCTACTCGACGACCTTCGACGAGCTCGTGGCGCTGTCGGGCGGCGAGGTGGGCGACGTGCGCGTCGATCCGGCTGCGAGCCGCGGCTGACCCGGTGCTGGGCAGCCCACGAGCACGAGGTGGCGCACTCGGTGCTGGAGCGCGCTGAGCGTCAGTCAGGCGCGAAGGGCCCGCAGCTCGGCGACCACCCGCTCGAACGCAGCGGCGAAGGCGCGCACGTCATCATCGGTCGTGGACCAGCCCACAGACACTCGCAGCGAGTGGTTCGGGTCCGCGCCCATCGCTTCGAGCACGGGGGAGGGCTCGAGCGCCTCGGAGGCGCACGCGGAGCCAGAGTGCACGGCGATCCCGGCGCGGTCGAGCCCGAGGAGCACGGGCTCCGCTTCGACCCCTTCGACGCCGAAGCACACGATGTGCGGGACGCGGTCGTCTGGGTCGCCGACTTGCACCGTTCCCGGCACGGCGAGCACCGCCTGCGCGACGCCCGCGGTCTCGGCGCGCGCAGCACCTGCCTCGTCGCCGAGCGCACCGTCGGCCAGTGCGCCGGCCGCCGCTCCGAAGCCGACGATGCCGCAGACGTTCTCCAGCCCTGCCCGACGCGCCCGCTCCTGCTGGCCGCCGACGAAGAGTGGCTCCGCCCGCAGCCCGCGGCGCAGCACCAGGGCGCCGATCCCCGACGGGCCGCCGAGCTTGTGCGCGCTCACCGACACGAAGTCGGGGCCGTGGTCGAGGTCCAGCTCGAGGTGGCCGCATGCCGCGGCGGCGTCGGCATGGACCAGGACCCCTGCTCGCCGGCACCGCTCCACGACCTCGGCGACGGGCTGCACGGTGCCGACCTCGTGGTTGGCCCACTGGCAGTGCACCAGGGACACAGCGCCGCCCGAACGCTCCAGCGCTGCGTCGACGCCGTCGGGGTCGATCCGTCCGACGCCGTCGACGGGCAGCTCTACGAGTGGCGCGAGGCGTCCCGAGGAGGCTCGGACGGACGAGTGCTCGACGCCGGCGCAGAGGACCGCCGCGCCGGGGCGGTCCCACGTCGCGGCCCACACCGCGGCGTGGACGGCCTCGGTCGCGCCGGAGGTGAAGACGACCTGGAGCGGACGGACACCGAGGAGCGCCGCGACCTGCTCGCGAGCGATCTCGATGGCCTCGCGCACTTGTCGACCCTCGTGGTGCACCCTGCCAGGGTCTCCGGCGGGGGCGTCGAGCCACTCGCGGATCGCCGCAGCTGCCTCGGGCCGGAGGGGCGACGTGGAAGCGTGGTCGAGGTAGTGGCGTCGCACGCGAGCGGGGGCGTCCGCTGCTCAGGCCGTCGGGCCTCAGGCCGTCACGCCCGCGCGACGCACGTGTCGTCGCCGCGGGCCCTGGAGGAGAGCACCACCGGCGCCGGCCGTTCCCGGCAGAGGCCCGACAGGAGCCCCTTCACCATGCCGCGGTCGACGGCGCACAGGACCGGGTGGCTCGCTGCAGCGGTGCCGAACGGGCACTGCTCTGCGATAACTGCAGTTCCGCCGCTCTGGTCCTCTGCGTGGGCGGCGAAGCCGTGCGCGGTCAACATGTCGGCGACCACCCTCATTGCGTTGCGCACGGAGCGCTGACCCTCGCTCACGCCCATCTCTCGAGCGAGGGACCGGCCGTAGCTCTCGCCCACTTGGGCGGCCATCTCTTCTGCCACCTGTGGACCGAGCAGGTCGAGGGCCTTTCCGAGGAGCGTCACGAGGAGGTCGTCGCGTCGGGTGAGGAACTCGACCGCAGCGTCGCCCGTGGCCGGGAAGAACCGCTTCGACGGCCTTCCTGCTCCCTGCGGCCGGCGCTCGGTCTCGACGCGCAGGTAGCCGCCTGCGAGGAGGCGCTCGAGGTGGTGGCGAGCGACGTTGGGGTGCAGCGAGAACGCCGAGGCGACCTCGGAGGCGGTCATCCCGGGCGAAGATCGGACGCGAAGAAAGATGTCCCGACGCGTCGGGTCGCCGAACGCAGCGGTGACGGCAGCTACGTGAGAAGCGAAGCGTGCGTCCTCCGCGTCGACCAGATGGCGTCTGGATGCGGCTGCGTTGTCTGCCGCAGGTTGCACGGTCGGTAGTCTACCGATGGCGCCCCATCGGCTCCGCTGTCGTAGCGGGGCGAGCGGGCAGGGCTGAGGGAGGCCATGGCAGTCGACGAGAGGGCCCTCGAGCGTGCAGTGGCGGCCGTGATCGACCGTGAGCTGGACCTGCCGCTCGGAGAGGTCGGCATGGTGCGTTCGGCAGGCGTGCGGCGACAGCGCGCGGAGGTCGTGCTCGTGGCGCCGGTCTCGCCTTGGCCGGGCGAGGACGACCTGAGACGCCGGGTGGCCGAGGTCGCGGCCTCGGTTCCGGGCGTTCGCGAGACCGAGGTCAGGGTCGGAGCCATGACCGAAGGCGAGCGCGACGCGTTGCGCGTGGAGCTGCGCCGGCGGATGGCCGGCTCGGCATCCGATGCCACGGGCCGCTCGGGCTCGCCCGGCGAGCACCGACATGCGCACGGCGGCCACGGTGACCAGGAGCGGCCGACGCCGTCCTTCCTCCAACCCGGGTCGAAGACGAGGGTGGTCGGGATCTCTTCGGGTAAGGGTGGCGTCGGGAAGTCGTCTGTGACGGTCAACCTGGCGATCGCGTTGGCACAGGCGGGGCGACGCGTCGGCATCCTCGACGCGGACGTCTACGGCTTCTCGGTGCCCAGGATGGTCGGAGCCGACCACGAGCCGGTCGTCGTCGGCGACACGGTCGTCCCAGCGGTCTGCCATGGCGTGAGGGTGCTTTCGATGGGCTTTTTCGTGCCGGACGACACGCCGGTGATCTGGCGCGGCCCGATGCTCCACAAGGCGATCGAGCAGTTCCTCGGCGACGCGTACTGGGGCGATCCAGACGTGCTCCTGGTGGACATGCCGCCGGGCACCGGAGACGTCACGCTCTCGCTCGCGCAGTACATGACCCGTGCGGAGATCCTGGTGGTCACCACGCCGCAGCCTGCCGCGCAACGGGTCGCACAGCGGTCGGCTTTCGCGGCGCGCAAGCTGAAGCTCTCCGTGCGCGGCGTGATCGAGAACATGAGCTGGTTCACCGCCGACGACGGCACGCGCTACGAGCTGTTCGGCCGGGGCGGAGGCCGGGTGCTCGCGGACGATCTCGGGGTGCCGCTGCTCGGCCAGGTGCCGCTCGTTCCCGCCTTGCGTGAAGGAGGGGACGAAGGAGTGCCGGTGGCGCTCCGGGACCCAGGCGGGGAGGCGGCGGCCGCGTTCGGTGCGCTCGCGGAGACGCTCCTCGCGATGGGCCCCGCGCGCGTCTACCGGCCCGAGCTCAGCGTGCGCTGACTACACCCCGAGATCCTCCTGACAGCTGACAGCGACGCGCGCGTCCGACTGACAGCGACGCGCGGCCCGATGCCCGCGGCTTGGTCCGCAGGGCTACCGTTTCTTCCGGGTAACCAACCTCTGAGCACAGAGAGGAGCTGCAGATGGCTGAACCCTCGTCCCGCCGTACCCTCGTCACTGTCGCGACGGTGGCGTCGTCGCTTGCGCTCGCTGCTGCGATAGCCGCACCAACGGCCGCCGGCGCGTCCACGCGCACGCACCACAAGCATCGGGCGAAATCCCACGGCGTCGTGGTGAAGGCGGAGAAGTCGTCGAAGTACGGGAAGATCCTCGTCGACTCTTCAGGCAAGGTCCTCTACTTCCTCTCCGATACAAAGGGGAAGTCGTTTGCCTGCGCGAACGGGTGCACCGGGCTGTGGCCACCGCTGTTCACGAAGGGCAAGCCGCGCGCAGGGAGCGGCATCGCGAAGAAGAAGCTCGCCACCGTGAAGCGCGGGTCACGGCTGCAGGTGACCTACGACGGCCACCCGCTGTACCTCTACGCCGGTGACAGCCGCCCCGGGCAGGTGTACGGAGAGGGCATCAAGAGCTTCGGTGGCACGTGGTACGTCCTCAGGGGCAGCGGCTTCCCGGTCAAGGCAACGCTGGCCTCTTCGAAGAGCTCGTCGAAAAGCTCGGGCTCGTCGAAAAGCTCGAGCTCGTCCAGCAGCTCCGGCGGGGGCTGGTAGCCGGCAGGCAGGCGACCTCCGCGTCGCTTCGATGTTGCGGGGGCGGCGGCCTACAGGCGCTGGCGCGGGAGGCAGCAGCGCTTGTACTTCTCCCCGCTCCCGCAAGGGCATGGTCCGTTTCTCGGGGCCGTGCGCCATAGTCGGCGTTCGTGGCGTTCGGCCGCTTCGAGCTCGTCCGCGATCCCGGTGACCGGGTGCCCCTGGAGGGCGAGGAGCCCCATGCGCGTCAGGTAGGGATTGACGTGACGGTAGAACTTCCGGTAGCCGGCGCACAGGTAGTTGAGCTGCGGCTCCCCGTTCGGGTCCGACGCGACGCGGTCCTTCGGGCAGCCTCCGTGACAGAAGTGCCGGACGTCACAGGAGCGGCAGGCACTGGGCAGGTCGTCGCGCTTCGCTTCGCCGAAGGCCCGCTGCCCGGGCGCGTCGGCGAGGTCTCGGAGATCTTCGGTGACGATCGAGCCGAGGCGGTGGGGCGCGTCGACGAAGTGGTCGCAGGCGTACACGCTTCCGTCGTGCTCGAGGGCGAGCGCGCGCCCGCAGGTCTCGGCCATGACGCAGAGGTTGGCGGGTTGGCCCTTCACGACGAGGAAGGGCTCGAGGAAGTTCTGGATGCCGATGCGCCCGACGTCGTAGCGGACCCATTCGTCGAAGACGGTGCAGAGGAAGTCCCCCATCAGCTCGGGCGACACCGACCAGCTGTCCACGTGCCCGTCTACGCCGCGGCGCACCACAGGGAGGAACTGGAGCCACGAGATCCCGAGGTCCAAGAAGAAGCGGTACACGTCGAGCGGGTGCCTGGCATTGCCGGCATGGAGCGCGCACAGGACGTCGGGGTCGATGCCGTGCGCTCGCAGAGCACGCAACCCTCGTAGGGTCCGATCGTAGGTCGGTCGCCCCCTGCGGTCGACCCTTCCGGCATCGTGAAGCTGTGGCGGGCCGTCGAGGCTCAGACCGACCAAGAAGCGGTGCTCGGCGAGGAAGGCGCCCCACGCGTCGTCGAGCAGGGTCCCGTTGGTCTGGAGGCTGTTGAGGCACTGCCAGTCCTCGGGCAGGTGGCGGGCCTGGAGCTCGACGACTCGGCGGTAGAAGTCGATCCCGGCCAAGGTGGGCTCCCCGCCGTGCCACACGAAGTGGACGAGGGGCCCGGGGCTTGCGGCGATGTACTTCGCGACGTAGGTCTCGAGCACCTCGCGGCGCATCTTGAACGGCTCACCGTGCGGGAAGAGGGCTTTCTTCCCGAGGTAGTAGCAGTAGCCGCAGTCGAGATTGCATATCGGACCGACGGGCTTGGCCATCACGAGGAACGGCTGCGTCGTCGCTGCGTCGTCGGTCATCTCGCCGAAGGCTACGTCAGCTGACGGCGGGGGACGGAGGTGACGGCTGCGCCAGCCGGCGGCGTCGACGCGGAGGCACCGAGGAAAGTTGACTTCTTTGGTCGACAATAACTATTGTCGACCAAATGACTCAAGATTCAACGCCGAAGACCCCGTCGGAGAACCCCGTCGACGCCGAGCCGTACGGCAGGCCGCTGCAGCGGCTGCAGCGGCTGCAGCGGCATTCGCATCATCGGATCGTGATCGTCGGCGGAGGAAGCGCCGGGATCAGCGTCGCTGCACGACTGCGACGCGCGGGCGAAGACGACGTCGCTCTCGTGGATCCCTCGCTGTGGCACTACTACCAGCCCCTTTGGACCCTGGTCGGCGCAGGTGTCGTGGCGATCGAGAAGAGCCGCCGGCGTCAGGCCGACGTCGTCCCGCAGGGTGTGTCCTGGGTCCGTGACGCCGCGGTCGAGATCGACCCGCGCGCGCGCGTCGTCGTCACGGCAGGGGGCGCGCGCCTCGGCTACGACGTGCTGGTGCTCTGCCCTGGGCTCGAGCTCGCTCTCGACATGGTTCCGGGGCTCTCCGAGGCGCTGTCGGGCCCGAGCGCCACCACGAACTACACCGCAGACCTGGCGGTGAAGACGTCCGAGCTCGTGCGCCGCCTCCGTGGCGGACGAGCGGTGTTCTGCGCGCCCGGCTCGCCGATCAAGTGCCCGGGCGCCCCCCAGAAGGCCGCCTACCTGGCCTGCGACTACTGGGACCGAAGGGGGGCGCTCGGCGACGTCGAGGTGATCTACGCGACGGGGGCGGGAGGCATCTTCGGGGTGCCCGAGTTCGCGCGCGTCCTCGAAGGCGTGGTGGAGCGTTACGGCATCAGGGCGCGCTTCTCCGTCGAGCTGGTCGAGGTCGACGCCGAGCGCCGCACGGCAACCTTCGAGACCACCGATGCGAAGGGCAAGACCCGTACGGGCGTCGACTACGACCTGCTGTGGGCCGCCCCGCCGCAGCGAGCTCCGGTCTTCGTCCGTGAGGGCGCGCTCGGTGGCACCAGCGCGTACGGCTGGGTGCCGGTCGACCGGTACAGCTTGCGCCACGCCACCTACCCGGAGGTGTTCTCCCTCGGCGACGTGTGCGACGCTCCCACCTCGAAGACGGGTGCCGCGATCCGTGCGCAAGCGCCTGTCGTCGTCGAGAACGTTCTCGCCACGCTGCGTGGGCGCGAGCCCACTGCGCGCTACGACGGCTACGCCGCGTGCCCCTTCACCACTGCCCGGGGCAAGATGCTGCTGGCGGAGTTCGACTACAGCCTGACGCCGCACCCGACTCTGCCGTTCATCGACACCACGCGCGAGCGCTACGACATGTGGCTTCTGAAACGCTACGGCTTGCCCGCCTTCTACTGGCACGGCATGCTGCGGGGTCTCGGCTGACCCGGGCTCGCTAGTGCGCCCCGGCACAGCCGGGCCCGTTGATCCGGGCCTCAGGTGTCGAACCCGGCGGGCATCTCCTCCCTCACCCACCCGAGCAGCGCCGACGCTTGCATGCACGCGAACCTGTCGGTCATCCCGGCGACGTACGCGACCGCCTCGTGCTGCGGGCTCATGCCTTTCGCGAGATCACGGGGGAGGAGCAGCGGGTGGGCGACGTAGTGCTCGACCAGGGCCTGGAGAAGGCGATGGACCGCGCGCGCCTGGCGCGTCGAGTCGCTGCGGAGGTAGATGCGCTCGTAGTTCCATGCGCGCAGCGCCGCCAGCGCCTCGGCCGAGTCGTCGCTCATGCCCACGGCCCCCGCGCGCTGGCTCGTGACCACGACGTCGTGGACGAGCGCGTCGAGCTGTGTCGAGCGCTTGGTCCCCAGCCGCTCGTGCACGATCGGCGGCAGGTCGTGCAGGTCGACGATCCCCGCACGGGCAGCGTCTTCGGCGTCATGCGTCGCGTAGCTGACCCGGTCCGCGATGGCGCAGGCCTCTGCTTCGGGCGTCGCCGGAGCAGGCCGTGACCAGCTGTGGTTCCGTATCCCGTCGCTCACCTCTTGGGTCAGGTTCAGCGACGCGAGCGTGATGTCCGCTCCCCACGGGGCGTGGTCGAAACCCCCGGGCGCCAGCGGGTCGAGGGCGTCTTCGCTGGCATGTCCGAACGGTCCATGACCGCAGTCGTGCCCGAGAGCGATGGCCTCGGCCAGGGCAACGTTGAGACCGAGGGCGTGGGCGATCGCCCGCGCGACCTGCGCGACCTCGAGCGCGTGGGTCAAGCGGGTGCGCTGGTGATCGGCCGGAAAGATGAACACCTGGGTCTTCCCTGCGAGGCGACGAAAGGCCGTCGAATGGAGGATGCGGTCACGGTCCCGCTCGAAGCACGTTCTCCACGGGTCCGGTTCTTCGATCTCGGGCCGGCTTCCTGCTCCTTTCGCTCGCGTCGCGCCTGGGGCAAGGAGCTCCTCTTCCATCGCTTCGCGCGACGTCCGGTCCACGATGGGGCGGCTCCCGATCGCGATGCCGGCTCCGGCATGCGCCTGTCGGAACCCGGGCAGGTCGGACCGGTATCCCTCCATCGTCGCCGCCCATCGACTGGCGCGGGTCGTCTGCGCTGGCGAGGTGCCCCCGATGGCTCCGGTTGCTCTCGCCCGGCGAGGGCTGCGGTCCGTGGAAGCCATGGCGGAGAGTCTGCCGCGCCGCTGTATCGTCGAGTGTTGCGCCCGCACGCGCGGGTGCAGTCGCAGGCGGCGTCCCGCAGAGGCGCCACATGATCGAGGAGCAAGCGTGGACGTACGCATCGGGATCGTCCAGACCGCGAAGGAGCTCGAGGTGGAGCTCAGCGAAGACGTGGACCGAGACAAGCTGCTGAGGGAGATCGAGGCGGCGCTCGCCGACGACGCAGTGCTGTGGCTCACGGACCGGCGCGGCCGGCGCGTCGGCGTCCCAGTCGCCAAGGTCGCGTACGTGGAGGTCGGCGCGCCGACTCCGGAGCGCCGCGTCGGCTTCGGCGCGCCGTAGGGCGACACGTAAGGGACCCGCTCCCGTGGCTGACGCTCGGCCGTTCCCGCTGCTGGACCGCCGGCTGCTCTTCGTCACGGGGAAGGGCGGCACCGGAAAGACGACCGTCGCCGCCGCGCTCGCCCAGCTCGCCGCCGGGCGCGGGAAGCACGTGCTCGCCTGCGAGGTCGACGCGAAGGGCGATCTCGCCGCGCTCTTCGAGGCTGCGCCCACCGATTTCGCCGGGCGCGAGGTCGCGCCGGGCGTGGTCGCCATGTCGATGGACACCGAAGCGTCGCTTCGGGAGTACTTGAAGCTCCAGCTTCGGATCCCTGTCGCGACGCGGCTCGGGCCCCTCGCCAGGGCGCTCGACTTCGTGGCAGCGGCGGCTCCCGGGGTGCGCGAGATCCTCACCGTGGGGAAGCTCTGCTACGAGGTCCGCGATCGCAGCTACGACCTCGTCGTCGTCGACGCCGCTGCGACCGGGCACATCGTGAGCCAGCTCGCGGCTCCGCAGGCCATCAATGACCTGGTGAAGGTCGGGCTCATCCGTTCCCAGACCGATTGGATGCTCGAGATCCTCTCCGACCCGCGCCGAACGGGACTGGTTGCCGTCACGACGCCCGAGGAGATGCCGGTCAACGAGACGCTGGAGCTCGCCGGGCGGGTCCGCTCCGAGACGACGGTCGAGCTCTCCGCCGTCGTCGTGAACCGAGTGCTCCCCGAGCTGTTCGGGCTCCACGAAGAAGAGGTCTTCGACGAGGTGTCCGCCCATGGCGAGGAGCTCTCCAAGCTGCTCGGCGGAGATGCAGGACCGTTGCTCGAGGGCGCGCGCCTCGCGGTGACGATGCGGCGGACCCGTGCGGGGCACCTGCAGCGGCTGCGCCAGGGGCTCGCGTCCGAAGCGGAGTCGTCGGGGGCCTCGCCCCCGCCGGTGCTCTACGTGCCCTACCTCTTCTCACGCGCCCACGGTCTGCGCTCCATGCGCCAGGTCGCGACCGCCCTCGGGGAGGAGCTGGGGCTGTGACGCCCAGCCGCCCGAGCCCCCTGGCACGCGCGCGGAGATCCGACCGCAGCGGCGCTGCGGAGAGCGACCCGGTCCCGCAGCTCGACGACCCGGCGCCTTCGGGACGCCCGAAGGAGGGGACGCTCGACGGGCTCGTGGCCTCGAAGGAGATCGTCATCGCATGCGGTCCTGGGGGTGTCGGGAAGACCACGGCGGCGGCAGCGACCGCGGCGATGGCTGCCTACCACCATGGCGATCGCGTGCTCGTGCTCACGATCGACCCGGCTCGCAGGCTTGCCGACGCGCTCGGCCTGACCTCGAACGGCCGCGGCGGTCACGGCCTCGGGAACTCCGAGCGGCGCATTCCCGACGAGGTGTTCCGGGCCGCGACCGGGGCCTCGCCGCGAGGAGAGCTGTGGGCGGCAATGCTCGACACGAAGGAGAGCTGGGACGCACTGGTGCGCCGGCACGCGCCCGACGCGCGGACCCGCGACAAGATCCTCGCGAACCCTCTCTACCGCAACATCTCCGGTCGCTTCGTCCAGAGCCACGACTACATCGCGATGGAACGCCTGTACGAGCTGCATGCGCAGGGCAAGTACGACTTGATCGTCGTCGACACGCCGCCGACCCGCAACGCCATCGACTTCCTCGACGCGCCAGCGCGGATGTCCGAGTTCTTCTCGAGCCGCCTTCTTCGTTGGCTCACCGCCTCCTACCGCTCCCGGGTGGTGAACCTTGCGTCAAGACCTTTCTCCCAAGTGGCCGACCGGATCCTCGGCACCGAGTTCCTCGCCGACATCGCGGAGTTCTTCATCCTGTTCCAGTCGATGTACTCGGGGTTCGTCGAGCGCGCGGATGCGGTGACGCGGCTGCTGGCGGACCGGCGCACGACGTTCCTCGTGGTGTCCACCCTGGAGGCGACGCCGGTGCGGGAGGCCGAGTACTTCGCTCGTGCGCTCGTCGCGCGCAAGCTGCCTCTCGGAGCGATCGTCTTGAACAAGGTTCTCCCGACGTACTTTCGGGACCGGGACGCGGCGTCGCTCGCCGAGCAGCTGCGCGACAGCGCAGGCTCCCTCGCCGAGCGCCTCGGCGGGCCGCTCGGGACGGATCGAGATCTCACGGCCCGGGTGCTCGGCGAGGTCGCCGAGAGCTTCTTGAACTTCGGCGTGGTCGCCCGCCGCGAGGCCGAGCAGCAGGCCGAGCTCGCCACGAGACCAGAGGTGCTCACGACGGTTCCGTTCTTCGACGCGGACATCGTCGACATGGAGGGACTCCTCCGCCTGGGCGCCACGATGTGGCACTGACCCGGCGGCACTGGTCCGGCCAGAGCCCAGGCGAGCGATGTCCGGCCGTGCTCGGGGCGGCCGCGGCGCGGCCGGAATGCTGGTGGAATGGGCCCGTGCTCGACTACCACCTCCACCTGTGGCCGCACACACGACCCGACGCCCCTCTCGTCCTCGACCAGGTCGCGGCGTACTGCGAGCGCGCGAACGCGGCAGGCGTCCAGGAGATCGCACTGACCGAGCACCTGTTCCGCTTCGTCCAGGCGGACCGGCTGCTCGGCGGCTTCTGGGAGGACGACGACGTCCCTGCGCACCTGCGGCGGTCCATGGCCGAGTACTGGCGGTTCCACGTGGGCGCCGATCTGGACGAGTACGTCGAGACGGTGCTGGAGGCGAGGCGCCAGGGTCTCCCCGTCGTCCTGGGCCTCGAGGTGGACTACTACCGCGGCCGGATGGACCAGGTGGCGGCACTCCTGGGCGAGTATCCCTTCGACGTGCTGCTCGGCTCGGTCCACTGGGTCGACGGATGGCGCTTCGACGACATAGACGACGCACTGTCCATGTCGGAGTGGTCTGCGAGGAAGGTGGACGAATGCTGGGACGCGTACACCGACGCGTTCGGCGAGCTTGCCGCCACCGGGACGTGCGACGTGTTGGCGCACCCCGACGTCATCAAGGCCGCGGGCCACCGGCCCGAGCACCCGAAGGAGTGGTGGGACCGCCTCGCGGATGCCGTGGCGTCGAGCGGGATGGCCGCGGAGGTGTCGTCAGCTGGGTGGGGGAAGCCCGCAGCAGAGCAGTACCCCGCCGAGGGGCTCCTCGCTCGGCTCGCCGCCCGCGGGGTGCCGTTCACGACGGCGTCCGACGCACACCATCTCTCTCACGTGGCCGACCGCGTGGGGGACCTGTACGCGTTGCTGGCCTCCGTCGGCGTCGATCACCTCACCGGCTACCGCCGCCGACAGGCGCACACCCTTGCGCTCACCGAGCCGCTCCCGCTCCTGGACGCGCTCGAGGACGGCGCGCAATGACGACTCCGGCGGAGCTCGCGTTCACGTCCACCGATCTCACCCCTTCTGAGCTCGCGCACCTCCAGCGGCTCTTCCGGTCCTGGTCGAGCCTCGCCGACCTCTCGTTCTCGGACCTCCTGCTCGTGGTGCCGGCGTCGACGCCCCCCGGGGAGGAGCCCCGACTCGTCGTGATCGGCCAGATCCGGCCGAACAACCGCCCGACGATGCTCGTGCAGGACCTGGTGGGTCAGACGGTGCTGCGGGCGTCGTGGTCCTTGTCCGCCGCCGCGTTCGAGCGCGGGGAGGTGGTGCGCGGCGCCGTGCACCACCCGCTGATCGGTGAGTCCGTCCCGGTCGAGAACATCCCGGTGCGCTTCGGCGACAGAGTGATCGCGGTCATGGTGCGCGTGTACTCGCGGGCCGTGGCGACCCCGATCAGCCTGTACGAGAAGAACTACTTCGACGTGTTCGGTCGGCTGGTCGCGATGATCACGGCTGGCGAGTTCCCCTTCGCCCAAGAAGAGGTCGGCACGGAGGAGATGCCGAGGGTCGGGGATGGCTTCGTCCTGGTGGACGGTGAGGGCCGCATCGAGTTCGCGTCCCCGAACGCGAGCAACGCCTTCCATCGCATGGGTGTCTACTCGACGCTCGAGGGCCACACGTTCACAGAGCTCGGCGTGGAGGCCTCGGCGGTCCAGTGGGCGCTCGCCACGTGCCACCCCGTCGTCGAAGAGGTCGAGCGGCGACCCGACGTGATCGTCCTGGTGCAGTGCATCCCGCTGCTCGAGCACCACGTCGCCAACGGTGCGGTGATCCTGATGCGCGACGTCACCGACGTCCGGCGGCTCGACCGCCTGCTGCTCTCGAAGGACGCGGCGATACGCGAGGTCCACCACCGCGTGAAGAACAACCTGCAGACGATCTCCTCGCTGCTCAGCCTCCAGGCGCGCCGGCTGACGTCGGCAGACGGCAGGGCCGCTCTGTACGAGGCCGAGCGCCGCGTGCGCTCGATCTCTCTCGTGCACGAGATCCTCTCGAGGGACCCGGGCGACCAGGTGCCCTTCGACGAGATCGTCGTGTCGCTCGTGCGGATGGCCGAGGACTCCGTGGTCTCCGCGAGGCCTGTGGAGATCTCCGTGCACGGCGACCTCGGGGAGGTGACCGCCGACATCGCCACGCCGCTCGCCGTCACGCTGGCGGAGCTCCTCCAGAACGCCGTCGAGCACGCCTTCGCCGGCACGGGTGCTGGCGAAGGCGGCGCGCGGGCCGGCGACAGGCCGGTCGGGCACGTGGAGGTGACCCTCGCGCGCGGGCGTCACGGTCTCGAGGTCACCGTGAGCGACGACGGGAAGGGGATCGAGCCGGGATTCGACATCGAGCGCACGACCAGCCTGGGGCTCTCCATCGTGCGTGACCTGATCGTGAGCCAGCTGGGCGGCTCGATCACGATGGGCGCGGCGGACGGCGGGGGAACGCTGGTCGAGATCCGCCTGCCGTCGGCCCGCTGACCTGGCGCGTCGGCGCGGAGCAGGGGCGCTCAGCGCTCGAGGGTCACCGACCGGATCGACTCGACCGGCGAGGCGGACGCGCCGGCGCTCGCGCCGGCGCTACGGCGCGCGGCGAGCCATGCCCTGCGGAGCTTTCGGCGCTCCTCCTCGGAGGTCCCGCCCCAGACCCCCGACTCCTGGTTCGTCGCGAGGGCGAAGTCGAGGCAGGGCTCCTGCGCCTCGCACGCCCGGCAGACCCGCTTGGCCGCCTCGATCTGCTCGACCGCCGGACCGGTGGTCCCGACGGGGAAGAAGAGGTCGGGCTCGGTGTTGCGGCATGCCGCCACGCGTCGCCAGTCGCCGGCATCCCAGTCCGCCGTCCGGTTCCACATCAGTGCCATGCGTCGGTCCTCCGGTTGTGAACCATTTCACATATCCGGCCTGATGACATGGCCGTCATGGAATGGTGATCCCCAGGGATTATAAGCAATCTTCTCGGAAATGCAAGGAGTGACGGGTGGCCGCCATCTTCCCCAACTGGGGTTGAACCGGCGTGCCCCCGCCCCGCGCGCCCGCCGAGTCGTTCGCCGCGGATCCAGCCCCGGGGCCGGCGGGAGGCACGGAATGGCGGCGACCACGCCGGGTAGTCAACAATGCGGTCATGCACGTCGTCGTCTGCGTGAAGCAGATCCCCGACCCGGCCGCTCCCGCCTCGCTCGAGCCGGGCTCCCACACCCTCGACCGCTCCGGCAAGCTCATCATGGACGACTCCGACTCCTACGGTGTCGAGATGGCGCTGCAGCTCGCCGGTGGCGTCGAGGGGAGCGAGGTGACGCTCGTCTCCATGGCGCCGGGCGGCGAGACGTCGGGTCTGCGGACCGCGTTGGCCATGGGCGCAGGCCGCGCGATCCTCGTGAGCGACGAGGCGCTCGCCGGCTCCGACGCGCTGTCGACCGCGAAGGTGCTCGCTGCGGCGATCCGGCGCGCCGAGCCGGACCTCGTGATCGCGGCGACCGAGTCGACGGACGGGTATACGGGCACGCTGCCCGTGCAGCTCGCCGAGCTGCTCGGGATGCCGTCGGTCACCTTCGCGAAGCGGATCTCCACCGACGGCGCGAAGGTGGAGGTGGAACGGCAGACCGAAGCCGGCTACGACGACGTCGAGTGCCCGCTGCCTGCCGTCGTGACCGTGACCGCAGGGGTCGTCGAGCCCCGCTACCCGTCCTTCAAGGGCATCATGGCGGCCAAGTCCAAGCCCATCGACGTGCTGAGCCTCGCGGACCTCGGGATCGACGCGTCACAGGTCGGTGCCGCAGGGGCGCGTGAGGAGATCGTCGACGTCGCCGACGCCGAGCAGCGCGGCGCGGGCGAGATCGTGGTGGACGAGGGCGACGGGGCCCAGCGCGTCGTCGCCTTCCTCGAGCAGCTGAGGGTGATCTGACATGGAAAGGATCTGGGTGCTCGCAGAGGCGACCGGGCAGGGGCCGACGGCGCTCACGCTCGAGCTGCTCACCGAGGCCCGCTCGCTCGCCTCGACGGTCGAGGCCGTGGCCTGGGGTGCCGAGACCGCCTCTGTCGCAGGCACGCTCGGCGACTACGGCGCGACGCGGGTCTACGACGTCGGCGACCTGGCGGGAGCCCTGCCGGGTCCGCCCGTCGCGTCTGCGATGGCGGCGCTCGTCGATGCCGGGGAGCGCCCAGAGGCGGTGCTCGTTCCCGCGTCCTACGACGGCCGGGACGTGGCGGGCCGGTTGTCGGCACGGCTCGACCGGCCGGTCCTCACGAACGTCACCGGGCTCGTCGAGCGCGACGGCGGGCTGCTCACCGAGCATCTGGTATTCGGAGGCACGCAGATCGTGCGCGCCCGCTTCACCGGCGAGGCCCCGGGGATCTACGTCGTGCGTGCGAAGTCGTTCTCCGCCGAGTCCGCCGGGGGCAGCCCGGCCGAGGTGGTCGCAGCGCCGCCCGGCGACGTCGGCCCGACCGGCGTGGCAAGGATCGTCCAGCGCCACGTCGAGGAGGCCACCGGCCCGAAGCTCGACGAAGCCCCGATCGTGGTGTCCGGCGGGCGCGGCCTCGGCTCGCAGGAGCACTACGCGTTGATCGAGGAGCTCGCTCGGCTCCTGCACGGTGCCCCGGGAGCGAGCCGGGCGATCGTGGACGCGGGCTGGGTGCCCTACTCGCACCAGGTCGGCCAGACCGGCAAGACCGTGAAGCCGACAGTGTACGTGGCGTGCGGCATCTCGGGCGCGACCCAGCACCTCGTCGGGATGAAGGGGTCCAAGCACATCGTGGCGATCAACAAGGACCGGGAGGCACCGATCTTCTCGGTCGCCGACCTCGGCATCGTGGGCGACGTGCACAAGGTGCTGCCGGCGCTCGTCGAGGCGCTCCAGAAGCGAAGCTGATCGGGAAGGCGCACTCACCCGGGCGGCGTCGGCGCGGCGGGTCTCAGACGAGCGGCCAGGGGTACGGACGCCCAGGGCCGGGCGGCGGGAGCGTGTCCGCCGACAGGAGCGCCCGGGCGCGACGGACGAGCGCGTCGGTCTCCTCGTCGTCGAGCAGCTCCTGAAGCTCACCGGGGATCGGCTCGTCCACGAGCCGAGCGATGGCGTCACGGACTGCGTCGTCGAGGTGGTCGCCTGCGAAGTCCCAGATCACCGTGCGGAGCTTCGGCTCGTGGTGGAAGGTGAGGCCGTGGTCGATGGCCCACAGCCGGCCCTGCGCCAGGAGCACGTGGCCGCTCTTGCGGTCCGCGTTGTTCGTGAGCACGTCGAACGCCGCGATGCGCCGGAGCTCGGGGAAGAAGCGCGGGTCGTCGCGCAAGGTGAAGTAGTGGGAGACGCCGTCTTCCTCCACCATTCGCTGGACGGAGCCTTCCCCGAAGGGCGCGTCCACTCGGAGCACCGTCTCGGGGACGATCCCCCAGCCGAGCCAGTCGGAAAGGGCCCGCGCGGCGACCTCGCGACGGTGCAGCCCGGGCGGGAAGTCCCACAGCTCGCGTTCGCCGGCGAGCGGCTTGTACACCGCGAGGCACTCGACGTCGTCGAGCCTGCACGACACGAGCAGCGTGACGTTGGAGCTTCCGGCGATCTGGCCGTGGACCTCGATCCGGCCCCGACGCAGCGCGTCCGCCGCTGTGCCGGGGGTCACGTCGCCGGCGGTCGATGGCCGTTCGTGCGCGGGCAGTCGTGGCCCGAGGGGTCGAGGGGGAAGCCGCAGAGCGGGCAGGGCGGACGGCCCGCTTCTACGAGCCTCGTCGCGCGTATGGCGAACGCGGCCGCCTGCTCCCTCGTGATCGCGATACGCGCCACTGCGCCGTCCTCGCCGGCTTCTTCGACGATCACCACGAGCCGGTCGTCGTCCTCGTCGTAGGAGACCCCGATCGTCCCCACCACCCAGTCGGGCTCGACCTCGACGTCGAAGTCCAGGTCCTCGGGGAGGTGGCCAGGGCGCCCGAGTTGGCGGACGATACGTCCGAGGTAGGTGGCGAGCACCGCGACCTGCTGCTTCTCGACTTTCACGGTTGCCTGGATCGGCCCCTCGGAGAAGTGGAGGAGGAAGAGGCGATCCCCGACGGGGCCGCTCGTGCCGACGGAGAACATGTCGGGGTCGCCGAGGTCCATGTCGCCGTTCACGTGCGGACCAACCCGTCAGCCGAGGCGTTGACGCAGATCACGCGCGGTCCGTTGGACGCGTAGCGGACCGCCGATACCGAGCACGTCGACACCATGAGCCGTTGGAAGAGGTCGAGCGGCACGCCGGCAGCCGTCGCGACGAGCTCGCGGATCGGGTCGGCGTGCGACACCGCCACGACGGTCTCGCCGGGGTGCGCACTGACCAGGCGGCCCACGGCGTCCGTCGCGCGGGCGAGAAGGCCGGCGAAGGACTCGCCGCCGGGAAACGTGAAACCTGCCGGCCAGCGCTGTACTGCGTCCCATTCGCGCCGCCGGGCCGCCTGCTTGAGCGACATCCCCGTCCATTCGCCGATGTCCAGGTCGACGAGCCCGCGCTCGGTGCGGACGCGCACGCCGAGCGCGCGGGCGATCGGCGCTGCGGTCTGACGGGCGCGCTCGAGGGGGGACGTGTAGACCGCGACTGGTCTCGGGTCGAGGGCTGCGATCTCCGAGGCGACGCGTTCGGCCTGCGCTCGTCCTGCTGGCGAGAGGTGCAACCCCGCGGCGCGGCCCGGCAGGAGCTTCCCGGTCGTGGGGGTGGCGCCGTGACGGACCAGCAGGACCGTGGTCGGCTCAGGGAGAGGCACGGACGATGATCGTATGCTCCGTGCCCGTGACCTCCGACCATCTCGCCGGTCTGGCCGAGGCGATCGTGGCCTGCCGCCGTTGCCCGAGGCTCGTCTCGTGGCGAGAGGAAGTGCCCGCGCGCGCCGCCTTCCGCACGCAGACCTACTGGCGCAAGCCGGTACCCGGCTTCGGCGACCCTCGGGCGTCGGTGGTGGTCGTCGGCCTCGCGCCCGCTGCGCACGGAGCCAACAGGACGGGGCGTATGTTCACCGGCGATCGCTCAGGTGACTGGCTCTTCCGCTCCTTGCACCGTGCCGGCTTCGCCGACAGGCCTGAGAGCCTCGCCGCGCACGACGGCCTCGCGCTGCGTGACGCATGGGTCACCGCGTCGGTGCGCTGCGCACCGCCGGCCAACAGGCCCACGCCCGACGAGCGGGCCGCCTGCGTGGGGTACCTGCGAGAGGAGCTGTCGCTGCTCGTCGGCGCACGGGTCGTCGTCGTCCTCGGGAAGCTGGCGTGCGACACCGTGTCGTCTCTCTACGGGCTGTCGCCGAGGGTCCGCTTCGCGCACCTCGCCGAGCGCGTGCTCCCCGACGGCAAGGTGCTCGTGTGCTCCTACCACCCGAGCCAGCAGAACACGTTCACGGGCAAGCTCACCGAGCCCATGTTCGACGCGGTGTTCGCTCGGGCCAGGGAGCTCGCTCCGTCTCTTCAGGCGGGCTGAGGGGCAGGGAGCCGGCCAGGTGCGGGTGCCGCCGTCACCGGCCAGCGTTTTCGGCTGGCCCTGCTCAGCCTCCTGAGCAGCTTGACCGCTCCAGGGTCGTCGTCGGCGGGCCGGACCTGGATGGACCCGTCGGCGACCATCGAGGAGAAGAGCTCGCGGCCCCGCACCGTGCGGATCACCGTGAGCGTCCAGTCGTCGAACGCGCCGATCCCGCCGGTCGAGATGTCAGCGTGCTCCGCGGCGAAGTCAGGGCACGACGTGCAACCGTCACGAGTCCAGCCGTGCGCTTCACCCAGCGGGATCTCGTGGTACGCGCCGTCCTTCGTCCAGATCTGGAGCACGCCCTTGATGTTCATCTTCGCGATGTCCTCGCGCCGAAGGCCGTGACGCGCCTCGAAGAGCTCGGGGAGGATCGCGTCGTCGAAGGTCTTCGAGCACATCAGCCCGATCGACAACGCGAAGCGCCGAGCGACCTTCCCGGCCTTGCGCGCGGCCATGACCGATGGAACCGACGCCTGGCAGCCCATCCCGACCAGCGCGAGGCGCTCGGCGCCGCCTTCGACGGCTTCGGCGTACGCCAGCGGGTTGGCGGAGTAGGTGTAGCGCGACCCCGCCGCGGCGAGGACCCCTGCCCGGTCTCGGACGACCGCCGGCACCGCCTTCCAGCCGGAGCCGTCACCTTCGAGCGCGGACACCAGCGCAGCGTCGATCACGTCGTGCTCGAGCGCCCACAGGAGGATCGCCGAGACGAGCCCGCCGTCCTGGCCCGCCTCGTGCAGCTCGGGGTCCGTGGCCCGGGCCAGGACGACCTGCTCGGCGACGCCGGCGACCTCGTCTTCGCTGCGCGGCCGCCCGAAGAGGTGCTGGTCGATCTCGGGCTCCCACTCCCGAAAGCGAGGGCACGCCCTCGTGCACAGGGTGCAGCCGCGCTCGCCGTGCGTGCAGTCGTCGAGCCCGCCTGTGGCCTCGACGTGGAACGGCTTGTAGCCGCCCTCGCTGTCGTAGCCGAGCACGTCGTACGGGCAGACGATCACGCAGGCCGAGCAGCCCGTGCAAAGGCCGGACGTCACGACCTCGCTGTACAGATCGGCCCAATGGGGCTTCACCGGCGGCATGTGCGTACCATAGGCGGACTGCACATCCGCCTGCAGGCGTCAGCTCTGGAGCGTCTCGAGCACCTTCGCTGCGTGCCCGTCCGCGCGCACGTTGTACCAGGCCCGGACCACGTTCCCCTGGCCGTCCACCACGAAGGTCGAGCGGATGGTGCCGAGGGTCTTCCTGCCGTACATGGTCTTCTCTCCCCACGCGCCGTAGGCCTCCATGACGCGGTGATCGGGGTCGGAGAGCAACGGGAACGCGAGGCCGTACTTCTCCCGGAACTTCACGTGCTTGGCAGCGCTGTCGGGGGAGATGCCCAGCACCTTCGCGCCCGAGCGCTGGAAGGCGGCGAGGTTCTCGTTGAACTGGCACGCCTCCTTCGTGCACCCCGGCGTGTCGTCGGCGGGATAGAAGTAGACGATGACCGTCGAGCCCCGGAAGTCGCGCAGCGAGACCGGGCTCCCGTCTTGGTCGGGGAGGGTGAATTCCGGTGCGGAGCCACCTTCAGCGAGTCGCGTCACGGCTGGAAGCTTGGCATAACGGCGCCCAGCGCGCGCCAAATGCGCTGATCGGCGGCCTCACCCTGGTAGATTGAACCTGACGGCAACGGGCGCCCTCGTGCGATCCGGTCGTCTGGGCCCTCCTCTTACGTTGGACGGCGCCGGGCCCCGCCAAGGTGAGAGAGCAGGAATGACAACCGACACGTACGAGACCGCAGGGACGTTCGAGTCCCTCGGTGTCGCCGATCTCTTGGTCAAGGAGCTCGCCGACCAAGGGATCACCACCCCCTTCCCCATCCAGGCGCTGACGGTCGCAGACGGGCTTGCCGGACGGGACGTCTGCGGGAAGGCGAAGACCGGATCGGGCAAGACCCTGGCATTCGGCCTCCCCCTGCTGCAGCGCACCGCGGCAGCGCTCGACGGCGAGGGACGTGCCAGGGGGCACCCCGCACGCCCACGGGCCCTGGTCCTCCTCCCGACGCGGGAGCTGGCGGTGCAGGTGCACGACGTGCTCGCTCCGCTGGCCAAGAGGGTCAGCCTCCGGATCGCCGCCATCTACGGGGGGGCGGACGTCGACCGCCAGGTGGCGAAGCTGCGAAAGGGCGTCGACGTGGTCATCGCGACGCCGGGCCGGTTGATCGACATGGGGGACAGAGGCGAGCTCTCGGTGGCCGACGTCGAGGTGCTCGTGCTCGACGAGGCTGACCGCATGGCCGACATGGGCTTCATGCCCCAGGTGGAGTGGGTCCTGCGGCGGCTGGGGCGGTCCCACCAGACCCTCCTGTTCTCCGCGACCCTCGACGGTGCCGTGGACCGACTGGTGCGCCGGTACCTGCACGATCCCGTGCACCACGAGGTGGCCTCCAGCACCCAGACCGTCTCCGCCATGGTCCACCGCTTCTTCCAGGTCCACCAGATGGACAAGGTGCGCGTCGCCGCGTCGATTGCCCGCGCTGAGGACAAGACGTTGATCTTCGTGCGGACGAAGAGGGGTGCGGACCGGCTCGTGGAGCAGCTCGGCGACGAAGGGGTGCGCGCCGCTGCGATCCACGGGGACCTGCGCCAGTCGAACCGTGAGCGGGCGCTCGCCGACTTCGCGTCCGGAACGCTCCCTGTCCTGGTCGCGACGGACGTCGCCGCACGCGGGCTCCATATCGAAGCTGTCGACGTCGTCGTGCACTACGACCCGCCCGAGGACCATAAGGCATACCTGCATCGCTCGGGAAGGACGGCTCGTGCCGGGTCGACCGGTGTCGTCGTGAGCCTGGTGCTGTGGAACCAGGTCGTCGAGGCGGAGGTCGTCCAGCGCAGGCTCGGGCTGCGCGTCCCGATCATCGAAGTCTTCTCGAACGACCCTCGCCTCCAGGACCTGGGCGAATGGGAGCCCTCCTACGAGGAGGCCGTCATCTGATCGAGCGGTGGGCGCCTCGCGAGGACCTCGAGCGCGTCCTCGTCGTCGCTGCCCATCCCGACGACGTCGATTTCGGCGCTGCAGGGACCGTCGCGGCGTGGACCGACGCGGGTGTCGAGGTCGCGTACTGCGTCGTGACGGACGGCGAGGCGGGCGGCGAGGACCCGTCGGTCTCCCGAGCCGAGATGGCGAACCTGCGGCGCGACGAGCAACGGGCCGCGGCCAAGGAGGTGGGCGTGCGCTCGGTCTCCTTCCTCGGCTATCCCGACGGACGGCTCGAGGTCAGTCAGGCGCTGCGGCGCGACGTCACGAGAGCGGTCCGCGCCTTTCGGCCGCAGCTCGTGCTCGCACCCTCGCCCGAGCGGTGGTGGGAGCGCATCCAAGCGAGCCATCCCGACCATCTGGCCGCCGGTGAGGCGGCTACCTGCGCGGTCTACCCCGACGCTCGGAACCCGTTCGCCCACCCCGAGCTCCTCGACGAGGGGCTCCAGCCTCACGCTGTCGACGAGCTGTGGCTCATGGCATCAGGCGCGCAGAACGTGGCAGTCGAGATCACCGGGACCTTCGAGCGCAAGATCGCCGCACTGTTGTGCCATCGGACCCAGGTCGACGACCCCGCAGGGATCGTCGAACGCATGCGAGCCGGAGCCGCTGCTGCGGCTCAGGACGCGGGCATGCCCGAAGGGTCGTTGGCCGAGGTGTTCCGACGCGTGGTGACGAGCTGAGAGACCGTCTTCGTCCTCAGCGCGCGAGCTGCCTGAGGACGTACTGCAGGATCCCCCCGTGGCGGTAGTACTCCGCCTCCATCGGGGTGTCGATGCGGACTCGCGCGCTGAACGTCGTCGTCGCCCCGTCGTCAGACGTCGCTTCGACTTCGAGCTCCTTGGGGAGGTCGCCTCGCCCGATCTCGCGGACTCCTCGGACGAAGAACCGTTCACGGCCGGTGAGCCCGAGCGAGGAGACCGAGTCGTCCGGCTGGAACTGCAAGGGAAGGATGCCCATGCCGATCAGGTTCGTGCGGTGGATGCGCTCGTAGCTCTGCGCGATCACGGCGCGTACGCCGAGGAGTCGCGGTCCCTTCGCAGCCCAGTCCCGGCTCGAGCCCGACCCGTACTCCCTGCCGGCGAGCACCACGAGCGGCACGCCGTCTGCTCGGTATCGCTCTGCGGCCTCGAAGATCGTGGTCCGCTCTCCGTCCGGCAGGTGGACGGTCTCCCCTCCTTCGACGCCCGGGACGAGCTGGTTGCGCAGCCGGACGTTCGCGAAGGTCCCGCGCAGCATCACCTCGTGATTGCCGCGACGCGCTCCGTAGGAGTTGAAGTCCGCGCGGTCGATGCCGTGCGCGATGAGGTACTCGCCGGCTGGTGACGTCACGCGGATGGAGCCCGCGGGCGAGATGTGGTCGGTCGTCACGCTGTCGCCGAGCATGACGAGCACGCGTGCCCCGTCGATGTCCTCGAGGGGGTCCGGCTCCATCCCCATCCCCTCGAAGTACGGGGGGTGGAGCACGTAGGTGGAGTCGGGGTCCCACGCGAACGTGTCGCCGCCGGCGATCTCCATCGACTGCCAGCGCGCGTCGCCTTCGAACACCGACGAGTAGCGCGTGTGGAACTCCTCCGAGCTGAGCGAAGAACGGATCGCGTCGGCGATCTCGTGGCTCGACGGCCAGAGGTCCGCGAGCTTCACGGGTGTCCCTTGCTGGTCCGTGCCGATGGGGTCGACCGTGAGGTCGATGTCCATCGTCCCGGCGAGCGCGTAGGCCACCACGAGCGGTGGGGACGCGAGGTAGTTCATGCGCACGTCCGGGTGGATCCGACCTTCGAAGTTGCGGTTGCCCGACAGGACGGAGGCGACGGAGAGGTCGAGCGCCTGGACTGCCTCGGAGACGCCTGGCAGGAGCGGCCCGGAGTTCCCGATGCAGGTGGTGCAGCCGAATCCGACGAGCCAGAACCCGAGCTTCTCCAGCGGTTCGAGGAGACCCGCCTTCTCGAGGTAGTCCATGACGACACGTGAGCCCGGTGCGAGCGACGTCTTCACCCACGGCTTCGCGGTGAGACCGCGTTCGACCGCCTTCTTCGCGAGCAGCCCGGCCGCCACGAGGACCTGAGGGTTCGACGTGTTCGTGCAGCTGGTGATCGCGGCAATGACGACGTCGCCGTCGGCGAGGGGCATCGGAGAGCCGCCCCCGGCGGCGGCGCCTGCGTCGCCGGTGCCGGCGGCAGGCATGTGCTCGGCTCGCGCGCGCTTCGGCTCCCTGCCGAGCGCGACGCGGAAAGCCTTTCCCGCCCCCGAGAGGGTGACGCGGTCTTGAGGACGTGACGGGCCAGCGAGGCTCGGCACGACGGTCGAGAGGTCGAGGTCGACGGTCTCGGAGAATGCGGGCTCCGGCATCGAGGGGTCGTGCCAGAGGCCCTGCTCCTTCGCGTACGCCTCGACGAGCGCGACGTGCTCCGCGCTACGGCCGGTGAACCGCAGGTAGTCCATGGTGACTTGGTCGATGGGGAACACCGTGCAGGTGGCGCCGTACTCGGGGGACATGTTGCCGATGGTGGCGCGGTTCTCGACCGGAAGGGACGCGACGCCTGGTCCGCACGCCTCGACGAACTTGCCGACGACGCCGTGGCGGCGCAGCAGCTCGGTGATGGTGAGCACCAGGTCGGTCGCGGTCGTGCCCTCAGGCATCTTTCCGTGCAGGTGGAGCCCCACCACCGGGGGCACCAGCATCGAGAGCGGCTGTCCGAGCATCGCAGCTTCGGCTTCGATGCCCCCGACGCCCCAACCCAGCACCCCGAGGCCGTTGACCATCGTCGTGTGCGAGTCGGTCCCGACGATCGTGTCGGGGAACGCTGCGCCGTCGGTCTCGAACACCACCCGCGCCAGGTACTCGAGGTTGACCTGATGGCAGATCCCGGTGCCGGGGGGGACCACCTGGAACCGGTCGAAGGCCTGCTGGGCCCATCGCAGGAGCTGGTAGCGCTCGAGGTTGCGCGCGTACTCGATCTCGACGTTGTCCTCGAACGCTCGCGGTCCGCCGGAGCGCTCTGCGATGACGGAGTGGTCGATGACCAGCTCGCAAGGGACGAGCGGGTCGACGCGTGCGGGGTCCCCGCCGAGCGCGCGCAGCGCGTCGCGCATCGCCGCCAGGTCGACGACCGCGGGGACGCCGGTGAAGTCCTGCAGCAGGACGCGTTCGGGGGTGAAGGCGATCTCCTTGGGTTCCGCCGAGCTCTCGGTGCTGCCGAAGCCGGCGACCGCCTCGATGTCCGCGGCGGTGACCTTCACCCCGTCCTCGTGGCGGAGGAGGTTCTCGAGGAGGATCTTCATGGTGTACGGCAGCCGCTCCGATCCGGCGAGGGCGGAGAGACGGAAGATCTCGAACCGCCGTTCGCCGAGGTGGAACGTGGACCGGGCGCCGAAGCTGTCAGGGTGTGCCATGTGGCCATTCTGCCGCTGCTCTTCGACTGGCGTCGCGAGCGCGCGTTCTGCGAGCCGAACGTGGCCGCCCGCGGTGCCGCAGGGCTGCGTCGAGGGGTCGGACCTGGGCTGCTCGCGCGCCGTGCGAAGATGGGCCATGCCAGGTGTTGCCGCTCTTCTTGCCGAACGTCTCCAGAGCGCGTTCGACACCCTGGCGCCGGGCTCGGACCCGGTGCTCCGTCCGTCGGACCGGGCGGACTTCCAGGCGAACGGTGCGCTGGCGCTCGCCAAGCGTCTCGGACGCCATCCCGTCGAGGTCGCGGAGGCGGTCGTCGCCGCGGCTCGCCTCGACGACCTCTGCGAGCGGGTCGAGGTCAGCGGCCCGGGCTTCGTGAACCTTTTCCTCTCGGCTTCCTTCGTCGAGCGGAGCACCCGGGAGATGGCAGCGGATCGCCGGCTCGGCATCGAGCCGGCCGCGATCCCTGAGCGAGTGGTGGTCACATACTCCCATCCCAACGTGGCGAAGGAGATGCACGTCGGACACCTGCGCTCGACGGTGATCGGCGACGCGCTCTGCCGGATGCTCGGCCACCTGGGGCACGACGTCGTCCGGGAGAACCACATCGGCGACTGGGGAACGCCCTTCGGGATGCTGATCGAGCACTTGGTCGACGTCGGCGAAGAGATGGCGATCGCCGAGCTCTCGGTCGGTGACCTGACCGGTTTCTACCAGTCGGCGCGGGCCTCCTTCGACGGTGACGGCGCGTTCAAGGAGCGCAGCCGGCGGCGAGTGGTGCTGCTGCAGAGCGGCGACGCAGAGACCCTGCGCATGTGGCGCGTCCTCGTCGAGCACAGCATCGCCTACTTCGACGAGGTGTACGCGAAACTGGGGGTGCTGCTCACCGATGACGACGTGAAGGGTGAGAGCTTCTACAACCCCATGCTCCCCGGCGTCGTCGCGGATCTCGACGCCGCCGGCCTCCTCGTGAAGGACGCAGGGGCGCTGTGCGTGTTCCCCCGGGGCTTCACGAACCGAGAGGGCGATCCGCTCCCGCTCATCGTCCAGAAGTCCGACGGCGGGTTCGGCTACGCCGCGACCGATCTCGCGTGCATCCGGGACCGCGTCGACTCGGTCCGCGCCACGCAGATCCTCTACGTGGTCGGCGCGCCCCAGTCCCAGCACCTCCGGATGTGCTTCGAAGTCGCCCGGATGGCAGGGTGGCTGCCGGACAGGCTGAGGGTGGAGCACGTTGCCTTCGGCAGCGTGCTCGGTGCCGACCACCGGATGCTGCGTACCCGGGCCGGGACGTCGGTCAAGCTCGTCGACCTGCTCGACGAGGCCGTCTCGAGGGCTGCTGAGGCCATGGCGGAGAGGGATCGTGACGCCGACCTCGCTCCAGAGGAGCGGCAGGCGGTGGCACGTGCGCTGGGCATCGGCGCAGTCAAGTACGCCGACCTCTCGACGGATCGGGTGCGCGACTACGTGTTCGACTGGGACCGGATGCTCAGCTTCGAGGGCGACACCGGGCCGTACCTGCAGTACGCGCACGCGCGGATCAGGTCGATCTTCCGGCGTGCAGCGTCGGAGGCGTCCGCCACCGGGCACTCGTGGGCCGACGAATCTGCTGTGCCTGCGTCCGCGATCGTGATCAGGGATCCACAGGAGCGTGCGCTCGGCCTCACGTTGCTCGGGTACGCCGCCGCAGTCCACAGCGCGGTCGAGGAGTCGTCTCCGTCCAAGCTGTGTGCGTACCTGTACAGCCTCGCCACGACGTTCACCAGCTTCTACGAGCGTTGCCCGGTGCTGCGTGCACCCGACGAGACGACGAGACGAAGCCGTCTCGCGCTCGTGGACACGACCGCGCGGGTGCTCGCCGAAGGTCTTGGATTGCTCGGTATCGAGGCGCCCGCACGCATGTGAGCAGACGTCCGGGCCCGTCTCGTGCGAGGTGCCCACCCTGCCAACGCTCGGGCACGTGCGCTCGCTAAGGTCGGGACCGGCACCGTCGATGCGAGCACGGTGCCGGCCGTAGCTCTGAGCAGGTAACGAGTTTCAACGGCGGTGTAGGGGCCGGCGGTGGCGCACGGTCGCCGCGCATCGCCGGGTGGAGCTGGTCGCCTACGGGCTCGGACAACCTGACCGCCTGAAGCGACGGGAGCAACCGGTGCAGGCACTCCGGGATCGAAGCACATTGCACGGACGACGCTGGTCGCTCTGGCTGCTGGTCGCCGTGGTGCTCGTCGTCGCCGGGGGCGTGACCGCGTACGTCGCCAGCCAGAGGACTGCAGCGTCGCTCACCTGTGCCGGTCGGTCGTGCACGGCGGGTGCCGGCAGCCAGGGGGCCGGCGCCTCGACCCCGGGCCCTGGTGCATCCGGGGCCTTCCGGGTGTCGTCGACCGCACCGGCGCCCGGAGCGACAGGCGTCGCTCCCAGCACGCAGCTCACGGTCACGTTCGACTCCGCGGTGAAAGCGAGCGGGCCCACGCCGACGCTGTCTCCGCCAGTCGTGGGCTCGTGGCGGCCGCGTGGGGCCGACCGCCTCGTCTTCACGCCATCCGAGCCGTTCCTCCCCTTCACGAAGTACACGCTCTCGATCCCCGGTGGCCCCGGCGGGGTGCGGAGCACGACCGGTGCGTGGCTGCGCGCGAGCCGGACGGTGACGTTCACGATCGCGAACGGCAACGTGCTCCGCCTCCAGCAGCTCCTCGCCGAGCTCGGGTACCTCCCGGTCTCCTTCAACGGTGCGACGCCGATCGCGCGCGACATGGCCACACCGCAGCCGGGCACATTCTCGTGGCGGTGGCCAGGTCTTCCCGCAGCGCTCACGAGCCAGTGGGTGCCGGGAGCAACAGGCGCGATCACCAAGGGTGCAGTGATGATGTTCGAGACAGAGAACAGCCTCTCTGTCGACGGCATCGCGGGCCCGGCAGTCTGGACAGCGCTCCTCCACGACGTCGAGAGCAGCAGGGCCAACACCGAGCCGGTCAGCTATGTGCTCGTCACAAAGAACACGAACCCCGTGGAGCACCTCACAGCATGGGTCAACGGCACGCTCGAGCTCCATGACGTCCTCGTCAACACCGGGGTACGCGGTGCCACAACCCACAACGGCACCTACCAGGTGTTCGAGCACGTCCGCACCTCGCACATGTCGGGCACCGATGTGACAGGCACGCACTACACAATCCCGACAGTTCCCTGGGTGAGCTACTTCAACGGTGGCGACGCGCTGCACTACTATCCCCGCGCGGCCTACGGGTTCCCGCAGAGCAACGGGTGCGTCGAGATGCAACTGGCGACAGCCGCGAGCCTGTGGCCGAACACGCCGATCGGGACCCTCGTGACGGTCCAGGGGCCGACATACGGCGTGACATCCTCGAAGAACACAACACCGTCGTCCGCGGCGGCCGCCACTCCTTGAGCCCAAGCCCCCGAGGCGACGCTGCGGCCGGGGGCCCATCGGCGCTCACAGCATCTTCTGCAGGATCCACTCCTTGATCTTCGTGTAGGGGGGGTACTGCACCGGAGGGTCGAGCTGCGTCGGCTTCGAGAAGACGGCTCGCCGGTGGCTGAACGCCTCGAACCCGTGACGACCGTGGTAGGCGCCCATCCCGCTCGGCCCGACGCCGCCGAAGGGGAGCCCTGGGATCGCGAGCTGCTGGACGGTGAGGTTCACCCCGGCCGTGCCCGACGACGTGCGCTCGAGGATGCGGTCGACGGAGCTCTTGGAGGCGGAGAAGACGTACAGCGCGAGGGGCTTGCCCCGAGACGAGACGTGCTGCACCGCTTCGTCCATGTCGCCGACGCGCAGCACCGGGAGGATTGGGCCGAAGATCTCGTCGTCCATGAGCGGGTCGTCCGGGAGAACCTCGGACACGACCGTGGGGGCGAAGTACCGCTGCGCCTTGTCGTGCTCGCCGCCGCAGGCGATCGTCCCGGACGTCGCGGCGAGGAGGCGGGAGAGCCGCTCGAAATGCTGTTGATTCACGATCCGTGCGTAATCCCGGCTCCGTTTCGGGTCCTCCCCGTAGAACGTGCGAAGCGTCCGCGCCAGCGCGTCGACGAGCCTGCGCTCGACGCGCTCGTGGACGAGCGCGTAGTCCGGAGCCACGCAGGTCTGGCCCGCGTTCAGGAATTTTCCCCACGCGATCCGCCGTGCCGCGACATCGATGTCCGCGTCGGCATCCACCAGGACCGGGCTCTTCCCTCCGAGCTCGAGCGTCACCGGCGTGAGGTGCCTGGCCGCAGCCTCCATCACGATGCGCCCCACCCTGCCGTTGCCGGTGTAGAAGATCTTGTCGAAGCGCTGCTCGAGCAGCATCTCGGCCTCTTCGGGACCGCCCTCCACGATCGCGACGGCCTGCGGGTCCAGATGCCGCTCGGCCAGCCTGGCGAGCGCCGCCGACGTCGCAGGGGAGATCTCGGACGGCTTGCCGACGACGCAGTTGCCCGCCGCGACGGCCGCGGCCATCGGCAAGAGCAGGAGGTGGACCGGGTAGTTCCACGGCGCGATGACCAGCGCAACGCCGAGCGGCTCGCGAATGATCGTCGCCTGGCCTGGCCGCTGGGCGAACGGCACCCGCACGCGCTCGGGACTGGCCCACGCGTCGAGGTGCCGCAGCATGACGTCGATCTCGGCGGCGACGAACGAGAGGTCGGTCAGCCGGCTCTCCACGGTCGGCTTGCCCAAGTCCGCCCGCATGGCGTCGATGAGCTCGTCCTCGCCATGCCTGAGCAGGTCCTTGAGCGCGAGCAGCTGCGCTCTTCTCCAGCCGAGGGGTCTCGTGAGCCCGCCCTCGAACGAGCGGCGAAGCGCGGCGACCGTCGAGGAGGCATCGAGCTTCGTGGCGGCCATGCGCTCACCCTATTGCGGAGACGTGCCCGACGGCGGGCCCGAGGCTCTGCCGCGCGGTCAGGCCGGGGGCGGGGGAGAGCCGCGCCGTCCGACGAAATGGTCCATCGAGACGTTCACGCCGAAGAGGTCCATGACCCAGTCGAAAGCAGCTGAGGGAAGCAGCCTGAGTGCCGGGATGAGCCTGACGATCGGCGGCAGGACCAAGACCTGCCGGTCCTTGGCGATGGCATCGGCGATGCGCAGAGCGACGTCTTCTTGCCTCAGGATCGGGAGGAGGAACGGCACCCGAGTCCGGACGCCCTCGAACATCCCGGTGTCGACGTAGTACGGGCAGACGACGGTCGTCCGCACCCGAGGGGCGATCCGGTGCAGCTCGGCGCGGAGGGACTCGTCGAACCCGACAGCGGCATGCTTGGACGCCGAATAGTCGGTCTGGCGCGCCACCCCGACGAGGCCGGCGGCCGACGCCATGGTGACCACGTGGCCGCGCCCGGCGTCGACCATGGCGGGAAGGAAGGCTTTCGTGACCCAGAAGAGCGCGAGCACGTTGACGTCGAACGTCCTGCGGATGGCCTCGTCGGGGAGGTCGAGGAGTCGCGCGCCGCTCACCACTCCGGCGTTGTTCACCAGGATCGTCGGGTCGCCGACCTCGTCGTGCACCCGCTCCGCCGTCGAGCGCACGGCGTCGGGGTCGCGCACGTCGCAGGTGTAGCCGCGGGCGCGCCTCGACGACAGGCGCCCCAGCTCCTCGATCGTTGCCGAGAGCCGCTCCTCGTCGACGTCCCACACGACGGGTACCGCCCCGCGCCGGGCGAGCTCGAGAGCGAGCAAGCGCCCGATGCCCGACGCGCCGCCAGTGACCAGCGCGACGCGGTCGCGTACGTCGGTCATCGCCGGCTCGCTGCCGGTCGTCCGGATCGCCCGGCTCCGCCCGCTCCACCGACTTCACCTGTTGGTCTGCTCCGTTGTACGCGCATGTCCTCTCTCTCCTGGCCTCGGTCAGCAGTCCAGACGAAGGAGATCTTCCACCGTCTCGCGTCGGACGACCACCTTCGCCGAGCCGTCGCGCACGAAGACGATCGCCGGACGCGGCACCTTGTTGTAGTTGGACGCCATCGAGTAGCCGTAGGCGCCAGTGACGGGCGTCGCGAGCATGTCGCCGACGGCGAGGTCCGCAGGCACGTGTGCCTCGTCGACGAGGACATCGCCGGTCTCGCAGTGCTTGCCCACGACCCGTACCACCTTCGGCCGGGCGGCGTCCACCTTGCGCGGGAGGAAGGCCTCGTAGCCGCTGCCGTAGAGGACGGGCCGAGGATTGTCGCTCATGCCGCCGTCCACGGCGACGTAGGTACGGATTCCGGGGAGATCCTTGATCGTGCCGACCCTGTACAGGGTGATCGCCGCGCTGGCCACGATCGAGCGACCGGGCTCGGCGGTGATCCTCGTCTCGGGGTCCATCCCGGCACTCGCGCACGCGTGTCGCGTGGCATCTGCCCACTCCTGCTGCGTCGGGGCGACCTCGCCGTTCATGTACGCGACCCCGAGCCCTCCGCCGACCACGAGCTCAGGGAGCTGCAGCGGGGCGGCGAACTCGCCGAGCACGCGAGCCGCTTCTTCGAAGTGGCCGACGTCCAAGACCTGGCTGCCGATGTGCGCATGCATCCCGACCAGCTCCACCCCAGGCAGGAGCTCGAGCGCCGCGACCGCCTTCGACGCAGCGCCGGACGCGATCGAGAAGCCGAACTTCGTGTCCTCCTGCCCGGTCCGGACGAACTCGTGGGTGTGGACTTCCACGCCCGGCGTCACGCGGACCAGCACCTTCGGGCGCTGCGACGGCCCCGTTGCTCCGAGGCTCGCGG
Source organism: Actinomycetes bacterium (assembly GCA_021844425.1). Classification (GTDB taxonomy): domain Bacteria; phylum Actinomycetota; class Acidimicrobiia; order Acidimicrobiales; family RAAP-2; genus JAJYVT01. The sequence goes on along the minus strand of JAKBTL010000076.1, from coordinate 1,116 downwards.
GGCGAACCGGCTCGTCGGTGAGATGGCCGAGCCGGCCGATCTCGTCGAAGGAGTCCACGACGATCCTGCCGACCCCGGCGTCGAGCGCGGCGGCGAGCTCTTCTTCGGACTTGTTGTTGCCGTGCAGCACGAGGCGTGACGGCGGGACGCCGGCGGCGAGGACGACCTGGAGCTCCCCGAGAGTGGAGACGTCGAGGCACATCCCCTCTTCGTGCACGAGGCGGGCGACGGCCTTGCAGAGGAATGCCTTCGTGGCGTAGGCGACCCCGTCACCCCATGCGGCCACCGCCTCGCGACAACGCCTGCGTAGGTGGGCCTCGTCGTAGACGAAGAGTGGGGTCCCGTTCTCCTCGGCGAGGTCGAGCAGGTCTACGCCACCGATAGCGAGGTGCCCGTCGGGCGCCACCTCTGCGGTGTCCGGCAGCAGGTGCCGACCCAAGGGCGCGTCCGGAGAGACAGCGTCGGCACCCCCCGACGCTCCTCGCGCGATCCCGGCCCCGCGGACGGCAGCCTCGTGGTCGCGGGGTCTCTTGGGCATGCCGAAGGATACGACAGCCGAGAACCGCCCCCTACGGCGCCGAGTACGATCGTCGTCGCAACGCACGCAGCGTCGCGTGTCGCCGGAGCGGCGATCCCGGCCACGGGGGACCGCTCTGCGACGTGCCCCCGTAGCTCAGCGGATAGAGCACCGGCCTCCGGAGCCGGGAGCGCAGGTTCGAGTCCTGCCGGGGGCGCCGAACACGCCAGGGCGCGAACCTTCGGGTTCGCGCCGCCTGGCACGCGGAACCACGGTACAACGCGGTCGCGACCTTCGAAGCGGATCTCGTGGACGAGCGCCTGGAGCGGTGCCTTGCGCGCCGGCACGGCGCCGTCGGTGACGGCCTTCTCGAAGAGGTCGGTGCGCTCGTAGGTGCAGAGGAGCGCGTCGAGGATCGCCGCGTCCGGCTCTTCTGCGGGAAGGCGCTCGACGTCGCAGTACCTCGTGCCGGAGCGCTGGCGGGTAAAGCACGTGTAGTAGCGGTACCGGTAGCGGTTGCCGACAGCCGAGGTGCCGACGAAGTGCTTGCCGCAGCGGGCACAGACGACGAGGCCCGCCAGGAGGAACTGCGAAGTCGC
>JAKBTL010000060.1 GCA_021844425.1 Actinomycetes bacterium | reverse complement strand
ACACCGGGACCGACGACGAGCCCGGCGACCTGCCCCCTCCTCGCGTACGCGCGTCCGTGCGCCATGCGGCCGCCGGCCATCGCGGACTCGAGCGAGCCGAGGAAGCGGCGCGACCACCACGTCGCCCCGGCGGGCCCTCTCTGCGTCCTCGCAGCGAGGCCGCCTGCGAGCGGCTGCGGCCTCCTCGCGCCACGCGTCGACTCGCGCCCGGGCGGCACGCCCTCCTCCGGCTCGCCGGCGGGCTCGTCGTCGAGGGGGTCGTCGATCGGCGGGTCGTCGTCGAACGGCTCGTCGTCGAGCGGCTCGTCGTCGAACGGCTCGTCGATTGGCGGGTCGTCGATCGGCGGGTCGTCCGGGCCCGCCTCGCGGCGGCGAAGCACCGGGACCTTCTTCCGGCGGCCCTTCGGGGTCGCCGGCCGCTCCTTCGGGGTCGCCGGGCGCTCCTTCGGGGTCGCCTGACGCTCGACCTCCGCCAGCCAGGCGCGCAGCATCTCGAGTTCCAAGCGGTCGCCTTCGCGCTCTCCGCGAGGCGGCCTCACACCACGGCCTCCCCGGACAGCCGGAGCACCCCGGCGAGCTCGTCGTTGGAAAGCTCGGTGAGCCAGCCTTCCCCGGTTCCCACGACCCGTGCGGCAAGTGCGCGCTTGGACTCGATCATCTCGTCGATCCTGTCTTCGATCGTGCCCGCGCACACGAGCTTGCGCACCTGGACGTCGCGACGCTGCCCGATCCGATAGGCGCGGTCGGACGCCTGGTCCTCGACCGCCGGGTTCCACCAGCGGTCGAAGTGGAGCACGTGGCTCGCCGCCGTGAGGTTCAGACCGGTCCCGCCCGCCTTGAGCGAGAGGACCATCACCGGCATCGCCCCATCGGGGGACTGGAGCTCGGCTACGAGCTCGTCGCGTCGCATCCGGGCGACGCCGCCGTGGAGGAACCCCACGCGGCAACCGAGGCGCTCGGTGAGGTGGCGTTGCAAGAGCGCGCCCATCTCGGCGAACTGGGTGAACACGAGGGCGCGCTCGTTCGCTGCGCGCACTTGCTCGAGGATCTCGACGGTACGTTCGACCTTGCCGGAGCGCCCCGCGAGCGGCGAGCCGTCTGCGGCGTACTGCGCGGGATGGTTGCACACCTGCTTCAGCCGGAGCATCGCGGCGAGCACCAGCCCTCGCCGCGCGATCCCCTCCGCTCCGGCGATCTGCGCCAGCATCTCGTCGACCACCGCCTGGTAGAGCGTCACCTGCTCGCGGGTGAGCGGGCAGCGCTCCTTCGTCTCGATCTTCTCCGGCAGCTCGGGCACGATCGACCGATCGGTCTTCAGCCTCCGGAGCACGAGTGGGCGCGTGATCGTCCGGAGCCGGTCGGCCGCGTCCTGCTCCCCGTAGCGCTCGATCGGCACGGCGAACCGTTCCTTGAACGAGGTCTGCGAGCCGAGCAGGCCGGGGTTCAGCACTTCCATGATCGACCACAGCTCTCCCAGGCGGTTCTCGACGGGCGTCCCGGTCAAGGCGAGGCGTCGGGGCGCGGTGATCGCCCGCACCGCCTGCGTCTGCTTCGTCGAAGGGTTCTTCACCTGCTGCGCCTCGTCGAGGACGATCCGCTCCCAGGGCACCGCCGCGAGCGCGTCCCGATCACGCTCGACCAGGGGATAGCTGGTGACGACGACGTCGGCACCTGCGGCCATCCGCTGCAGGGCGTGCCCCCTCGCCCTCCTCGTGCCGTGGTGCACGACGACACGGAGGGAAGGCGTGAACCGCTCCACCTCCCCTCGCCAGTTGCCCATCACCGACGTCGGGCACACGACGAGCGTCGGGCCCGCCGCGCAGCCCTCGACCCGGTCGGACTGGAGCACCCCGAGCACCGTCGCGGTCTTGCCGAGCCCCATGTCGTCGGCGAGGCAGGCGCCGAGACCCACCCGCTCGAGCAGCCGGATCCACGCCACCGCACGACGCTGGTAGGCGCGCAGCTCGCCGCGGAAGCCCGCCGGCGTCGGACCCACCTCCAGCGACTCGTCGAGCTCGCCTCGTAGCAGCGCGCCAAGGGGGCCGGCGTCGTCGACGCCGAGGACCGGCACACCGGCTGTCGGCAGCGGTGCACCTGCGGCCGCCCGCAGCACGTCGGCGAGGGGAATCGTCCGGTGTGCACGTCCTGCCAGGAGGAACTCGACCAGACGCGTGACCTCTTCGTGGTGCAGCTCCGTCCACTGCCCGCGCACTCGGACCAATGGCGCCTTCAGCTCGGCCAGGTGCCGAAGCTCGGCGAGCTCGAGAGGCGTGTCGCCGATCGCAGCCTCCCACGCGAAGGCAGCCAGACCGCTGCCCGAAATGCGGCTGTGCGAGAGGCCGCCGGCAGCGGCACCGCCCACAGCGTCGCGCCCGGAAGGCGCAGCCACGGCTCGGACCCGGAGGCCGAGGCGCGCCGCCGGCCGGCGCCACCACGACGGCACCAGCACGCCGAAGCCCGCGAGCTCGAGCGCAGGGGCGACCTCCGAAAGGAACCGGTGCGCCCCCTCCAGGTCGAGGAAAAGTGCCGTCGGAGCAGGCTCGGCGAGCACCTGGCTGAGCTCGCCGAACGCGCCGACGGCCCGTCCCAGCTCGGCCAGCAGCACCTCCTGGGGCTCTTCGACGGTCCGCGTGGCCCGGCGCAGCGACTCTCCCGCCCGCCAGACCTCTGCCGCCTCGACGAGCAGGGTCGGCTCGTCAACGGCCTGCAGCAGCAGCTCGACCCTCCAAGGCCCCTCGAGCGCGCCGTCCGCGATCGCGTCGGCGACCCGGGCGGCGAGGCCTGGACCCCTCTCCTCCGGCGTCGCCGGCACTGCGGGCTCGTGGAGGCGCAGGCACAGACGCCAGGCGCTGGACGACGAGACGAGCGGCGCGCGCCACTCCCCCACGAGCCGCTCGAGCGTCGCGAGCGCGCCAGGTTCGGCGCGGACACGGCCGTCGGGGTTCTCGAGCGCCTCGAGCCACGCGTCCGCGGCGTCGGTCCCGGCGTTCGTGACCCTTGGACGCGGGCTCTTACCCAGGTACCCCACCGCACCGGGGCGTGCACGGTTCGAGAGCGCGTCCCGGCACAGCGCGTCGACGAGCACGTCGAACGCATGCCGGACGACCGCCGCGGCGTCCCCGCCTCCGTCCAGCGCGCACGCGGCGCCCGGCAGCGCACTGGCGAGCAGCTGCAGCCGCTCGGCGTCGCGCCCGGTATGCAGCGGGGCCCACCGGGCCAGTCGTGCACCGGCTCGATCCTCGAGCGACGGGACGACGCGCCCGCCGGCGACGACCTCGAGCGCGAGCTCCGCCACCCGTGCGAACGCGCGGACCGAGGAGCCGACCTTGAACGGCGCGTGGTCGTCGTCGAGCGCGAGGAGCGCGTCGAGCGCGAGGAGCGCGTCGAGCGCGTCGAGCGGGCCCAGCCGCAGCGTAGGGACGGCGTGAGGTCGCAACACCCAAGGCCCCCCGCGTCGCCGCGGAGCCGCAGCTCCGGCGCGCACGAGCTCTGGCGAAGGCACCGGCACGCCGCGGCGAGCCGGCAGATGGATGGTCGCCACACCAATCCCCGGTGCCGGAGCTCGCCCCGAGGGCGCGCCGCCAGCCGAGGCCAGCGCCTCGAGAACGCGCTCGGCGGGCGTGGGGAAGGGCTCCGCCCACAGCAACAGCGTCCCCGCCCCACCGGGGTCCCACGTCGCGTGGAAGACGCGCATGACGCGGAGGCTACCGACAACACTGCGCCGTGCACCGTCTCTGGGCGGCGGTGAAGCGCCTTGCCCGTCCGCGACGAGCGATTCGTCAAGACCGGCGCCGGTTCCTCCGGGCCGTTCAGCGCAGGGGCGAAAGAAAGCACCGACGGGTGCTCGGCTGAGCCTGCACTCAGCTGGTCCACTCGGCGATCAGCTGGTCGCGCCGGCGTCTCCACTCCTCCGACGTGATCGCGAACTTGGCGTGGTCCTCCCACTCCCCGTCGATCTCGAGGTACTTCTGCGCGATCCCCTCGGAGCGCACACCCAGCTTCTCGACGACTCGCAAGCTGGCACGGTTCCTCGGGATGATCGAGATCTCCACTCGATGCAGCGAGATCGTGTCGAACGCGAAGGCGAGCACGACGACGACCGCTTCGGGCACGTAACCATGCCCTGCGAGGTCGCGGTCGATCCAATAGCCGATGTGCCCAGTCTGGAACGGTCCTCGCTGGATCGACGAGAGGGTGATCTCGCCCGCGAACCGCCCGCCGACGAAGATCCCGAAGCCGTAGCCGGTGCCGAGCTCGCGCTCGCGCTCGCGCAGCGCGCAACGCGCAGCGAAGCTCGCACGGTCCTCGGCTGCGGGCGGCGCGCCCTTCGGGCGCGGCTCCCAGGGCAGCAGCCAATCCCGGCACCGGGCGCGCACTTCGTGCCATGCCTCGTAGTCCGCTTCGGTGAGCGTCCGGAGCAGCACCCGGCGCCCCGCGAGCTCGAGCGGGGCTGGGACCGGGCGCGCCGTCACGGGACGCCGCACGGGACCGAGGCTCCCCCGACCGCGCCGCACCGGGCGGGCTGGGCCGCGCCGTACGGCGGGGTGCACGCGCTGCATCCTTTCGAACGCATCGCCGCATCGTGACAGGTCGGCGCGTACGAGCGCCAGCGCCAGGGGACGTGCCAATGTGGGGGCCGTGCCACCCGACCAGGCGAGGGTGCTGTTCTTCCCGCAGGCGCCGCGACCGCTGCGACCGGATGCAGCCAGCGACGTCGCGCGCTACCGCAGATGGGCAGCGACCCGCGACTTCTGGCGCCTCACGGTCGAACCCCCGCCGAAGGCGGGTCCCGAGGTCGCGCTCCTCGTGGTGGTCGATCCGAGGCGCCCGGACGGTCGAGGGTGGGTCGACCCCGACGAGGTGAGAAGAACCCTTGGATCCGTCGTGGCCCAGACGGTCGAGAGCTGGTCGCTGTCGATCACGATCGTCGGCGCGTCCGACTCGACGATGGACAGCGCGGTCACGGAGGCGCTCGGTGCCGCCCCCACACGGCGCGTGAGGATCCACACCCAGCCGGAAGGCACTGGGCTCGCAGCGGCCTACACAGCAGCGATGGAGGAGAGCGCCTCCCCCGCGGTCGCGTTCCTCGAGCCGGGGGACGAGCTCGCACCCGATGCGGTGGCGCAGCTCAGCGCGGCCCTCGTCGACGCCGACGTCGCGTACGCCGACGAGGACCGGATCGCGCCGGACGGCCTGATGTCGGCGCCGATCCTGAAGCCCGACTGGTCACCGGAGCTACTGCTCTCGTGGTACTACCTCGGCAGGCCAGTCGCGCTGCGGGTCGCTCCGGCCATCGCTGCGGGGGGCATTCGATCGGTCCCCCACGGCGACTGGGAGCACGATCTCCTCCTCCGGGTGACCGAACGGACCTCGCGTGTCGCCCATGTGCCCGACGTGCTCTGCCACCGTCGACGGGCGGCGCGACCGGCAGGGCCGGCAGCCGTCACCGACGCGCTCTCTCGGCGCGGCGAGCGTGCCTCTGTCGAGCCAGGTCCGATCCCTGCGAGCTGGAGCGTCCGGCGCACGCGCCCCTCGGGTAGAGAGCGCACGACCGTGAGCGCGATCGTCCCGTTCGTCGACAGCACCACGCTGCTCCGGGCGTGCGCGGAGTCGCTGCACGCAGGAGCGACGGGCAACGAGTCGCGTGGGGATCCTGGCATCGACCTGGAGCTGGTGCTCGTCGACAACGGCTCCACCGAGCCGGAGACCGCGACGGTGGTCGAGATGCTGGTCGCCCGCCTGAGCCAGGACATCCGCGTCGTCGTGCGCCGAGACGACCGCCCGTTCAACTGGGCCGCACTGAACAACGCTGCCGTACCAGGTGCACGAGGCGAGATCCTTCTCTTCGTGAACGACGACGTGCAGGGCGGAACGCCCGGGTGGATAGAGCTCCTCGTCGCCCAGGCCCTGCGGCCGGAGGTCGGGGCCGTGGGGGCACGGCTCGTGTACCCGAACGGCCAGCTCCAGCATGCGGGCATCGTCCTCGGACTTGCGGGCGCCACCGGGCACGTGCTCGCGGGGCTCGATCCAGGCAGACCTGGCTACCTCGGCATGGCGGTCCTCACCCGCGACGTGTCGGCGGTCACCGGCGCGTGCATGGCGACGCGTCGAGACGTCTTCGAGCAGCTCGGCGGGTTCGACGAAGGCCTCGGGCTCGACTTCAACGACGTGGACTACTGCCTGCGCGCTCGGCGACGCGGGTTGCGCGTCGTCTTCGAAGCCGGCGTAGAGCTGGTCCACCACGAGTCCCCGACCCGCGGCACGTCGGGGAGCGAGGAGACCGCGGCCGCGTTCGCGGCACGTTGGGGAGCGGCGGTCGAAGAAGGCGACCCGTTCTACAATCGGCGCCTCTCACGACTCGATTTCGCCGCTGCGCTCGACGAGCCGTGGCCAGTGCTCGCAGTCGACGAGCTCGAGGCGTCGGACGCAGCAGCTCTGACAGCCGTGACGACCAGGAGCACGGGCAGATGACTCGGGGGCCGGGCGGAGCTGGGCCGGACGAGACTGGGCCGGGCGGAGCTGGGTCGGACGAGACTGGGCCGGGCGGAGCTGGGTCGGACGAGACTGGGCCGGGCGGAGCTGGGTCGGACGAGACTGGGCCGGGCGGAGCTGGGGGACCCGGCGAGGGCGTGAAGACCGGGAACCCGCGGTTCCCCGCAGCACCCCGGCTGCTTTCGCGTCGTGCTGAGCCGCCTCCTTTGCCGCCGCCGCTGCGAGAGGCCGACGAGATCGCCTCCCTGCACGTCAAGTTCGCCCGGCTCGTGAGCGGCCAGGCCGGCGAAGCCTCACTCGCCGCAGGTCCGTCAGGCGCCGAGCGCGGCGAGGGCGCCCGCGGCGAAGGTGGCCGCGCCCATGGAGTTGGAGGCGGGAGCAGCGGCACCGGAGGCGGTGTCCGGGCAAAGGTCCGCGCGCGCGTCGCAGCGGTGGCCAGAGCCGACGCCGGCGCGGACCGCGAGTTCACTGGAAGCCTCGTCCGCGCGGTCGCCGCGCTCGCCGAGCGCATGGACGAGATCGCGCAGAGGGTCGGGCATCTCGAGCTTCTCGTCGAAGACGTGGTCGATCGCTTGAGCGAAGACCTCGTCCGCGTGCAGGCGGCGCTCGGCGCGCTCGACCAGCCCAGCGCGCTCGACCAGCCCAGCGCGCTCGACCAGCCCAGCGCGCTCGACCAGCCCAGCGCGCTCGACCAGCCCAGGGCGCTCGACCAGCCCCGGCCGGACGTTCCCGAGCGCCCGCCCGGTAGCAACCGGTGAGCGCTCGCGCAGCCGAGCCCACCGCCGTGCCTGCCCCTACGCCCCGAGCCGGCGTCACGAACGAGCCCGCGCTTGTCGACCGAGCTCGACGCCCCAGAGTCGCCGTCCTGGGCAGGTCCTGGGCCACTGCCCCGCTCGGCGAGATGGCTGCCGCGGTGCGGAGCGTGGCAGGCGCGCTCTCGAGGGTGGTCGATGTCGACGTGGTGGTGCCGGGCGACGGGCCGCGCGTCGCGGACGGCGCGTTCGACCTGACGCCAGCCGGCGGTCCGGCGCGCGACAGGTGGCCGGAGCCCGAGCGTGTAGCGGCAGCTCCGCTGCGCTATCGGGCAGTCCTGGTCGAGGCTGCGGACCTGGGCGGCCGGGCGATGGCAGCGTCGATGGCGCCGGGCGCACCCGTGTGGGCAGTCGGCCGCACCGGCAGCTCGAAGGGCGCGCTGCTTGCCGTCGACCTCGGAGCGAGCGCCGAGGGAGGCGAGCTTGCCGCTCCCGGGCTCCATCGCGTCGGGTTGTACACGAGGGTCCATCCGGGCGCGAGCGCTCGGCGCCACTACGGTCTTCGGTCGACTCCCGAGTACCTGCTGGTCCTCGGCGACCGTCTCGAGATGCCGACGAGCCCGTGGCCGTCGGAAAGAATTCGATGGGTGCTCGCCCGCTTCCCGCGCCGCCACGTCGTCGTCGTCGAAGGAGGGATCGCCCGAGTCTGGCGGTCCCGATCGTGCGTGGCGGAGTTCGACGTCCATACGCGCATGGACCTGTGGATCCTCATGGCCCGAGCACTCGGGGTCGTAGACTTGCTGCCGGGCGACGTGTTCGCGCGCGAATGCGTCGAGGCACTCCGCTACGGCACGCCCATCGCGGTGCCCGTGGGATCCGCGGCAGACGGGCTCGCCCGAAGCGGCGGGGGGCTGCGCTTCTCCTCGACCACCGAGCTGCTCGCCTCCGCCGACGCGCTCTTCGACCCGCCGACGCGCCAGGCGCTCTCGTCCGTGGGCAAGGAGGTGGCCGACCGCTGGTACGGCGATCCGGACAGCTTGGTGGACAGGCTCGCCGGGGTGCTCGGCGTGAAGGAGCGGGATGGCTGAGCGCCAGCCGGGCCCGCGCGAGCACCCAGGAGCCCAGGCACGCCCCACGCGCTGGATCGCCGCCGCGATCGACTGCGGAACGAACTCGACGCGCCTGCTGGTCACCGACGAGCACGGTGCGCAGCTCGCCCGGGAGCTGCGAGTGACGCGGCTCGGCGAGGGGGTCGACGCCCGCCACACGCTCGGACGAGATGCGACCGCTCGCACGATCGAGGCCCTGCGCACCTACCGGGGGCTCATGGACGATCTCGGCGTGGTCGCGGTCCGAGCGGTGGCCACGTCCGCTGTCCGCGACGCCTCGAACGGCCAGGAGTTCCTCGACGCCGCCGCAGCGACCCTCGGCGCGACCGTCGAGCTGCTCTCGGGCGAAGAGGAGGGACGGCTCGCCTATGCGGGCGCGGTCGCAGAGCTCGATGCGGGAAAGGGCCCCTACGTGGTCCTCGACGTCGGTGGAGGCTCTACGGAGCTCACGGCCCTCGTTGCCGGCGACGCTGCTCCTCGCGTCGTGTCGCTCGACGTCGGGTGCGTTCGGCTGACCGAGCGGTACCTGCACCACGACCCGCCGCTCGCAGGGGAGCTCGAGGAGACGGCGGCCGCCGTCCGGCGCGGCCTCGACCGTGCGGCGGACGCCCTCCCGGTCCTGCGCGAGGTGCCCCAGCATGCGACGCTCGTCGGGCTGGCGGGGACCGTGACGACGCTCTCCATGCTGGCGCACGGCTGGACGACGTACGACCCTGAGCTCGTCCACCACTCCGAGCTCACCTCGAGCACCGTCGAGACGTGGGCGGACCGCCTCGCCGCAGAGACGGTCGAAGCTCGTGCCGCGCACGCCGGGATGGTGGAGGGCAGGGAGGACGTCATCGTCGGAGGCGTGCTCGTCATGCGTGAGGTCATGCGCCGGTTCGGCTTTCCCCGCTGCATCGTCTCGGAGTCGGACATCCTCGACGGCCTGGTCGCAAGCCTGGCGACGTCGAGGACGGCGCCGCGGCAGTGACCGGCAAGCTGCTCAGGTCCCTCAGCTGGCCCCTGGCGTCCCTGGTCTGCGCTCGATCCCAGCGGCGCGCCGGAGACGCTGCCTTGCGGCGCTCGCCACCGCCGGCGCGCCTCCCTCCGCGTACAGCGCGGCGGCCGTCTGCGTCCTCCGCTTCAGCCGGGCGAGAACACCGTCGGCTGCAGCGTAGGACAGCCGGTCGACCTTGTCGGCCGCCCGCGACGGCTCCCGGCAGAAGCGCAGGAGAGGGTCCAGGGTCGTCGGCCACTCGAACGCGCGGCGCACGCGCTCGATGTTCTCCCGGCACGCGGCCGAGGCGGACGCGTCGCTCAGCAGCTCGTAGAGCGCCTGCTCGAGCCCGGCGGCGTCCTCCGGCTCGACCACGCGCCCGAGCCCCTCTCGCACGATCATCTCGGCGAAGGCGTCCCCCGACGTCGCCACCACCGGGAGACCGGCCCAGAGGTAGTCGAGGAGGCGCGTGCGGAACGCGAACGCCGTCTCGGCATGATCGAAGTGGGTGCTCACCCCGACGTCGGCATCGAGCAGCCAGTTCTGCCGGCTGTCGTAGTCGACCCAGCCTTCGTTGAAGAAGACGTGGGTGCCCTCGATGCCGAGGGACCGCGCGTGGCGACGGGCTTCGTGGGCCATCGCCATCTCGGGTACCTCGGGGTTCGGGTGCCGGGTGCCCATGAACACGAGCCGCACCTGCGGACGCCGGTTGCGCAGCCGACCGATTGCACGCACGAGGGTCACCGGGTCGAACCAGTCGTAGATGCCCCCCGCCCACAGCACGACGTCGTCATCGGGCCCGATGCCAGGGATCGTCGCCCGCGGCCCAGGACCGCTCCTGCGCGGCGCGGCCGGCGGCAGACCGAACGGGACAACGTCGACGAGCCTGCGCAGCAGCGGGTCGTAGCCGTAGGTGGCCGCGTTCACCCGTCCGAGCGCGGAGAGGTGCCCGATCCAGTAGTCCCGCTGCTTCTCGCTCGCGCAGATGAAGAAGTCCCCGAGAGCAGCCTGGTCGTTGAGGGCGTGCAGCGAGGCGCCGACGTGCTCGGCACGCGACCCGTCGGACGCTCGCTTCGACAGCTCGAGCGCCTCGAGGTGCAAGATGTCGTAGACGTCGACGACCGTGACCTTGTCCGGGCGGCGCAACGCCGGCACGTGGAGCAGGACGAACCCCTGGAGCACCATGACGTCGCACCAGGCCGCGAGCTGCTCGAAACCCGCCGCGTCGGGCATCTCGAGGCGGAAGCCCGCGCCAAGTCCAGTGCTGCGCTGCGACGTGGTCGCGAGCACGACGTCGTGCTCGTCGGAGAGGCACTCCGCCATGTGCCAGGCACGGATCGCGGGGCCGGCCATTCCCGGGCCAACGACGTCGCCGGTGACGACGAGGACCCTGCGGCGCCTGCGGAACAGCTCACCGAGGGCGAGCTCGTCGACGAGGGGCTCGAGTGCCGCGGGCTCGAGCCCTGGCACCTCCAGAGGGTCGCCGAGGAGGTGGAGGATCTCGGAATCGCGCCGCGTGCGAGTCCGCTGCACGCGGGCCCTGGCTCCGTCAGACGCGACGATCGCCGCTCGCACCGAGGGCACCACGGCGGCGGCGTCAGCCGGCTCGACCAAGAGCGGCGCGAGCAGCAACCCGGCGGCGAGCGCCGCCGTCGCCCGCTCGTCGTCGTAGCAGCGCCACGCCACCCTGATCGCGTCGACGAGCTCGTCGGAGCGCACGCCGGCTCCCCGGCCCGAACGCGTAGCGCCGGCGGCTGCGCCGCCCACAGCCCCACGGACCTCCTCGGACCGCAGGTCGTACACTCGCCCTCCCGCCAGCCACAGCCGCCAGCCGACGTCGAGCTCCGCGAGGAGGTCGCCGAGGTCCTCTTCGTACCCGCCGATCGCATCGAGGTCCTCGCGCCGGAAGACCGCCGCCGAGCCCATGGACGCCAGGATCTCGCGCCGCAGAGGCCGCGTGCGCCCCCGGTCGCTCCACCACGGCAGGCCGAAGAAGGTCACCTGCTCGGTCGCCGGAACCCCACGGCCGAGGGCCGCTGCAGAGGCCCGGGCATCCTCGCGCAGGCGGCGCACACCGGCGGCGACGTCGTCGCAGGTCACATCGGCACCTGGCGGCACGAAGCACACGAACGGCTCCTTCGCCCGACCCACGAGGTCGTTGCGTCGTCGCCCGAGCGATCCGACGACGCCGATCTGCTCATGGCGCAGCCGGAGAACGGGCCCGAGGCGGTGCTCCGGCGATCCCTCGATCGTCCGCGGCCATGCCGGTCCCGGCTCTTCGCTTCCCTCCCACGCGACGAGGCAGTCAAATGACGTGTCGTTCACCAGTCGTCCTCACAACGTCTGTCCGTCGGGAGCTCGCAGCGTCCAAGCGGCACCGCGATGTACCCCGATCGGCGCCCACGCTTGCAGATGGGCGCCGCCCATGTCCGGCAGCGTCGCCCGGTCACCGGTTCCAGCTCATGATGTCGGGGTCGTTGGTACCGATACGCCGGTGGTGCTAAGGACTACCCATGATCGTAGCCCCGCGCGACACCGACCACCTGCGGGGATCATCGATCGGTCGATGACCCGTCAACGCGTGTTGTTCATCACGACGGATCCGTTGACCGAGGCGATGCCTGGTCCGGCCATCCGCGCCTGGCACCTCGCCGAGGTGCTGTCCTCCGACCACGACGTGATCCTGGTGAGCTCCGTCGCATGCAGCCGGAGCCATCCCAAGATGGACGTCCGTTTCGCAGACCACCAGGCGGTCGCCGAGCTGTGCGACTGGATGACGGTCCTCGTCGGTCCCGGCAGCGTCGTCACCCGGTACCCCAACGTGCGGTCCACCGACAAGCCGGTCGTGATCGACGTCTACGACCCCTACCACCTCGAGAACCTGGCGAGGTGGTCCACGTCGCTCGACGAGACCGACGCGGTGGTGCGCCAGCTGAACGACGTCGTGAACCAGGACCTCGCCCGCGGCGACTTCTTCCTGTGCGCGAGCGAGCGGCAGCGGGACTTCTGGCTCGGGTCGCTCACCGCCGTCGGCCGCGTCAACGCCCGGACCCACCACGGCGACGAAGGGCTCGAGCGGATGCTCGCGGTGGTGCCCTTCGGCGTGCCCGCGCAGCCTCCCGCCCACGACGGGCCGGGTCTCGCGGGTCTCCTCCCACCGGGGGGACGGGCGTGGCCCGTCATCTTGTGGGGGGGCGGGGTCTACGACTGGCTCGACCCGATCACCGTGCTCGAAGCCGTGCACCGGCTCCGCGGCGAGCTCCCGGACATCTTCCTCGTCTTCATGGGGATGGGTCATCCGAACCCGGAGATCCCTGCGATGCCCGTCGCCGAGACGCTCCGCACCATGGCCAACGATCTCGATATGGTGCCGTCGAGCGTGGCCTTCAACTCCTCATGGGTCCCTTACGAGCAGCGGGGCGCGGCGCTGCTCGACGCGACGATCGGCGTCAGCACGAACCTCGAGCACCTGGAGGCAAGGTTCTCCTTTCGCACCCGTGTCCTCGACTACCTGTGGGCCGGCCTTCCGACGGTGCTGACCGCCGGCGACGTGCTGAGCCAGCTCGTCGAGGACGAGGACATCGGGGTCGCCGTGCCCCCAGGAGACGTCGATGCAGTCGCCGAAGGCATCCGGCAGATGGTCGACGCACCTCCGAGCCGAGAGACCGTCAGGGCGGCGGCGCAGCGGTTCCGCTGGGACAAGGTGGCCGCGCCGCTCCTCGAATACTGCGCGGACCCCTGGCGGGCGGCGGACCGCGCCCCCTGCGGCCCGAGCGCGACAGCGTCGCAGCAGGCGGGCGAGCCGGACCGGGGACCGCCCACGGAGCGGGAGCTGGCGCCATGGGGATTGCGGTCCGCCCGCTCCGCGTACCGCGCCGTCCGCAGGCGGGTCACGTGAAGGTGCTCGTCGTCTCGGCGCACTTCCCGCCGAACTTCGTCAGCGGGGGCACGCTGGTGCCGCTGCGCAGCGCGCTCGAGCTCGCACGCCGAGGCAATGACGTGAGGGTCTTCGCAGGATGGATCGGTCCGGCGCACCGCAGCGGGGACGCCTTCGACGACCCCGCCGTGGGAAAAGGTGACGGAAAGGACGGCGGAGCGGTCCCGGTCCGCTGGTTCACCACCAACGACGCCATCGACTGGGGCAGCCGGCTGAACTTCGACAACCCGGCCGCGCGAGCGGAATTCGCCAACGTGCTGCGCGCGTTCGAACCGGACATCGTGCACTTCCACTCGATGCAGGGGCTCGGCGCAGGGCTCCTGGTCGAGGCGGCGCACTCGGGGATCCCCTTCGTGGTCACTGCCCACGACTTCTGGTGGTGGTGCGGGCGCCAGTTCCTCTGCAACCGCGACTACCACCCCTGCTGCCCCGTCGTCGTGGCCGGCGTCTGCTCCTGCGCGGTCGACAGGGCATGGCTAGACGAACGCGCTCGGTGGACGACGGCGGCGCTCGCCCTGGCAGCACGCGTCCTCGCGGTGTCCGAGAGCTCCGCCGCCGTCCTGCGCGCGAACGGCGTCCCGCCCGGTCAGCTGGTGGTCGTCGACAACCCGGTCGAGGGAGTCGGTGAAGGCGCTGCAGCGGACCGGCGCGGCGAGGTGCCCGCTCGCCGCCCGCTCGCCGCCCGGCACCGTGACGTCCGGTTCCTCTTCGCCGGAGGCGCAGACCCGATGAAGGGTCTTCGGGTCCTCTGCGAGGCGCTGCGTTCGCTTGGCTCCAGGCCGGGATGGACCGCAGACCTCTACGGGGTCGACCAGCCCGTCGTCGCCGCCGGCGAGGAGCCGCTGGCACCCTTCGTCCGGACCCATCCGCCGTTCGCGCCCGACGAGCTCACCGCGGTGCTGTCGGACGCCGACGTCCTGCTCATCCCTTCGGTCATGCAAGAGACGTACTCGATCCTCACTCGCGAGGCGCTCGCAATGGGCGTCGCGGTGCTCACCACGACGTGCCTCGGCCCCGAAGAGGTCGTCACCGATCGGGTCAACGGGCTCGTCGTCCCCCAAGACGACCCGGGCGCGCTCGCCGCCGCGATGACGGAGCTGATCGAGGACCGCACTCTGCTCGCACGTCTACAGGGCGGCGCGCTCGGCGGCCAGCTCACCAGCATCGAGGCGCACTGCGACCGCCTCGAGACCGTCTACGCTGCGGCCCTCGCGACCCGGGAGGCGACCCTCGCGACCCGGGAGGCGGCCCTCGCGACCCGGGAGGCGACCCTCGCGACCCGGGAGGCGACCCTCGCGACCCGGGAGGCGACCCGGGAGGGAAGAGGCGAATCGGGATGTCCGACCGCCCCAGGTTCGCAAGAGCAGGGGCGCGTCGTCGAACGCGTGCTCTTCGTCGTCGGCATCGACGGCGCGCCGCTTCGATACCGCGCGCACCTGCCGGCGGAGGCGCTCAGCCTGCTCGGGGTGCATGCAGACGTCCGCCACTACCGGCATCCCGACGTCGTCGAGCTCGCGAGGTCGGCGGACGTGGTCGTCGTCTACCGCGTGCCTGCCACCTCTCAGGTGCAGGGCTTCGTCGCAGACGTCCGCAGGCGCGGCACCCCGGTCCTCTTCGACGTGGACGACCTGATCTTCGACCCCGACCTCGAGCCCGAGATCCCCGCGCTGCAGATCCTCTCCGGTGCCGAGCGCGAACTATGGATGCAGGGCGTGCGCCGCTACCGGACCACCATGGAGCTGTGCGACGGGTTCATCGGCAGCACTCAGCCCCTCTGCGACCACGCCTCGGCGGTCACCGGCCTTCCCAGCTTCCGGTTCTCCAACGGTGTGGGGCTCGTGATGAGCAGGCTCGCGGACGCCGCACTCGGGCAGGAGCCAGTCCCCGGACCGGTGCGAGTGGGCTACTTGAGCGGCACCGACACGCACGACCGGGACTGGGCGATGGTCGAAGAGGCCGTCGTGCGCGCGCTCGAGCCGGTCGACGACGCCGAGCTGTGGCTGGTCGGCAAGCTGACGCCGGGCGCTGCGAGCCAAAGGCTCGGGGACCGGCTCGTGCGGGTGCCGTTCCAGCCGTGGACCGCGTTGCCGAAGCTCCTGCGCACTCTCGACGTGAACCTCGCGCCGCTCGAGCTGGCCAGCCGGTTCAACGAGGCGAAGAGCGCCGTCAAGTGGCTCGAGGCCGGGCTCTCGGCGACGCCCACCATCGCGAGCCCGACCCACCCCTTCCAAGAGGTCGTCGAGCACGGCGTGAACGGCATGCTCGCCGGCGACCCCGACGAGTGGGCGCGGGCGTTGGCAACGCTCCTGGCCGATGACGTGCTCCGGCGGCGGCTCGGTCAGCGGGCAAGGCGCGACGCGCTCCTCGGCTTCGGCCCCTGGACCCAGGCCAGGCGCTACCTCGAGATCCTCCGCTCCGCCGAGCTGCGAGACACCCGTGGGAGCACGTGGCAACCGGTGCTCGCCGACGAGCCGTACGAGCCGATCGTGCTGGAGCCCTACGGCGAGCCTGAGCCGGTCCGTCCGCCGGTCCCCGCCGCTCCCTCCCGGATGCGCCTTGGCACGCTGGCGCGACGCGGGGTCGGTGCCGTCCGACGGCACGGGCTCGTGAAGACCTCCGCGTTGGTTCTCGACCGCGTGCGCCAGCGGGCACGGCAGACGTGACCGAGCCCGACTGCCTTACGGACCACGTCGCGTCCCTCCTCTCGCGCCTGCCTCCTCGCGCGGGCGGATCCGCTGGCGGGGTCGTCGTCGACCTGGCCTCGGGGAGCAGCGTCGCCGCGCCCGACGTCGAAGCGCTCGGGCTCGAGTACCTGGGTGTGCGCACGGATCCTGTGGCCGCGTCGAAGGACGCGTCCCCCGGCGACGCGAGCGTCTCGGGTGAGCCCCTTACCCCTGGGTCGCTCTCACCAGCGCTCGCGCACGCCCTGCGAGGACGCCGGGTCGCAGCCGTCGCCGTCGGCGACGCCCTCAACCGTGTGGAAGATCTCGGCGCCTACCTCGGCGGGCTCCGCGAGCTGTGCGACCAGCTCGGCGGCGCGCCGGTGCTCGTCGCATCGCCCAACGTCGCGCATCTCGACGTCGCCGCGAAGCTCTTGATCGGCCGATGGGACGTCACCGCGGCGGGCACGCTCTCGGCCGACTACGTCCGCCACTTTTCCAGCGCCTCCCTCCGCTCGACCATGACCGCTCACGGCTTCGTCGAGCTCGACGCCGAGGACCGCACGCGTGCACGCTCCGACCAGCACTTCCCCTCCGACGCGGCGGTGCTCGAGCCGGCCACGCCCCTCGGCGCGCTGCTGGGCAGGCTCAGGGAGATGGCGGGGGGCGACGCGCACGTCGATCGCATGGTCCGCGCGTACACCCCGGCCCGCGCGGACGCGCCCGGTACAGTGGAAGACGCCGCGGACCGAGAGGACGCGGCGGGCGGCGCAGCCCATCCGTTCCTGTCGGTGCTGCTTCGTACCCAGGGACGCCGTGCCGCGACCCTGCAGGAGTCCCTCCTCTGCCTTGCTGCGCAGACCTGTGACGACTTCGAGGTGCTCACCCTCCTCCACGACGGCGACGCGCGCACCTTGGGCTCGGTGCGCACGCTCGTCGAGGAGTTCCACGACTCGTTCGCGAGCCGGGTGCGCGTGGTAGGCGTCTCGGGAGGAGGCCGGTGCCGGCCGCTCAACGAAGGCGCGCTCCTCGCCCGGGGCGACTACCTCGCGATGCTCGACGACGACGATCTCGTGCTCGCCAACTGGGTGGAGACCTTCCGCGACGAAGCCCAGCGCTCCCCCGGTCGTGTGGTGCGGACCGCGGTCGCCAACCAGCGGATCGAAGCTCGTCCTGGCGTCTGGGAGGGCGAAGACGGCTACGAGGTCGTCGACCGGCCGAGGCTCGTCTTCTCCTTGGACTTCGACCACGTCGACCACCTGCTCGACAACAGGACGCCCAACAACGGCTACGCGTTCCCGCGCTCGCTCGTAACCGAGCTCGGCCTGCGGTGGGACGAGTCGCTTCCCGTCCTCGAGGACTGGGACCACCTCTTGTGGACCGCCTCGATCTCCGGGGTCTCGGGCGTGCCTACGATCACCGCGCTCTTGCGCTCCTGGGAAGTTGGCGAGGACTCGAAGAGCCAACATGCGCCTGCGCTGTGGGAGACGACCCGCCAACGGGTCATCGAGAAGCACGGCGCGGCACCGCTCCTCCTCGACCGCGGCGCGTTCCCTCGGCTCCGCAACCGGCTCATCGACGGCGACGTCGCGGCGGAGTACGCCGCGAGGCTGGAGCAGGATGCACACCGGCTCTACGTCGAGCTCGACGCTGCCCGCTCACGGCTCGAGGGCATCGAGAACGCGCTCGAGGCGACCACCGACGCCCTCGAATCTGCGACCCGGGAGCTCGAGGAGGTGCACCGCTCGACGAGCTGGCGGATCACGGCCGGGCTCCGCCTGGCAGCGCGCGCCGCGCGTCGAGTGTGGACGCCGCAGCGCCCCCGCTGACCGCCCCTCCGACCCCGCCGCTGACCGCCCCTCCGACCCCGCCGCGGACCGCCGCGGACCGCAGGTGCTGGCCGCCGCGTCGCGCCGTGAGCCCGATGCGGTCGGCCACCCAGGCGCCGACGGGATCGTCACCTCCGACGAGCCACCATGCGAGGTGGGCGTGCAGGCACTTCACCCCGGCGCGGGTACCGCCGACGCCGCCGGCCGGTCGTGGTCCGTCGTGGTTCGCAGGGATCCGCGCGTCGCGCTCCGCCGCGTAGCGATCGTGCGCGCGGGCGAGCGTCTCGGGGTCGACCGCCGCCTCCGCGCCCCGGACGCCGCCGCACGACTCGAGCGCGGACACCGCCGTACGAAGTTCGGGATCGACCAGCCAGTAGCGAGTGGGCATCGGCGTGCCGTCGCGTAGGAACGGAGCGTTCTCGATCACCGCGGGCGTACCGTCCGGGCTGCGCACGACCACGCAGAGATCGGCGGCAGGAGGTCGGCCCAGCAGCCGCGTCACCTGCTCGAGCTCGTCGCCCTCGCTCGCAGACTGACGGCGAGGCCGGGGGCTCATCGCCAGAATTCAAGCGTCTGGAGCATCCGGCCGAGCAGCCCACCCGACGTGCCTGCGGGTTCGCTCGATCCTGACGACCCTCGGGTGTGCTGGGCTGCGGTGCCCGCGGCCCCACCTGAGCCGCGGGCTGCGCCGGCTGTCGACGCCGCGCCGAGGACCCCGTCGAGACCACCCGATCCGCTCGCCGGAAGCACCTGGTACGCCTGGTCCCCGGGCGGGACGAGGTCGTACTGCTCTTGAGCGATGCGCCCGAGCGTCGTCGGTGTGCGCAGCTGCTCCTCCTGGTGGCGCAGCGCTGCGTTCTCCCGCCGGAGCTGGCCCAGCTGGATCGAGGCGGCCGCGAGCTGCGCGCGCTGGTGGAGGAGGCTGGACGTGGGGAACCAGGCCGCGAGGATCCCCACCGACACCGCGGCCGCCAGCGCGAGCACGATCCGATTCCGGCGCACCCTCGCCGCCCGGCGGCGCTCTGCCCGAGACGCGGCTTTCGTCGGGGTCGACGCCGGCCCACCGCGCGCGCGCGAGCGTGCAGGCCTTCGCGGCGTCGCTGGGCCCCTGGAGCGCCGCGTCCTGCGGCCGTCAGGCTCGCGCACGGACCCCGACCCTCAGGGCGTCCCGACCCAGGAAGGCGGCCGACGTGCCAAGATCCTCTTCGATCCGAAGGAGCTGGTTGTACTTCGCAACGCGGTCGGTCCGGCACGGCGCGCCGGTCTTGATCTGCCCTGCGTTGACCGCGACCGCGAGGTCCGCGATGGAGGTGTCCTCGGTCTCCCCGGAGCGATGCGAGATCACCGTGCGGTAGGAGGCGCGCGCCGCGAGGTCGACGGCGTCGAGGGTCTCGGTGAGCGTGCCGATCTGGTTCGGCTTGATCAGCACGGCGTTCGCGACGCCCGAGTCGATCGCCCGCTCGATGAGCTCGACGTTCGTCACGAACACGTCGTCCCCGACGAGCTGGACGCGATCGCCCACGGCAGCCGTCAGCGCCGCCCATCCCTCCCAGTCGTCCTCGGCCATGCCGTCCTCGAGAGAGACCACCGGGTAACGGTCCAAGACGCCCACCCAGTAGTCGACCAGTTCGCCCGGCGAGAGGCGGCGGCCCTCGCCTCTGAGCTCGTAGGCACCGTCCTTCCACAGCTCGCTGGTGGCGGGATCGAGCGCCAGTGCGATGTCCGCGCCCGGAGTGTGCCCCGCCGCCTCGATGGCGCCGACCAACACCTCGAGCGGCTCCTCGTTCGTCGGCAGGTCCGGTGCGAAGCCCCCCTCGTCCCCGACTGCGGTGGACAGGCCTCGCTCGCCGAGCTCCCTGCGCAACGCGTGGTACGTCTCGACGCTCCAGCGCAGCGCCTCACCGAAGGACGCGGCACCGACCGGCACGATCATGTACTCCTGGAAGTCGATCGAGGTCCGGGCGTGCACGCCACCGTTGATGACGTTGAGCATCGGCACGGGCAGCACGTGGGCGTTGACCCCGCCGATCGCGCGGTAGAGAGGGAGCTCGAGCTCGGACGCCGCCGCTTTGGCCACCGCGAGCGACGTCGCGACCATCGCGTTCGCGCCCAGGCGGCTCTTGTCCGGCGTGGCGTCGAGGTCGATCATCGCCATGTCGACGCCTCGCTGGTCGAGCGCGTCCAGCCCGACCAGGACGTCCGCGATCTCCCCGCGCACGCTCTCGACGGCGCGCAGGACCCCCTTGCCGTCGTAGGCGTCGCCGCCGTCGCGCAGCTCGACGGCCTCGTGGATGCCCGTCGACGCGCCAGACGGCGCGATCGCGCGCCCGAGCGCCCCGCTGTCGAGGATGACCTCCACCTCGACCGTCGGGTTCCCCCGCGAGTCGAAGACCTGGCGTCCCACGACGTGCTCTATCGTGCCCACGGTTCAGCTCCCTGGTCCGCGCTCGGCCTCAGCCGACGCGCTGCGTTCTCGACGGCGCTCGAGGTGCCAGGCTACCTGGTGGTACGCCGGAATTCGATGAACGTGCGCGGGCGATGCCGAAGCAGACCCCGAGGGCCAGCACTGCGACGGACACGAACGCCGCCGCCAGCGCTGCCGCGCTGCCGACCGGCGGGTGCCATGTTCCCGAGAGGAAGTCGATCGGTCCGTCGACGCCGACGGCGTAGCGCCTCAGCGCCTCGAAGAACGCGGCGACGCCCGCCGCGCCGAGCGCCGTGCACGCCGCCGCGCCGGCCCACAGGGTGACGCGGCCGTTCCAGCGCCGCAGCGCCCGGTCGCCCCCTGCGACGGCGACGGCGGCGATCGGGACCCCGACGGCAAGCGGCATGATGTCTCGCCCCTGCCAGACGATCCCCAGCCGGTGGACCTGGCTGTAGACGATCGCCACTGGGAGGACGACCACTGCCAGGACCAGCAGCCCCACCGCCACCGCTTCCCTCGCCTCGGACGCTCCCCGCACGGCGCGGACCCAGACGAAGACGACGAACGCACCGACGACAGCACCCCACAGCGCGTAGGTGAGCACCGGCGAGAACGTGTCGAGCCACCCGAACACCCCGACCATCTCCTCGAGCCACAGAGGGGTGTGTGCGACGATCGCCGGCACGAGCCGAGTGAACGTCTCTGGGTGCGGCACCGGCGCCGTCGAGGGCGTGAGGTCCAAGGAGTGCTCCTCGACGATCCAGCCCATTGCGACGGCGCCGCACGCCGCCACAGGCGGGATCGTCCACAGCACCGAGCGGTTGGCGAACAGCGCACGCACGCGCCGCCACCCTGCGGTCGCGGCGAGCACCGCGACCGCGATCGCGCACCAAAGCGGCGAGAGCGGCCGCGCGAGGAGGAAGACGCAGAGCGAGCCCGCCACGAGCGCGACGAGGCCGGGCGGCGGCGCAGCGGCATGCTCCAGGACGAGGATCGCGCCCGTCGTCCACAGGCAAATTGCAGCGGCGATCTCGAACCCGCTCGGGTTCACGACCCCCCCGAGAAACCACGCCATCGGCGACGCTGCAGCCATGACGGCCACCAAGAGCAGCGGCTTCGCCGACCACCGCACGACCGCGAACAGCGCCAACGACACGAGGACGGCATCGAGCAACGCGCTCATGAGCCGCATGAGGTAGATGCCGCGCGCGTTCGGCTCGACGAGCGAGGGGAGGCCAACGATCAGGTAGTAGAGCGGAGGGTAGCGGCCCACGTACGTCTCGACGGGGACCGCCCTCGTCGAGGTCGGCACCTGCGGCTCGCACGACGCTGGCACGTCGGGGCGGAACTGGAAGCACGTGACGAGCGGGCCGTCGTGGGCGAACACCGCCGGGACCGTCACCGACGTGAAGGCGTTGCGGTCGCTGCCGACGGTCGCCCCCACGAGCTCGCCGCGCACGACCGCCGCCGCCCGGGCGACCTGCGTCGGCTCGTCGGGCGCGGCGAAGAGCGGGGTGGCCCAGGACCAGACGGCGAAGTTGGCGAACGTGACGACGACACACGCGAGGAGCACCCATCCGCCTGCTGCGGGTCTCCATCGTCCGCGCGGCGGCACCCCGGCGGCCCCGGCGGCCCCGGCGGCCCCGGTCTCGGTCTCCGCCCCGGCCCCGGTCTCGGTCTCCGCCCCGGCCCCGGTCTCGGTCTCGGCCCCGGCCCCGGCCCCGGTCTCGGCCCCGGTCTCGGTCATGCTGTGTCGCTCTGGGCGGCGCCGCCGTGTTCAGCAGCGCGGATCGCGTCGCGCCGACGGCCCGCAGTAGCACGCAGCGCGTCTTCGGGCTCTACCCCGAGCCGGCGCACGACGTCCGCGACGGCCCACAGGAGGTCCCCAGCCTCCTCGGCCACCCGCGGACCACCGGGGACGCCGGGAACGACAGGCCCCTCGGACGACGCGATCACATCCTCCAAGAGCCTGCGCGCCCGTGCGTGCAGCGCCCCTGCGCCCTGAGGAGCGGCCCCGGGTACCGCAGCAGCCTTGCGCTGCAGCTTCGCGGCGAGCGCGAGCGCCGGCAGCGCAGCCGGGATGCCGTCGGTGACGCTGGCCCGGCCCTTCTCCTGCTTCTTCAGGTCTTCCCAGTTCAAGACGACCGTCGCAGCGTCGCGCGCCTCGACGTCACCGAAGACGTGGGGGTGGCGCGAGACGAGCTTGTCGCGGAGGCTTCTCGCGACGTCCGCGATGGTGAACCTCCCCTCCTCCGCGGCGAGCCGTGAGTGCAGGAACACCTGGAAGAGCAGGTCTCCGAGCTCCTCTTCGAGGTGCAGCGCCGCCCGCCGTTCGACCTCCGCCGCAGCGTCCTCAGCCTCCGCCGCAGCGTCCTCGACCTCCGCCGCAGCGGCGGTGCCCGGCTCTCGACCCGGCTCTCGACCCGGCTCTCGACCGGGCTCCCCTCGGTTCTCGGCTCGGCCGAGCGCGTCGATCGCCTCGAGGACCTCGTAGGTTTCCTCGAGGAGGTGGGGCTCGAGCGACGCGTGGGTCTGCTGGCGATCCCAGGGACAGTCGCGCCGGAGCCGGCGCGTGAGCTCGTCGAGCGCCGCGAGCTCGCTCGCAACCGGCGCGGCCAGGCGAGGCAACCACAGCGTCGTGAGGTGGTCCGGCACCACCGCGCGGTCGAGCTCGTGCCAGGGGACGATGGCGACCGCCTCGTCACGGAGACCCAGGTGGTGCAACACGGTCACGGCGACCTCCGGCGGGGGGTCGTCCTCGCCGACGGCGAGCTTCACCTCGGAGAGCACCCGCGCCGACCAGCACTGCGCGACGAGCAGAGGGCCGCGCTCCCCGGCGGCCTCGACGACGAAGCGCGTCCCGTCCACGAGCCGCACTCCAGCGGCGACGGGGTCGACGCCGAGACGCGCCCACACGAGGTCGAGGAACGACATGGCGGGCACGACCGTCACGTCTACCCTCGGGTCCTCGCGGAGAAGCTCGACCGTGCGCTCGGCGACGAGGGGCGACCCCGGCACCGCGTAGACGACCTCGTCCGCGCCGGCGGAGACGACCTGGGCCGCCGTCACGAGATCCGCGACGATGCGCTCGTAGACCTCGTCGAAGGTCCCGGCTTCGTCGTAGTGGTGGTCGAAGGTGGCGATGTGGGCCGATGCGCCGCCGGCGTCGAGGAGCGCCGACGCCGCGGGGTGCCGCGCCGTGCGCAGGAACGCCGTCGTCGCCGACAAGACGCGCTCACGGGTCGCGGGTGGGAGCATGTCCGCGCCTGCAGGGCCGAGGCCGAGCACGGTGATGCGCGGTCGTGCCAAAGGAGCTGGACCTCGACGCGCGCGTTCCCCGAACGCCCGACTCAGCAGCTCGGCCGTGCCGTCGCCGGCGCGTGCTGCACCCTCGACCTCCGCCTGGAAGAACGAGGGCAGGACGGACCTGCCCGGCGAGAGCTGGCGTTCCTCATGCGAGGCGCATGCTACCGGCTGGTGCCACGGCGTCGGCGCTCGGCAGCAGGTCGGCGAGGAGGGACCTGAGCGCCTCGGCCGGGTGCGCGTCCCCGGTGAGCGGGACGACCAGCTGGTGGAGCTGCTCTCGGAAGTCGGCCCCCGGGACCAGGCGCCGCAGGCGAACCTGGGCGCTCGCCGGGAGGCTCACGGGCGAGAGCTTGGCGAGTGGGTGGCGCGCGCCGCCTAGGCGGGCCTGGACCACGGCGACCTCCTGGATCCCGATGCGCAGGCACTCTGCTCGAAGACGCGCGAGGGCGAGCAAACCGGCCGCAGCGGGCGGCGGAGGCCCGTAGCGGTCGGCCCACTCCTCGGCGATGTCGTCGACGTCGCCGGGCGTCGTGGCCGCGGCGAGCCGCCGGTAGGCCTCGAGGCGCGCGTCCTCGAGCGGCACGTAGTCGACCGGCAAGTTCGCGTCGCCGGGCACGTCGAGCGAGACCGAGGGGGGCGCAGGGCGCGGCTCCCCGCGCGCCTCGGCGACCGCCTCAGCCACCATCTGGACGTACAGGTCGTAGCCGACCGCCGCGATGTGGCCCGACTGTGTGGACCCGAGCAGGTTCCCGGCGCCGCGGATCTCGAGGTCGCGCATCGCGATCTTGAACCCAGCGCCGAGCTCGGTGTGCTCGCCCACCGTGCGCAGTCGCTCGTAGGCCTGCTCGGTCAGGATGCGATCCGCGGGGTGGAACAGGTAGGCGTACGCGCGCTGGTTGCTCCGTCCCACGCGCCCGCGGATCTGGTGGAGCTGGCCGAGGCCGAGCATGTCGGCGCGGTCGACCACGAGCGTGTTCACCGACGGCATGTCGATCCCCGACTCGATGATGGTCGTGCAGACCAGCACGTCGAACTTGCGAGCCCAGAAGTCGAGCACCACCTGCTCGAGGCTGCCCTCGTCCATCTGGCCGTGCGCGACCGCGATCCGGGCCTCGGGCACGAGCGCACGCAGCCTGGACGCCACGGCGTCGATGTCCGACACGCGGTTATGGACGAAGAAGACCTGGCCCTCGCGCAAGAGCTCCCGACGGATCGCCTCGGAGACGGCGGCGTCGTCGTACTCGCCCACGTAGGTGAGGATCGGGCGTCGGTCGGCGGGCGGCGTGTTGACGAGGGAGAGGTCCCGGATCCCGGTGAGCGCCATCTCGAGCGTCCTCGGGATCGGGCTCGCGGTGAGGGTGAGCACGTCGACACCCTCGGCGATGCGCTTCACCGCCTCCTTGTGCGTCACTCCGAAGCGCTGCTCCTCGTCGACGACCAAGAGCCCGAGGTTCTTGAAGCGCACGTCTTGGGCGAGGAGCCGGTGGGTGCCGACCACGACGTCGACCGAGCCGTCTGCGATGCCGTCCACCACCTTCTTGGCCTGCGCGGGCGACAGGAACCGGCTCAGGAGCTCGACTCTCACCGGAAAGCCCGCGTAGCGGTCGGAGAACGTCTGGTGGTGCTGGCTCGCGAGCAGCGTCGTGGGCACCAGCACCGCAGCCTGCTTGCCGTCTTGGATCGCCTTGAAGACCGCGCGCACCGCGACCTCGGTCTTCCCGAACCCGACGTCACCGCACACGAGGCGGTCCATCGGCCTCGGCAGCTCCATGTCGGCCTTCACCTCGGCGATCGCCCGCAGCTGGTCCGCGGTCTCGGCGTAGGGGAACGAGGACTCGAGCTCGCGCTGCCAAGGCGAGTCCGGTGCGAAGGCGTGACCTTGCACCTGGAGGCGCCGCCGGTACAGCGCGACGAGCTCCTGGGCCGCCTCCCCGGCGGCAGCTCGCGCTCTGGAACGGGCACGCTGCCAGTCCGCGCCCCCCATCTTCGACAACGTCGGCGACTCGCCGCCGCTGTAGGGGGTCACCGCCTCGATCTGGTCCACCGGGAGGTAGAGCCGGTCGCTCCCGCGGAACTCGAGCACGAGGTAGTCGCGCGTCGTGCCGGCGACCGTGCGAGTGGTCATTCCCGCGTACCGGGCGACACCGTGCTGGCGGTGGACGACGTAGCCGCCTGGGCCCAGGTCGTCGAAGAAGCCGTCGGTCGGCCGCGCACGCGGCCGGGCGCGCCGGTGTGCCGCTCTCCGTCCGGTGACGTCGGTCTCCGAGAGCACGGCGACGTGCGCTCGGGGAAGCGAGAACCCCGCGGACAGCGGCGCCGTGACCACACGTGCGCCGACGCCCGGCTCGGCGCGCTCGACGGCCGGCGCGACGACGCCCTCGTCCGCCAGCACCCCCGAGAGCCGGGACCGCCCGAGGTCCGTGCTCGAGCACAACGTGACCGAGAACCCGTCCTCCACGAGGGCGCGCACCTGGTGGGCGAGACGGCTTGCGTCCCCGGCGACGTGCGCGAAGCCGCGGACCGTGACCGACGCCTGGTCGGGGCTGTCGGCCACGGGGACCAGCGCGAGCGTCGCCGCCTTCGTGCGGGCGAGCAGCCGGTCGAAGGGCAGGTGGAGGCGAGGGAAGGCCGACCCTGCGCCCTCCTCGTCAGACGCGGCGGCATCCGCCGGCCCGGCGCCGGGACGCTCCTCGCTTGAGCGGCCGTCGGGGCGGGGCACCGCCCCCCAGGTCGCCGCCAGGGTGTCCGCGAGCGCGGCCTCCTCGGAGACGACCTCGAGCGCCCGGTCGCGCACACGTCGCGGCTCGACCACGACGACCTGCGCGTGCTCGCCCAGAAGGTCGGTGAGCAGCTCCTCTTCAGGCTGGAGCCACGGCAGCCACGACTCCATGCCGTCGAAGGCCTCGCCGCCGGCGAGGCGCTCCCAGTTCCTGCGGCCCCAGGGCGCTTCCTCGGCGAGCTCGGCCGCCCGAGCGCGGACCGCGTCGGTCAGCACCAGCTCCCGGCAGCCGTAGAGGACCGCGGCGTCCAGTGCGCCGGTCGACCTCTGGTCGGCCACGTCGAACGCGGTCAAGCGGTCGACCTCGTCGCCGAACAGGTCGATGCGGACCGGGGTGTCGGACGTCGACGGGAAGACGTCGACGATGCCGCCGCGCACCGCGAACTCCCCCCGGTGCTCCACCTGCGGCTCGCGCCGGTACCCCCCAGCCGCGAGCCACGACGTCGCCTCGCGCACGTCGAAGCGGGCCCCTCGGTGCACCACGATCGGGGCGGCGATCTCGCGCCAGGGTGCGAGCCGCTGCAGGAGCGCGCGCACGGAGGCCACCACGATCGTCGGGCCGCCGGGCTCGGTCGCCAGCTCGACGGCCTTTCCTGCGAGGCGCCACAGCACGGCAAGGCGTTGGCCCATCGTGGCGACGTCGGGGCTCACGCGTTCGAAGGGGAGCGTCTCCCAGGCCGGCATCCGGGCGACAGGCTCGACGAGCGCGCCCGCGATCTCGAGGCCGCGCCGATCGCCGGCCTCCACGAAGCACGCGAGATCGGCGGCGAACCGCTCTGCTTCGGCCTCCGTCGCGGTCACGACCAGCGTCGGGCGCCGCTGCGACAGGCGGGTGAGGCCGGCGACCGTGAACGCCTGCGCGGGCCCCGCGACCGCGACGGTCGCGTCGGGCACGCCGATCACCTGCGTGATGGAAGGCTCCTTGCGCAGCGCACCCGCCAGCGCCGCGAGCGGCGCCTCGACACGAGTTGAAGGCGATGCCTGCTCAGAGGTCACCGTTGCACCGGTTCATCGCAGCGTCGACGCCATCGGTCACCACGATCTCGACGGCGTCGGCGGCCGCCTCGATCGAACCGTCGAGCAGCTCGCGCTCGGCCTTCCCCGCTCGCCGGAGCACGTAGTCGGCTCCGCTCTGCCTGCCAGGGGGCTTCCCGATCCCGATCCGCACCCGCACGAAGTCCGCAGTGTGAAGATGGTCCCGGATCGACTGCAAGCCCTTATGGCCTGCGAGCCCGCCCCCGAGCTTGACGCGGATCCGACCCGGAGGGAGGTCGAGCTCGTCGTGGAGCACGACGAGACTGGTCGGGTCGTCGATGCCGAAGCGACGCATGAGCGGCCGCACCGCGGCACCGGACTCGTTCATGTAGGTGGTGGGCACCGCAAGCACGACCCGTACGTCCCCGATCCGGACCTCCTCCACGACCGCCCGCTGGCCCTTCTCGGGCCGGAGGCTACCGGTGCCGCACCGTTTCGAGAGCACGCGGACCGCGTCCGCTCCGACATTGTGCCTCGTGCCTTCGTAGTCGGCGCCGGGGTTCGAGAGGCCGACGACGAGCACGTCTGCCGGGGTGCCACGGCGAGGCAGCAGCTCGCGACCACGGCCGCTGCCAGGTCCGCGCCCTGCGAAGAGCGGCCGCAGCGCCTAGCCCTCGTGCGTCCCGGTGGAAGCAGCGGACTCGCCCTCCCTGGCTGCCGGCGCCTCTGCCTCGGCACCGCCCTCCGCGCCGGTCTGCACCCTGGGGGGCACGCCCGTCACGACCGGAACCTCGTCGTCCAGGTCCACCGAGACGCCCTTTGGGAGATCCAGATCGCTGACGCGGATCACCCCACCGATCGTGAGCGCCGAGACGTCCACCTCCACCTGGGTCGGGATGTCTGCCGGCTTGGCGCGCACCGGGAGGGTGAAGAGCTGCTGGTCGACCAGCCCGTCGCCGTGGTGCACCTCGATCGCCTCGCCGGTGAGGACGACCGCGACGTCCGCAGCGATGACCTCGTCTCGGCCGACGATCTGGAAGTCGACATGGGTGACCGTTCCGCGCACCGGATGGCGCTGGAGCTCTCTTGCCACGGTCAGGTACGTCTTCCCTTCGGCCCGCAGCGCCAGCAGGGCGTTCGTCCCTGCCTCCCCCGAGAGCGCGGCGCGCAGGTCTCGGCCCGCGACCGCCACCGACACCGGCTCGGCGCCGTGGCCGTAGAGGATGCCCGGGATCTTCCCCTCGGCGCGCAGGCGCCGTGAGGCACGCGAGCCGAGCGGCCTCCCTACCTCGGCTTCCAGGACGATCTCGGGCATGAAGTCTCCTTCGGGGGCCACCTGGCGCATCGCACCGGCGCCGTCGCCGGTGTCGCCGCCATCGCGTGAGCCCGCCTCGAAAGAGGCGGGCTCACGCTGGACAACGGCCGTCAAGCGTAGCGTGCGCGCGGACGTCGGCTCCACCGCTGCGCAGGGCTCCGCGGCCCGCGGCGGCCGAGTGCGTCTCGAGGGCCCCGTACGGCCCCCGGGTGCTCAGGCCAGGTTCTCGCCGCCGAAGATCTCCGACACCGAGGTGTCCTCGAACACCGCGTCGATCGCGTCGGCGATCACCTTGGCGACGGAGAGCACCTCGAGCTTGTCGAACACCCGGTCCTCGGGCACCGGCAGCGTGTCCGTCACCACGACCCTCGAGATCGGAGCGGCCTTCAGGCGGTCGGCGGCCGGGTCGGAGAGGACGCCGTGGGTCGCCATCGCCCACACGTCCGACGCGCCGGCGTCGGTGAGCAGCTCCGCCGCGGCGCACACCGTCCCGGCGGTGTCGATCATGTCGTCGATGATCACGCAGCGCCGCCCGGTCACGTCGCCGACCACGTGGCGCGCTTCGACCTGGTTGGCCGTGCCGCGGGGCCGCGTCTTGTGCACGAGCGCGAGGTCCGAGCCCAGGTGCTGGCTGTAGCGCTCGGCCACCTTCACCCGCCCCGCGTCGGGCGCCACGACGACGACGTCCTCGGTGCAGTCGGCGACGTGCTCCCTGAGGTAGCCTTCGAGAACCGGCGTGGCCGTCAGGTGATCGAACGGCACGTCGAAGAACCCCTGGATCTGGCCCGAGTGCAGGTCCACGCTGACGACGCGGTCCGCGCCCGCTGCAGAGAGGATGTCAGCGACGAGCTTGGCCGTGATGGGCTCGCGGCCCGCCGACTTGCGGTCCTGGCGCGCGTAGCCGTAGTAGGGGCAGACCGCCGTGATCCGCTTCGCCGACGCGCGCTTGGCGGCGTCGATCATGATCAGCTGCTCCATGAGAAAGTCGTTCACCGGCCCGCAGTGCGTCTGCACGATGAAGACGTCGCAGCCACGTACCGACGCGTCGTAGCGGCAGTGGATCTCCCCGTTGGCGAACTCCCGGAGGTTGGCCTCGCTCAGCTCCACGCCCAGGTGCGAGGCGATCTGGTGCGCGAGGACCGGGTGCGAACGACCCGACACGAGGACGAGACGTCGCCGCGGGATGAACTCCACGCCGACGACGCTATCGCCTCGCGTCGGACCACGCGTCGGCGTGGGTGCCCGGCTCTAGCCCGCGCAGCGCGGCGCCGAGACTGGTGAACGGGGGCACCGTCTCGCCGGGTCCCACTCGGGCGCCGGGCCCGAGCGTCGAGAACGGGCCGACATGGGCACCTGCCCCCACGACCGCGCCGACGCAGACGCTATGGCGCACCTCGGCCCGCTCGCCGACCTGCGTGTCGACAAGGGTGGACTCCGGACCGATCTCGGCGGCTTCCCCGATGGTGCACTCCCCGCGCAGGACCACCCCGGGCAAGAGCGCCACGTCCGTCGCGAGCCGGACCTCCGTGTCGACATAGGTGCGCTCGGGGTCCCACATGGTCACGCCCCGGCGCATCCACCGCTCGTTGATGCGGTCGCGCAGCTCGGCCTCGGCGACCGCGAGCTGAGCCCGGTCGTTCACTCCGGCCGCCTCCATCGGGTCCGCCACCGCCAGCGCCTCCACCTTGTAGCCCGCCTCGGACAGCACCTCCACGACGTCGGTCAGGTAGTACTCGCCCTGCTCGTTGACCGGACGGATTCGGCGGAGCGAGGGTGCGAGGACGCTCTGCCGGAAACAGTAGATCGACGTGTTGACCTCGGTGATCTGGCGCTCCTCGGCGGTCGCGTCGCGCTCTTCGACCACGCGCAGGACACTGCCGTCCTTGCCGCGCACGATGCGCCCGTAACCGTCGGCGACCGCCACCTCGGCCGTGAGCAGCGTCGCGCCAGCCTGATGCCGGCGGTGGTGCCGGACCAGCGCGGCGATCGTCTGAGGCCGCACCAGCGGCGTGTCGCCCGGGAGCACGACGACGTCGCCCTCCTGGTCGTCGCCGGCGCCGGTCTCGTCGAGCAGCCCGGTGAGCCCGACGGCAGTCGCGTCCCCGGTTCCTCGCTGCTCGTCCTGGGTCACGAGCTCGATCGACAAGCGCGTCGGAGCGTCGTCGACCAGCGTCCGTCCGACCCATTCCGCGCCGTGGCCGACGACCACCACGACGCGTCCGACGTCGAGCTCCGCGAGCGCATCGAGGACGTGGAGCACCATCGGGCGGCCGCACAGCCTGTGGAGCGGTTTCGGCCGCTGCGAGCGCATGCGGGTGCCCTCCCCGGCGGCGAGGACGATGGCGGAGAGCTGGCCGGCGCGCACGGCGCTCATCTTGCCCGCTTCGGCCCCTGGCGCACACGCATCCCTCCGGCGACCGGCGCTCGGTAGGCTCGGGCCTGGTGTCGACCCCCGACGTCGCCCCCGGACGCGACCATGCCCCGGCCCTGCCCGCTACCTCGGCTCCTCCTGAGGGCACGTCAGGCGGCCCCGGCAGCATGTGGTGGACGAAGCGCGCGATCGGGCTCCACGTCACGGTCGTCGTGGTGGTCCCGACGTTCCTCGGGCTCTTCTGGTGGCAGGTCCAGCGCGTACGCGAGGGGAACACGCTCAGCTGGGCCTACGTCTTCGAGTGGCCGTTCTTCACCGGCTACGCCGTGTACCTGTGGTGGAAGCTCGTGCACGACCAACCCGAGCAGGTGCCGAGCGCGCCGACGCCGCGTCCATCCCCTGCCGGCGCACGAGCGCCCGGAGGCACCGGTGACGGCGGCGACGAGGCCGACGAGGAGGGCATCGGCAACGGCGGCGAGGAGGGCGGCGAGGAGGGCGACGAGGAGCTCGCGGCGTACAACCGCTACCTCGCAGAGCTGCACGCCTCGGGCCGGCAGAAGCGCTGGTGACACCCCGAGAGACGCACGGCCCTCGCACATAGAGTCCTGGCGATGTGGCTGGCGCCGCGCCACTGGGTCCGCTCCTGGGCCGCTGCGGGCTGCGCGGGCTGCTGGACGCCCACACCTCCGGTCGGCACCAGGACGGTCCGGAGGACGGTCAAGGCACTAGCCCGAAGAGGGCTGCGTCGTTCCCGTGGTCCCGCTCACGACGGGGTGCACCTCGAGCGCCGAGCACCCGGGCAGCGACACCGCGAGCCGCGTGGACTGCGTCGATGTCGGCGGCGTCACGAGCAGCGCAGGGTAGGTCGGGCACGACGAAGCCACGCCCTCGGGCACGTCGGTCCCCTCGACCAGCGCCGAAGCCACCGATCCTGGCCCGAGGAGCACGACCGGAGGCGTGGTCGAGCCTGTCCGCATCCCCCCGAGGTAGCCGGACGGCGTCCGCTGCGCCTGCGCGACCTGGCGCCCTGTGGCGTTCAGCGCCCCGACGCCCGGGTATCCCGACATGGAGCACTTGGACGTGCCGATGTTCTTGAAGAGGATGGCCGCGCCCTCGTGGCCGAGTCCCGCGCCAAGCTGGCCGACGGAGATGGCGAGGTGGGTGAACGTACAGCGCGGGGGTCCCGTCACCACGACGGGCGTCGTCGACGACGTCGTGGTGGTGGACGGCGGGGGCGTAGTCGTCGTCGTGCTCGACGACGTGGAGCGGTGGTGCTTCTCGTGGGCCTTGTGGGGGGTCACCTTGTGCGACGCCGCGGACGGGCTCCCTGCGCCGCAGGCACTGCAGACGAGCGCCAGGCTGCTCGCGAGCGCAGCGGCCCCGAGCGATCTGGTGCGCATCGGCTCGAAGCTACCAGCCGGCTCGCGGGCCGGCTGAGCGGCACGTGCCGACCGGGACGTTCCGGGGGGAGGGCTCGAACCTCCAACATCCGGCTCCAAAGGCCGACGTTCTGCCGATTGAACTACCCCGGAGACACCGCACATTCAACCAGGTCGGATGAGGGAGGCCATCGCGCTAAGAAGTTCGGAAGAACGCGCCGACCTGGAACTTCTCTCGACGCGAGGCACCGATATCGTCGTTGTCGTTGCGAACGACGACCCCACGAGGCGGAGCTGCCGCAGTCGTGTGAAAGGAGACGGCGCAGGTGCGGATCCTCGTCGTCGATGACGACCCGGGCGTGCGGACCGCGCTCGACCGAGCGCTCCGGCTCGACGGCTACGAGGTGACCTCCGTCGCGGACGGGCAGGCCGCTCTCGAGTCGCTCGCCCTCACCCCTCCCGACGCAATGGTCCTCGACCTCGGCCTTCCCGGGATAGACGGACTGGACGTCTGCAAGCGGATGCGCGGCGCAGGCGACGACACGCCGGTGCTCATCCTCACCGCCCGCGACGCCGTCCACGACCGCGTCCTCGGGCTGGACGCCGGAGCTGACGACTACCTGGTGAAGCCGTTCGCCCTCGCGGAGCTCGAGGCGCGCCTCCGCGCGCTGCTGCGCCGGCGGCCTGCCGACACCGGCGAGTCCCTGCGGTTCGCCGACCTCGTTCTCGACCTCGGCACCCGCGAGGCGCGGCGCGCCGACCGGGCGTTCTCCCTGACGCGCATCGAATTCGACCTGTTGGAGCTGTTCATGCGCCATCCTCGCCAGGTCCTCACGCGCGAGGTGATCTTGGACAGGGTCTGGGGCTACACGTTCGACTCGGGGACGAACTCCCTCGCCGTCTACGTCGGCTACCTGCGCCGCAAGACCGAGGCGGGGAACGAGCCCCGGCTCTTGCACACCGTTCGCGGCGTGGGGTACGTGCTGCGCGACCCGTGACGTTCCGCAGCAGGCTCGTGCTCGTCGCGGCGGTCGCGGTCGTCGTCGCGGTACTGGCCTCGGCCGCAGCGAGCTACGTCGCGGCGCGCAACTCTCTCCTCGGCTCGATCGACGGCACGCTGCGTACGGACGCGCGGGCCACCGTCCAGTCGCTCCAGGCGCACACAGGACGGCTCCAGCGCCGTGGCGGGGGCCTCGGCTACCAGGACTACCAGTTCGTGACCCCTTCGGGCGCGGTGATCACGGGCGGCGGGATCCCGCAGTCCACGTCCGTGAGGCGGGTGGCGGCAGGGAGCGCACCGTCCTTCTACACCGACGTGACCATCACAGGGGCGCACTACCGCGAGCTCGTGGTAAGCGTCGGGTCGGTCGTCGTCTTCACAGGGCCTCTCCCCGCAGGCACCACGCGCGCGGCGTTGCAGCTGGTCCTCCCGCTCTCGAGCGTCGACAGCCAGCTCCGACATCTCCGGCTCATCCTCGTCGGGGTGGCGGTCCTGGGCGTCGCGCTCGCCTTGGCGCTCGCGTGGCTCGTGAGCCGCACCGCGCTCGTGCCGCTCGACGAGCTGACGGCAGCGGTCGAGCGCGTAGCCGCGACGACCGACGTGAGCGAGCGCCTCGACCCGGGCGGCGCCGACGAGCTCGGCCGCCTCCGGCGGGCGTTCAACCACTTGCTGAGCGCGCTGCAGCGATCGCAGGACGCGCAGCGCCAACTGGTGCTCGACGCAGGGCACGAGCTCCGCACGCCACTCACCAGCCTGCGCACGAACCTCGAGGTCGTCCGCAGACTCGACCGGCTGTCCCCCGAAGAGCGCGAGGTGCTCATCGACGACCTGCTCACCCAGATGAACGAGCTCACGGCCCTCGTGCGTGACCTCTCCGAGCTCGCCCGGGGGGAGCAGCGACCGACCCCGCCGCGGGTCTTCCGGCTCGACAGCCTCGTCGAAGACGCCATTGCCGTGGCGACCACCCACGGCCGCTCCCGCGACGTGGCGTTCAGCCTCTCGTCCAGCCCGACCTGGGTCCGCGGTCAGCGCGACCGGATCGACAGAGCGATCGGCAACCTGCTGGACAACGCGCTCAAGTGGAGCCCAACTGGCGGCGTCGTGGAGGTGACGTGCCACGGCGGCGTCGTCACGGTCCGAGACCACGGCCCTGGGATCGCCGAGGAGGACCTCCCCCACGTCTTCGACCGCTTCTACCGCGCACCTGCGGCGCGCGCGCAGCCGGGCTCGGGGCTGGGCCTCGCGATCGTGGCCCAGGTCGCCCAGGCGGAGGGGGGATCGGTGTGGGCTGGACGGGACCCCGGAGGCGGCGCCATCTTCCGCTTCCAGCTGCCTACGGTGCCGCAACCTCCCCCAGGCGATGCCGATGAGGAGCCCGACGACGAGTAGCGCACCTGCCGACGCGCTTCTTACGCCGATTTCACGTGCGCGTGATCCGTCCCTTATGTGCGCAAGGAACGATAGACGCAGGAGGCGATCGACATGTCGAAGGAGCGGGACCCGAGGAAGCACGACGCGAAGCGGGAATTCGCAGACCGGCGGCGCGTCCGCTCACTGCGGCGGCGGGTGAACGACGCTTGGCAGGGCGCAGCCGCTGGCGCGTCCTGCGTCGTCGGCAAGATCCTCGGCGCCGCCTGGCCGGCGCCCCGCCCGGCGGTCCTGCCGGTACCGGTGCGCACGACAAGCCCCGTGCGCGCGACACGCCCGGTGCGCACCCGGTAGCGCCGACGGACCCGAAACCCCGGCTCGCGCGAATGGGGGGCGGGACACGCCCCCGACGGCGCCGACGTGGCGCCGGGCGCGTCAGGCCTGTAACCTGCCCCGAGCCATGGGAAGCCTCATCAAGAAGCGCCGCAAGCGCATGCGCAAGAAGAAGCACAAGAAGATGCTGAAAGCCACGCGCTGGCAGCGCCGCGCCGGCAGATAACCGGCGAGCCACCGCTACTCCTCGGGGGCGCCACCGGGCCCCGGACCGGCCCATCCTGCCGGGACGGTGCGAACCGGGATGAGGCGCCCCTGCTCGCGCCCACAGGCGAGCACCTCCCGGTCGCCCACGTGGAGCTCTTCGGCCGAGCCTTCGACGAACCAGGTGGAGCCGCTCCCTGCGAGGACTGGGGTCTTCCCCGTCCGCTCGCCGAGCAGGTCGCGCCACGTCGCGAGACGCGGCTCGACGGCGAGCGCAGCCTCGGTGAGGGCGTTGACCTCCCGCGACCCGTCGGTGCGCCGGCTGCCCCCTGCCGCCAGCTCGTCCCAGCACCGGTACGCGGCTGCCGTGCCCACCCCGAAGGGCGGGACGAGAAGGACGAACTCCCTCTGCTCGTACACCAGCGGCGTCACGCGCTCGCCGATGCCCTCCACGCGCGCGCGACCGCCGATCGTGCAGAACGGCACGTCCCCCCCGAGCGCCGCCGCGACGGCGAGGTCACCGACCCCTGCCCACCTCAAGATCGCGGCCGCGTCGGCGGAGCCTCCTCCAAGCCCTCCGCCGACCGGGATGCGCTTGTCCACCCGCACCCCGGCGGTCCGGCCGGCCGCCGCGAGCGCGCGCGCGACGAGGTTGTCCGGGCCGCACGTGAGCGCGTCGGCACGCGCTCCCGGCGCAGGGGCGATCTCGACGCCGTTTCTTCCGGGGTCGACGACCAGACGGTCGAAGAGGTCCAAGGTGACCATCTCGGCGTCGATGTCGTGGTAGCCGTCGGCTCGGCGCCCGATCACCTTCAAAGAGACGGTGAGCTTGGCCGGAGCGACGAGCACCTCGACGGTTCGGCGGTGCCGGGAGGTCCCGCGCGTCATCTCGCGAGGGCCCCCCACTGCGCGACGTCGAGCTCTTCGGCGCGCGCCGTCGGGGGCACGCCCGCCTCGGCGAACCGCTCGGGCGCGACGACGCCTGCGAGCGACCTCCGGAGCATCTTGCGGCGATGCCCGAACCCCGCGTCCACCACAGCGCGCACGCGCTCGTAGGAGGCGACCGACGAGGCGACCGCCGGCGCGTCACGCCGGTCGATGCGCACGAGCGCGGAGTCGACCGACGGACGGGGGACGAACACCGTCGGCGGCACCGTGCCGACGACCGCCGCATGCGCCCAGTAGCGCACCTTGACCGACACCGCGCCGTACGCGCCCTCGCCCGGCGCCGCCGCGAGCCGCTCGCCCACCTCGCGCTGGACCATCACCAGCATGGAGCTCACCTGCGGCGCGTCCTCGAGGACGCGCAGCACGATGGGCGTCGCGACGTTGTAGGGGAGGTTGGCGACGAGGCTCCAGGGTCCGCTTCCCCCGAGAAGCCGCTGCCAGTCGAGGCGAAGACCGTCGTCGTGCACGACGCGCACGTTCGGGACACCGTCGAGGACCGAGCGCAAGACGGGCACGAGGTGCCGGTCGACCTCGACGGCCACGACCTCTGCGCCAGTCCGACCGAGCTCGACAGTGAGCGACCCGAGACCTGCACCGACCTCGACCACGTGCGAGGAGGCGTCGACGCGGGCCAGCCTGACGATGCGCCGGACCGTGTTCGGGTCGGCCACGAAGTGCTGGCCCAACGCCTTGCTCGGGCGGAGCCCGTGCTCGTCCATCAGCCGGCGGACGTCGATGTGGCCGAGGGTCACAGGCCGAGCACGCCGGTCGCGTTCGCGCTGGTCGCGTCGGCGACCACCGAGAGCGCCACCCCCTTCACCTGGGCGACGGCAGAGCCGACGAGCGGCACGTACGAGGGCTCGTTGGCTCTCCCCCGGTGGGGCACCGGGGCGAGGAAGGGGCTGTCCGTCTCGACGAGGAGCCGGTCGAGCGGGCAGAGGGCGGCCGCCTCACGGACGTCGCCCGCGTTCTTGAACGTCACGATGCCGGAGAACGAGAGCACCATCCCCGCGTCGAGGCACCGCCTGGCCTCCTCGGGGCCGCCGGTGAAGCAGTGCAGCACGGCGCGCTCGGGCACGCCTTCGGCGCGCAGCACGTCGAAGAGGTCGTCCCAGGCGTCCCGGGCGTGGACGACGAGCGCGAGCCCGAGCCGCTGGGCGGCGGCGACCTGCTCGGCGAACGCGCGCCGCTGCAGGTCGCGTGCCGAGTGGTCGTAGTGGTAGTCGAGCCCGCACTCCCCGACCGCGACCAGGCGCCCGCCCTGCGAGGCCGTCTCCCCGCTCGCGACGGCGCGCTCGAGGAAGGCGATCGTCTCCTCCGTCCCTTCGGACGCGTCGTGAGGATGGAGCCCCGCGGTCGCCCAGATCGCAGGGGCGCCGGCGCCGAGCTCGCCCGAGGCGCTCCGGCGCGCGAGCGCGAGCGCCTCCTTCGAGGTGGCAGGCCCGGTGCCCGCGCACACGATCCGCCGCACCCCAGCCTCCAAGGCTCGTCGCAGCGCGCCGGCGAGCAGCGCCTCGGTGCCGGGTACCTCCGCCTCTTCTCCGGCCCGGTCGCCGCGTTGCTCCCGGACCGGGTCAGGGCCGCGCTCGCCGAGGAGGTAGGTGTCCTGGAGGTGCGAGTGCGAGTCGACCCATTCGAGGTCCGCCGCGGACGGGCCGGACGACGCTCCGGCCGCGGAAGGGGGGAAAGGCGCGTCGGGCATGGGAACTAGGCCTTACGGCGCGGGAACAGCGGATCGCCCTTCACCACCGGCACCCCGCCTGGGTACCCTCCCCAGCGAGCGTCCGCAGGGACCCGGCGGTCCTGCGGCGCGCCGTCGAGCCCGATCCGCCTCCAGATCTCCGCTGCCGTCGAGGGCATCGCAGGCGACACGAGCAGGCTCACGAGCCGGAGCACCTCGAGCGCGTCGCCGAGCACCGCGTCGACGCTCGGGCCTGGCTCGGCCTTCCAGGGCTCGGCCGCTTCCAGCGAGGCGTTCGCTGCACCGATGAGCCGCCAGGTCGCCTCGAGCGCCTCGTGGGGGGCGAACCGCGCCCATGCCCCGGTCGCGTCCGACAGGACCTCACGAGCGACCGCGCCGAGCGCGCTGTTCGGATCGGGCGCCGGACCGATGCCGCCGCACTTGGTCCCCACGACGGTCGCCACGCGCGCGACGAGGTTCCCGAGGTTGTTGGCGAGATCCGCGTTGTACCTGGAGACCAGGCCCTCGTAGGAGAAGTCCCCGTCGGTGCCCAACGGCACGTCGCGTAGGAGGTGGTAGCGCGTGGCGTCGACGCCGAAGTCCTCGGTGAGCGACTGCGGGGCGATCTCCGTCAGGCGAACCGGGTGCGCAGGCGCGGAGGCGCCGGTGGCCTCGGGGTCGGAGCCCGCCGCGCCGTCGGACCCGCTGCCACCTGCGGCCGCCAGCTGCGCGTGCTGGCGCACGAGCGTCTTCGACAGCTTCTGACCCCCGACGAGCAGCCAGCCGTGCACGAAGACGTGGGCAGGGGGCTCCACGCCGGCCGCCATGCACATCGCCGGCCACCACACGCAGTGGAACCGGATGATCTCCTTACCGATCAGGTGGTGCACCGCGGGCCACCAGTGACGCCACGTGGGTTCGTCCTCTCCGTAGCCGATGGCGGTCAGGTAGTTGACGAGCGCGTCGTACCAGACGTAGAAGACGTGCCTTTCGTCCCAGGGGACCGGGACGCCCCACCGCATCGACGTTCGCGTGATGGAGATGTCCTTCAGACCGCCCTTCACGAAGCTCAGCGCCTCGTTGCGCTTGGTCGCCGGCCGCACCGCCTCGGGGTGCTCCTCGTACCACCGCAAGAGGCGGTCCTCGAACTTCGAGAGCTCGAAGAAGTAGTTCTCCTCCTCCATCTCGACGAC
Source organism: Actinomycetes bacterium (assembly GCA_021844425.1). Classification (GTDB taxonomy): domain Bacteria; phylum Actinomycetota; class Acidimicrobiia; order Acidimicrobiales; family RAAP-2; genus JAJYVT01. Next base: position 14,096 of record JAKBTL010000060.1, on the reverse strand, counting down.
CGGGCGGCCGTGGACGGGGCACTTGCCCTCGACGAGCTGCTCGAGCGTGTAGTAGTCCTCGCACGACACGCAGTAGAGCCCGCGGTACGTGTCCAGGCGGATGTAGCCGTTGTCGTGGACGCGCTGGAGGAACGCCTGCACGGCGTGGTGGTGCCGCGGCTCCGTGGTGCGGATGAAGTCGTCGTTCGAGATCTCGAGGTCCCGCCACGCGCCGAGGAAGCGCTGCACGACCGTGTCCGCCCACTCTTGGGGCGACACGCCGTGCTCGGTCGCCGCCTCCGCGACCTTCGCTCCGTGCTCGTCGGTGCCGGTGAGGAAGAACACCTCGTCGCCGCAGAGGCGGTGCCAGCGCGCCAGCGCGTCCGCGTTGACGGTGGTGTAGGCGTGGCCGACGTGCGGTGCGTCGTTCACGTAGTAGATCGGCGTCGTGACGTAGAAAGGAGGCACCGCCCGTAGAGTACCGGGGTCACTCGGGCTGGCCACTCCCCGAGGAGCGGCTCTCCGCCCCGCCTCGCCCATCCCGGCGCGCAGCGCCTCGCGCGCTCGGTCGGGCGGCGCCCGGTGCGGCATCGTGCGCGCGCCGCGCCCGGCGCTCGGCGTCGAGGGCCGCCCGGTAGGCGCGCCGGCGGCTGACCCCGAGGTCGTCGGCCACCGCGTCCGCGGTGTCGCGGACGGACCGGCCCGAGCCCAGCCGCGCCGCGACCGCCCGTCCAACCTCGTCGTCCGAGGGCTCCGCACGTGCGACGTCGCCGAGCTCGCCCCCCGCAGTCGCGTCGCCGGCACCCTCCACGACGACCGCCACCTCGCCCCGCAGCACCCGTCGAGCGAACACGTCGGCAGCCGTCGAAGCGGTGCCGCGCCACACTTCCTCGTGGACCTTCGTGAGCTCCCGGCAGACCGCGAGCGCCCGCCCCGGAGCGAGCGCAGCGAGCTCGGAGAGCGTCGAGGCGATTCGCTGAGGCGACTCGAAGATCACGGTCGTCCGCGGATTCGAGACCACAGAGCCCAACCGGCGGCGGCGCGCGGCCCCCGAGCGGGGAAGGAAGCCCTCGACGCAGAAGCGGTCGGTCGACAACCCGCTCAGCACGAGCGCGGCGAGGGCGGCCGACGGACCTGGCACGGCGGTCACCTGCAACCCCGCGTCCGCAACGGCCTTGACGAGGCGCGAACCGGGATCCGAGACAGCCGGGGTCCCCGCGTCCGACACCACCGCCACCGTCCGACCCTCCGACAGCGCAGCCACCACCTCGGGGATCCGTCGAGACTCGTTGTGCGCGTGCAAGGAGCGGAGCCTGCCGCCGGCGGGGATGCCCGCGGCGCTCAGCAGCACCCGGGTGCGACGGGTGTCCTCGCAGCACACCAGGTCAGCGACCCGCAACGTCTCGACGGCCCGCGGCGACAGGTCGCCCAGGTTGCCGATCGGGGTGGCGACCAGGACGAGGACGCCGGCCTGTGCGCTCACGAGGTCTCGCGGATCTCGACCTGGTCGCCCGTCACGAGCCGCCACCGCTCGAAGGCGCCGGCCTGCGCTTCGAGGACGTGGGCCGCGCCGCGCCGCGGGAGGGCGACGCTCCACGTGCGCAACCTCGTCGTCGCCAGCACGTGCAGATCCTTGTCGAGGAACGCGACGTCGAGGGGGAACTGCATCCCTGCCGTGTGCACCGCGCGCGTCCGCAGGAGCAAGAGCGCGCCGTCGTAGCGTGCGTGGCCCAGCAGCCCCCGGGCGCGGTCGACGAGCGACTCGGCGACCTCGGCAGAGGCCAGGACGTCGCCGCCGCGAAGCAGCCACACGGTCCGCATGCCGGCCGAAACTACCTCCGGCCGCGCTATGGTCTGCGGCCGTGTCGAAGCGGACGGTGAAGCGCAAGCTGCGTCGGAAGAAGAAAGCCAACCACGGCAAGAAGCCGAACTGCGGGCGCGGCTGACCGCGGCACGCCAGATCGCAGCACGGCCCACCAGGCGGCGTGCGGGGTGCACGTGCCGCTCCTCACCGCCCCTGCCAGCCTGCCTCGAGCTCGGTGAGCACGCGGCTGAGCACCGTCGGGACATCGGTGATGATGCCGTCGACACCCGCGCCGACAAGCCGGCGCATGCTCGCCTCGTCGTCGACGGTCCAGACGTGGACCGCGGCGCCAGCGGCGTGCGCCGCGTCGACGAACCTGCGGTCGACCACCCTGGCCTCGCCGTACACCTCGGGGACCTGGAACGCCACCGGACGCCCCGATACCCCCCATGGGATGGGCGGTGCGGGGTCCCCGGCCTGGACGGCCCGCCAGAACTCGGCGGTGGCCGCCATCCCTGCGGAGGTGGGGACGTCCGGCGCGAGCGCGGCGAAGCGCGCGATCGCCTCGTCCGAGAACGACGCAACGATGACGTCGTCCCGCCGACCGAACTCGGCGAGAAGGCGTGCGAGGGCCTCCTCGTAGGGCTCCACGGCAGGGGCGGTCTGCTTCACGTCGAGGTTCAGCAGCACCCCGGGGAACTGCTCGAGCACCTCGCGCAAGGTCGGGATCCGAAAGTCCGGGTCCTCGGGCGCGCGGCCCCGGAAGGGATAGGCGCAGGGCGCGAGCCCGGCCATGGCGTCGGCACCCGGGACGAACCAGTATGCGTTGTCGAGCCTACGAAGCTCGGCGAGCGTCATCGCGGCGATTGCTCCAGTGCCGTCGGTGGTGCGGTCGACCGTCGCGTCGTGGCAGACGACGAGCTCGCCGTCGGCGGTCGCGTGGACGTCCAGCTCTATGGCGGTCGCGCCCGAGGCGAGCGCGGCGCGCATCGCATAGAGCGTCGACGACGGCGCCTCCCACGCCCCGCCTTGATGCGCGTACGCCAGGACGCGCCGCTCGAGCCACGGATTGCCGCTCGGCGCCACGCCTGTCGCGTCTCCACCCGCTCGGGCGACGGGCCACCCGCTCTCCATCATGTCGAGGATACGCAGGGCGGGGCCGCTCCCGATCGGAGAAGCGCGACCGCACGTGCAAGCTCTCCGCCCGCTCCTGTCCCCCGGCGGCGCGCGCACCGGTAGCCTCGCGCACGCCGTGCTCGACCACCTTCTCGTCGATGTCATCTCCGCCGTGCAGGACTCGCTGGACCGGGCGCTCCTCGAACGCCAGGCTTCCGAGGAGCGGTTCCAAGTCGACGTGTTCCTCGGCGACGTGTCGTTCGAGACCAGCTACAGCCTCCCAGGAGAAGGCCAGCCGCCGCGCGTGCGCGTCGACATCTCCATCGACTGGCCGACGTGGAGCCAGACCGCCTACCGCAGCTGGTCGATCGGCGAGACGCCCGCCGAGATGCCCGAGGCCGTTCTCGGGGTCTCGATGCGCATCCAGCGCCTCGCCGAGCGGCCTTCCGCCGAACGCGTGCTGTCGGTCCTGTCTCCGGCGAGCCCGCCGATCGGCCAGGACCCGCTCGTGCGGACGGCGACGACCATCGAAGAGGTGCGCGCCGACCCGGAGACCGACGATCCCTCCGACGAGCCGTCCAACGAGCCGTCCGTGCACTGGGCGGTCGAGGGCAGCTACGAAGGCGCGATCCGCTTCGACGAGGCCCAGCTCGAGGACCCCGGATCCCTCGCACCGATCGCCGACGCCCTCACCCGATGGGTCGCCTCTACGCTCGTCCGCCTGGCCGACCTGCCGCTGACGTACCACCCTCCGGACCCCGCCGACGCCCCATGACCCGCGTCCAGCGCCACCTCGCCGCAGCGGCGGCGCTGGCGGCGAGCGGCCTCCTGCTCGCCTCGTGCTCGAGCGGGATCACAGCGAGCTCGTTCACCGTTACCCCGACGACGGCGAGAGGCGTGACGGTGTCGTCCGAGCGGTCTCCTGCGGGGCGGATCCTCGCGACGCCGTCGGGCCGGACGCTCTACGACTTCACCCCCGACTCCCCGACATCGAGCGCCTGCACGACAAGGCTCTGCGTCAGGCTGTGGCCGCCGCTCATCACGACGACCACGGCCCCGACCGTGGGCAAGGGGCTCGACGGCTCGCTCGTCGGCACGATCCGCCGGCCTGACGGACAGCTCCAGGTCACCTACGGCGGCCATCCCCTCTACACCTGGATCGGCGACACGTTCCCGGGCATGATCACCGGACAGGGGCTCCTCAACGTCGGCGGCTACTGGTACGTGATCGCGCCGACAGGTCGTCAGATCACGGCGCAGTTCCGGGTCACACGCACAGGGGTCCACCGGCACTGACCCCTGCCTTGCCATCGCGCACCCGGAGGCTCGGTACCCCCGTCCACGAGAAGGTGCCGTCGGCGCGCACGACGACGTTCATGCGCTCTTTACCGACAGGGACGTCCTGGAGCTCGACGGCCCCCCAGCCGGGCGGGAGCGCAGGCGACAGCCCGACGATGCCCCGAGGGACGTCTGGGTCGATGCCGAGCAGCGCCGTGAGGATGCCGATCGCCGCGGCCGACGCCCACGCCTGCGGGGACCCGGCAGCCGGGTAGGGCACAGGGCCGGGGATCTCCTCCTTGCCGAACCCGCAGAACAGCTCCGGGAGCCTCCCGGAGAAGTAGGCGGCAGCCTCGATCAGCCCTGCCGCCACCCGTTGGGCGTGAGCCGTGAACCCGTAGCGCACGAGCCCGGCGACGCACAGCGCGGTGTCGTGGGGCCACACGGAGCCGTTGTGGTAGCTCGCCGGGTTGTAGGCGCCCATCGTCGTGGCAAGCGTCCGGATCCCATAGCCGCTGAACAGCTCGGGCGAGACGAGCCGCTCTGCCACGTAGGGCGCCTTGTCGGCGTCGACCGCGCCAGCCCAGAGCGCGTGGCCCATGTTGGAGGCCAAGGCATCGATCGGCTTCTTCTCTGCGTCGAGGCCGACCGCGAACCAGCCGCGGTCGTGGAGCCAGAAGTCCTCGTTGAAGCGGCGCTTCAACGAGGACGCGCGCTCCGACCAGTAGGCGGCCGTCTCCGCGTCGCCGCGTCGGGCAGCGAGCTCGGCGCGCGCCGCGTAGGCGGCGTAGACGTAGGCCTGCACCTCGACGAGAGCGACGGGAGGGTTGGCGACGGCCCCGTCGGCGTAGTTCACCCCGTCGGCCGAGTCCTTCCAGCCCTGGTTGCGCAAGCCGCGGTCGGTGGAGCGCAGGTACTCGACGTAGCCGTCGCCGTCCTTGTCGCCGTAGTCGTCGATCCACTCGAGCGCCGCGTCGGCAGCCGGCAGCAGCTCGCCGACCGCCTCGGGGTCGGCCCCCCATCGGGCGAGCTGGCCGAGCACGACGACGAATAGCGGCGTCGCGTCGACCGAGCCGTAGTAGCGCTCGGCCCCCCCTAGCGCGAGCGACACGTCTGCGCCGAAACGCAGCTCGTGGAGGATCCGGCCCGGCTCCTCCTCGCTGAGCGCGTCGACGGAGCGCCCCTGGTGCCGGGCGAGAGCCCGCAACGTGCCGAGCGCGAGGCCGAGGTCGAGCGACAGCGTGAGCGAGCTCGTGATGAGCGAGTCCCGGCCGAAGAGCGCCATGAACCACGGTGCGCCTGCCGCGACGACGTCGAGGTCGGGCTCGTCGGGGTCCGAGAGCCGCAGCGCCGCGAGGTCCTCCTCGCTGCGCGCCACGGTCACGGTCAGGGGCAGCGAGTCGGCATGCAGCGTCGGGCTCGTCTGGTGCCACTCGGCGATCTCTCGTGCGGGTGCGGTCTGCTGGACCGGGACGCCGAGGGGAAAGCGCATGGGGAGCTCCTCGCCGTCGACCTCCGCCATGACGGCCACCGACGCGCTCCACTCGCCGTGCGCCGGGATGACCACCTTGTAGGTGAGGGAGTCGGCCGCCACGACCGCGCCGGGGGCGACGACCTTCACTCCTCGGTCGCTCTGGCCGTGGCGCGCCGAAGCCGACCACACGTCGGATGCCGGGCTCACACGCACGGCGGCCGGCGACAGCTCCTCCTGCCGCCCGGCCTTCACTGCGAAGAGGTCGGCGAAGTCGGCGGCCACCTCCACGGTGAGGGTCAGGCCGGCTGGCTCGCCCCCGTAGTTGTGAAGAGACAGGTCCTCGCGCATGCCGCTCGCGACGTAGCGGCGGCGCTCGACGAGGACGGTCGCCTCCGCGTGGCCGTCCCTGAGCCGGCTACGCGCGACGAAGACGCCTGCGAACGGCTGCGCCGTGTACCCGCCGAGCGGGTCGAGCCGAGCACCGTCAACGAGGAGGCGCCAGCGCGAGACGATCCGGGCGTCCCGGACGAAGAGGCCCTGCGTGGAACCGTCGATGTCCCCGCCCGGGCCGCTCACCGCGAAGGACGTCCCGTCGACCAGGATCCGACCGCCCCGCTCTGCCGACTCGGCACCGAAGCCCGAACCCGCTGCGTGGCGCACATCGGTGTTGGCTGGCCACCACCTCGACGCCGCTGCCTCTTCTGCGTCCTCGGAGCTCTGTGAGACCACGATGACAGAATAGCTATCATAGAAGTCTGAACTTCGGACCCCAGCGGAGGACGGCTGTGCACGCGGTGCCGGAGAGACATCGAGGGAAGCGAGAAGCTGACACGGCTGTCGCGCGTCACCCCGAGCACCCTGGTGCCCTCGACGACGCGACGCTCGACGACGACGCGGCCCCTCTCTTCAGCGTAGGGCAGGTCGCCCAGCTCGTCGGATTGCGGCCCTGGTTCCTGCGCCGCCTCGACTCGATGGGGGTGGTCACCCCCCCACGGAGCGGAGGCGACCATCGCCGCTACAGCCGGGCCGACATCCGGCGCCTCCTCGCCGCCCGGGCGCTCATGCACGACGGGGTGAGCGTGGCCGGCGTCCGCTACGTCTTCGAGCTGGAGAAGCGGGTGGCCGAGCTGGAAGACGCGCTGCGCGCGGCTCGAAGGCCTGGGGCCCGACCTGGGAACGGCGCACGCCAGCCGGCACGCGAGCTCGAGACCCCGTGCGAAGGGGAGGTGCGCCAGCGAGGGAGCAGAGAGGAGATCTGAGGAGGAGCGAGATGGCGCAGCAGTCAGCGCACAACGTCCACAGGCACCTGCCTTCGCCAACCGACCGGCCTCTACGCATTGGCATGCTCGCCCCGCCCTGGTTCGCGCTACCCCCGTCTGGCTACGGAGGCATCGAGGCGATGGTGGCCGGTCTCGTCGACGGCCTCGTGGCGCGCGGCCACCAGGTGACCTTGGTCGGGGCGGGTGAGGACAAGACCGCGGCGCAGCGGTTCCACGCCGTCTTTCCCGAACCTCCGTCGTCGCGCCTCGGCGAGCCTCTGCCCGAGGTGCTCCACGCCGCGGCGGCGGCTGCGCTCTTCGAGCGAGACGAGCTCGACGTCATCCACGACCACACGCTCGCCGGGCCGTTGCTCGCCAGAGGGAGGGCGGCCCCCACGGTCGTGACCGCGCACGGACCGGTTCTCGGCGAGCCGGGTGACTACCTCGTCGCCCTCGGGCCCACGGTGGACGTCGTCGCCATCTCGTGGGCCCAGCGCCGGCTCCGTCCCGAGGTCAACTGGCTCACCACCGTGCACAACGGGATCGACGTGGCCTCGTTCCCCGTAGGAAAAGGTGACGGCGGCTACCTCCTCTTCCTCGGCCGCTTCACTCCGGACAAGGGTGCCCACCTCGCCATCGACGTCGCACAAGCCACCGGTCGGCGGCTCGTCTTGGCCGGAAAGGTCAACGAGGCCGCCGAGAAGGCCTACTTCCTCGAAGCCGTCGCTCCGAGGCTCGGTCGAGGGATCGAGTACGTAGGCGAGGCTGACGCCGCCACGAAGCGCGAGCTTCTGGGTGCGGCCGAAGCGCTCCTCTTCCCGGTCTGCTGGGAGGAGCCGTTCGGCCTCGTCATGGTGGAGGCGATGGCGTGCGGCACGCCCGTCGTGGCGCTTCGGCGAGGGAGCGTGCCCGAGATCGTCACCCACGGAGAGACGGGGTTCGTCGTCGACTCTCTGGACGGGCTCGTCCGAGCGGTCGAAGCCGTCGAGTCCCTCGAACGCCGACGCTGCCGGTCCCGCGCGGAGCTCTTCGACAACGCCCGCATGGTCGCGGGGTACGAAGCCTGCTACCGGGCGCTGGTCGAGGGTCGCGAGCTGTCCCGCAGGGCTCGTCCGGACGATCCGACCCTCGTCTCTGCGCACGCTCCGACCTCTGCGGGACGCCGTCCACTGGCCGGACGACCTCCAGGTAGGCCTTCAGCTTGGACGACGTGGTGACGCCCTCATGGCGCCACCCAGCCCGACGCGACTCGCGGCGCACGGGTCGAAGACGCCGAGGCTCGGCGTGGGGCGTGCCGCGCCAGTGTCACGCCTCGCGAGCCGGGCTGCTCCCAGGCTCGCCCGGAAGCCGGGCGAGCACGTCGGTGCCGCGCCCGGGAACGCTGTGCACGTCGAGCTGGCCGCCGAGCAGGCTGGCGCGCTCGGCCATGCCGACGAGGCCCAGGTGCTCTGCCGAGCCGTCGAGGCCCGAACGCTGGGCCGAGCCATCCGCGTCGTCGACGACGAAGCCCACGCCGTCGTCCATGACGCTCAGTCGGACGATGCCGGGGTCGAACGCCAGCCCGACGTGCACCTCTCGTGCACCGGCGTGACGGATGGCGTTGCGAACCGCCTCTTGGACGATGCGGAAAGCACCCAGCTCCACGTCGGGGTGGAGGCGGTGCGTCTCTCCGGACACCTCGAGGTCGACGAGGAGCCCGCTGTCGTCCTCGGCTTCGGCGAGGAAGCTGGACAGGGCGGGGACGAGGCCGAGCTGGTCGAGCGCCGGCGGCCGCAGGTCCCGAGCAAGGTTCCGCAGCCTGGTCGCGGCCTCGAGCGCACGCACCCGGGCATCCTCGAGGCTCGACGCCACCGCCGGGGGGACGCCGGTCGACTCTCCCAGGGTCTCGAACCGTCTCGCAAGGTGCAAGAGGAGCTGCAGCGGCTCGTCGTGCAGCTCGCGGGCGAGGCGTCGGCGTTGCTCCTCTTCGGCGGCGACCATGAGCGCGCGCTGCCGCGCGGCCCGCCGGGTCTCGCTGCGCTCCTTCGTCACGTCCTCGAAGACGAGCTGCTCCGCAGCGTCGCCGCCCTCGGGTAGCTCTGCGACGGCGACCCGGTAGTCGTGGCCGTCGTCCAGCGTGAAGACCTGACCGTGCAGCGCGGCGAGCGGGCCCGCGTCGACGAGCTCGGTGGCCGGCGTCCCGATCGCGCGGCTACCGAAGAGCGCCGCTCCTGCCGGGTTGGCGGCGCTCACGACGCCCCCTGCGTCGAGCACGAGGATCGGCGCCCGGTTCGCCTCGAACAGCTGGCGATACCCCGCCTCGGCTGCCAAGCGGCCGAGGGTTGCGCGTTCGACGCGAGCGTGCGCCCGGCGCTCGGCTTCGATCCGCTGGCCGAAGAAGAGTGCCACGCCGTCGACGAGCGCGAGGTTGACCAGGTCTGAGGGAGCGTGGCCTTGGTCGACGGGGAGCAGGAGGTCCGGGAGCCACAGGAGGCTCGCCCAGGCCGCGGTTGCCGCCGATCCGGTCAGGCCGTAGCGGAGCGCTGCGTAGCCGACCGGCACGATGAGCAGGGCAACGGGGATGCCTCCGGGGAACGCCCCCGTATCTCCCGGGGAGTGCACATCGACCAGCAGGTGGAGCCCGGCGAGGAACACCACCACCACTTGGACCGTCCAGAACCGCCGGTCGCGCAGCGGCGGCCGAAGGGCTCGGCGGACGACGTCGGCGAGGTTGCCCGAGCCTTCTTCTTGGTCCCTCTGGGCCGTCTCAGGGGCCCAGGATCTCGCCATCGATCCGCCCTCGTGGGTCTGCGGCCCCGCGCAGTGCGTGGGCGACCGCCTCGGTGCGCGAGGTGGCGCCGAGCTTCGCGAGCAGGCTCGAGACGTGGGACTCGACCGTACGCAAACCGAGTGAGAGCTCGGCGGCGATCTGCTTGTTGGACCGTCCCTGGGTGACGAGCGAGAGCACCTCGGCCTCCCTCCGCGTGAGCGCGCGCGGGTCGAAGTGCCCGGGTGCCGTCCCGCGCCGCATGCGCCCGAGCCTCGACGACACCGCGCCGTCGAGGACGAACACCCCCGCCGCGACGAGCCGGACCGCTTCGACGAGCTCCCGCCCGGACGCGGTCTTCAGCAGGTAGCCCCCGACGCCGATCTCGAGCGCCTCCGCGACGTAGGCATGGTCGTCGTACGCGCTCACCACGAGCACGCGGGTCGACGGCCGGCGCCGGGCGATGTCGCTCGCGAGCTCCAGCCCGCTGGCACCCGGCAGGTTCACGTCGACGAGGGCCACGTCGGGAGCGAGCCGCTCGACGAGCTCGGCGCCCTCCTCTGCGGTCCCGCACTGGCCCACCACCTGCAGATCCGCGGTGGCTTCCAGCAGCTGCGCGGTGCCCTCGCGTACGAGCGCGTGATCTTCGACGATCACGATCCGGACCGGGCTGCACCCGGTCGCCCCTACACGGACACGAGCCGGCTCCGTAGGTTCACGGACTCCGTCGATGCGAACCGCAGCATCACGGAGGGGTGTCCCCGGTTCTCGGCGCGCCTCGGCGGCCTCACGATGAGAGCGTGGGAACGGTGCTGCTTCTGTGCGCGGCGGTGGTAGCGGGCTCACTGGTCGCGCTCCTCCTCTACGGCGTCATCTTCTCCGCCGCCGCCGTCGCGACGCTGCGGTCTCGCCGACGTCCCGATCCGGTCGAAGCGTCGCTCGACCGGTTCCTCGCCGACCTGCTCATGGACAGCGAGGCCGCTCCCCACGCGCACGGTCGCTCCTTGGGCTCGGGAGATCGTTAGCACGCCGCAGGGGAGCGAGCCGGGGTGCGGGGTGGCCCCGTCCCGGGGAACGACGAGATGCTCGAGGGTCGTGACCGAGAGCACGCGGCGGAACCGTGTCCCTGCCTCTGTCAGCAGCACCTGCACGCGAGAGGCAGCTCGTTCGGCGGAGCTGCCGCTCCGGACGCCGCAGGCGCTCTCCAAGAGCCCTTCCCCCGCCTCGACGACGTCGAGGAGACGCACCTGCCCGGGGGGGCGCGCGAGCCGATAGCCGCCGTGCGCGCCGTGCGCGGAGACGACGAGCCCCGACCGGACGAGGTCGCTCAGGACCTGAGGCACGAGCCTGCGGGGCACCCCCATCGCGTCGGAGACCTGCTGCTGGGTGCGAAGCGTCCCCGAGCGGTATTCCGCCGCGAGGAACACCGCTGCCCGGAGGGCGTACCTGCCCCGGCTCGACAGTGCGAGGTCCACGAAAAAAAGTCTACTCTTCCACTTGACGTAGTGTCGAGGGGTAACTAAGGTAAAGTTCAGTATTTCACTATACGTACCCAACGTCTGCAGAGGGGCTGTTCGGAGCCTCGAGCGCCACTACAGACCACGGAGGCAAGGAGGGGTCGATGGCCGTCTACCTGGAGGACCGCGAGAGCGACGCCCCTGCCGACCCGGTGTCGACGGCCGTGCGGCTGGGGACGACGCGGCGAGAAGGGCTCGCCGAGCGGTTCTCGCCGACCGACCCGGAGCCGGGTCTGGAGCTGACGCGCAACCCGCGCGTCGCGCGCTTCGTGCGCAACCGCAAGTTCCAGTTCCTCCTCATCGTGCCCAACCAGGTCATCTTCTGGACGGTCATCTTCGTCGGCATCGCGGGAACGGCCATCCCCGGTCTCAACTTCGGCGCTGCGATCACCTGGTACATCTGGTTCTGCCTCGTCTTCGTGATGATGGTGGTGGTGGGGCGAGCGTGGTGCGCCATGTGCCCCTTCGGCGGCTTCGCCGAGTGGATCCAGCGACGCACCTTCTGGCGTCGCACGCAGAAGGCGCTCGGCCTCGGGCGCAAGTTCCCCGAGCCGCTCGCCCGTCTGGGCTTCTTGATCCCCGTGGTGAGCTTCATCGTCCTCACCTGGATCGAGGAGTTCTTCAACATCGCCGGGCCGGGCAACCCCGCGGACACCTCGTGGATGGTCGTCGGCATCGTGTCGTCGGCGCTGATCTTCTTCTTGGTCTTCGAGCGGAGGACCTTCTGCCGCTACGTCTGCCCGCTCTCCACCTTGATCGGCACCGTCGGGTCGATGGGCTCGGTGGCGGGCTTTCGGACCAAGGACCGCGAAGTCTGCCTCTCGTGCCGGACGAAGGACTGCATGCGCGGCGGCGAGAACGGCTACGGGTGCCCGTGGTACACGTGGCCGGGCAGCGCAGACTCCAACTTGTCGTGCGGGCTGTGCTCGGAGTGCTACAAGTCCTGCCCCGAGGGCAACGTGGGACTGTTCCTCCAGCGCCCTCTCACCTCGGTGGTGGCGCCGCGCCGGCGCCGGGCCGACGTGGCCTGGGGCATCGCGGCGCTCTGGGGCCTCGTCGTCTTCCAGCAGTTCAATGCGACCAGCCTCTACGCCTCGCTAGACGGCTGGCTGAACCGCTACATGGGCATCCCCCACTACCCGAACCCGGTCGACTACCTCGGCCTCATCGCGGTCGTCGGCCTACTCCTGGCCGGGATCGCCTGGCTTGTCTCCCGGGGACTCGGTCGCCGGGACGTGCCCGAGACCTACCACGACAGCTTCGTGGACCGGACCTCGCGGTTCCGGGCGTTCTTCGTCCCCATGACCTACGGGCTCATCCCGGTGGTGGGCGCCGACTACTTCGCCCGGCAGCTGCCGAAGTTCTTCAAGCACTCGGCTCGGGTGGTGCCCGCCGTCGCGCACATCGCCGGCTACATGTCGACCACGTCGTCGATCTACGGCTTCCACATCCTCACCAACGGCTGGATCGTGGTGGTGCAGGTCGCCGTGATCATCGCCGGCACCGCGGCGGCGGCGTGGGCGACGTGGCGGATCGCCGGCCGGGAGCTGGTGCCGGTCAGCCGGAGCGCTCTCGGCGTCCGGCTGACGACGCTCAGCGTCGTCCTCGCATGCGGGGCGGCGGCGAGCGTGCTGTACGTCCTCATGCACGCGGCGAGCTGACGGTCGCCGGACCACCAGGAGGAGCTCGATGGCCATCACGATGACCAACAACCGAACCGCCGGCACCGACCGGCCCCAGGTGCACGTCCTGGTGGACCGCTGCGCAGGGTGCCAGGAGTGCGTCATCCGCTGCCCTGCCGGCGCGCTCGACATGGACCCCGGGCGCTGGGTCGCGGTCGCCGACGACGAACGATGCGTCGGCTGCCGCCAGTGCGTCCGCACGTGCCCCTTCAGCGCGATCGTGGTGACCGGTCCGGCGCTCGCGGGGACCCGCGTGACCACCGAGGTGGTGCACCCCGAGCCGCTGCTCGCTGACGTGCGCGAGGTGCGCCAAGGGCTGCGCAGCTGGGACGAGGCGCTCACCGAGGCGCAGCGGTGCCTCACGTGCCCGGACCCGACGTGCGTGCGGGGCTGCCCGGCGCACAACGACATCCCCGGGTTCATCGCGGCCATCGCAGACCGGGACCTGGAGAAGGCCCATGCGGTCCTCCGCCGGACCTCGGTCCTGCCCGACATCTGCTCACGCGTGTGCAACCAGTCCGCACAGTGCGAGGGCGCGTGCACGTGGTCGCTCGCCGGCGAGGCGCCGGTCGCCATCGGCCAGCTCGAGCGCTTCGTGGCCGAGCAGCACCCGGTGCCGCCGCCCCAGCGCGGTGACGACGCCGACCTGTCAGTGGCCGTCGTGGGCGCCGGCCCTGGGGGCATCGGCGCCGCCTGGGCACTCGTCGAAGCCGGCGCGGCGGTCACCGTCTACGAACGGGACCCAGTGCCCGCAGGGCTGCTCGGATGGGGCATCCCCGACTTCACCCTGCCGCAGGCTGTGGCTTCCCGGCCTTGGCGCCAGCTCGAGGAGGCCGGTGTCGCGCTGCACTGCGGGGTCGGGGTCGACGCTGGCGCGCTCGAACAGCTGCTGGCCGAGCACGATGCGGTCGTGGTGGCAACCGGTGCGAGCCTCCCGGTCCGTCTCCCGATACCAGGTGCCGACCTCGAAGGCGTCACCGACGCGACCACGTTCTTGAAGACGGCCCAGGTAGCGATCGACAGCGACGACGGCGTGCCGGCGTGGCTCGGCGCAATGGGCCTCCACGCCGCGGAGGAGACCGGGCGCAGGGCCCACGTCCTCGTGCTGGGCGCGGGCAACACGGCGATGGACGTCGCCAGGACGGCCCGACGGCTGGGTCTCTCTGCCACCTGTGTCGACTGGCTGGACGAGCGGTTCTCCCTCGCCCGCCCCGACGAGCTTGCAGAGGCGCGCGAAGAGG